>NZ_JAMYKW010000010.1:0-158490 GCF_040317555.1 Mesorhizobium sp. M1406 | reverse complement strand
AAACCCCCTGCGGCCGTTCGGGGCGGTCGACGACGTGCCACCGCGGGCCCCCCTCCTGCGGCGTCGCGGCCTGCGGCCCGCACCCCCCCCCCACCAGTCGGGCGCCGCCGCGGCCGGCAAGGCCGGAGGCGATCGTTGCGCCGCCTATGCCGGAGCCGATGATGACGATGTCCGGATTTGTCATGGCCGTCAGCGAATGCGGCTCTCGGTCGCCGGATCGAAGAACACAGCCTTTGTCAGGTTGAAGGCGAGCGGCGTGTTGGTGCCCGGCTGGATGTTGGCGTCGGCACGCAGCCGCGCCACCACGCCCTTGCCTCCGAGATTGGTGACGGCGAAGGTGTCGGAGCCTGCCGGTTCGATGACCTCGATGTGACAGTCGGCGGTGGCGATGTTCGACGCATTGCGCTCGGCTCCTTCCGGGTCGGTCAGCGCTTCAGGGCGGACGCCGAAGATGATCGGCTTGCCCTGGAATGCCGACAGGCCCGCCGGTGCATTGGCCATCGGCAGGTTGATCGGCTCGCGCGCCTCGCGCTGGAGCACAACGGACAGCGCGTTGCCGTTGGTGCCGATGGTCGCCGGGATCAGGTTCATCGCCGGCGAGCCCATGAAATCTGCGACGAAGAGATTGGTCGGGTTGTTGTAGATTTCGGCTGGAGTGCCGAACTGCTGTACCTCGCCGTCGCGCATGACGGCGATCTTGGTCGCCAGCGTCATCGCCTCGATCTGGTCGTGGGTGACGTAGACGATGGTGGTGCCGGTGGTGGCGTGCAGGCGCTTGATCTCGATGCGCATGTCGACGCGCAGCTTGGCGTCGAGGTTGGACAAAGGTTCATCGAACAGGAACAGTTTGGGGTCGCGCACCAGGGCCCGGCCCATTGCGACTCGCTGGCGCTGGCCGCCCGAAAGTTGGCTCGGCTTGCGCTGCAGCAGGTGACCGATCTGCAGCACCTTAGCCACCTTGTCGATCGCCTTCTGGCGCTCCACCGCCGGCACGCCGCGCATCTCCATGCCAAACGAGATGTTTCCGGCCACCGTCATGTTCGGGTAGAGCGCGTAGCTCTGGAACACCATGGCAATGTCGCGCTTGGAGGGATGCAGATCGTTGATCTGGCGGCCGTCGACGCGGATTTCACCCGACGTGATCGTCTCCAGCCCGGCGATGGTGTTGAGCAAAGTGGATTTTCCGCAGCCGGACGGGCCGACCAGCACCAGGAAGCCGCCTTTCTCGAGCTCGACATCGATCCCTTTCAGAATCTCGACCTGGCCGAAGCGCTTTCTCAGACCATCAATTTCCAGAAAAGCCATCAGATTATCCTTTGACGGCGCCAGCCATGAGACCGCGCACGAAGTAGCGGCCGGCGAGCACATAGACTAGAAGGGTGGGCAGAGCCGCGATCATCGCGGCGGCCATGTTGACGTTGTATTCGACGACGCCGGTCGAGGTGTTGACGACGTTGTTGAGCGCCACCGTCATCGGCATCGAGTCGCCGGTGCCGGCGTAAGCCGAGGCGAACAGGAAGTCGTTCCAGATGTTGGTGAACTGGTAGATCACCGTGACGACGAAGATCGGCATCGAATTCGGCAGCATGATGCGACGGAAGATCTGGAAGAACGAAGCGCCGTCCACCTGTGCCGCCTTGACCAGTTCGGTCGGGAACGCCTCGTAGTAATTGCGGAAGAACAGCGTGGTGAAGCCGATGCCGTAGACGACGTGGACGAAGACGAGGTTGACCGTCGGGTTACCGAGGCCGAAGCTCGTGCCGACCGAATTCCGCAGCATGACGCCGAAGCGGCCGAGGCTGCCCAGGATGGTTGCCATCGGCAACAGCACCGACTGGAACGGAATGAAGCAGGCGAACAGCATCAGTCCGAACACCAGCGTCGCGCCACGGAAGCGCCATTTGGTCAGCACGTAACCGTTGAGGGCGCCGAGCATCGTCGAGATCAGCACGGCCGGAACAACCATCTTGATGGAGTTCCAGAAATAGCCCTTGATGCCGGCGCAGGTGAGGCCGACGCAGGTCTCCCCCCAGGCCTTGAGCCATGGATCGAAGGTCGGCGCCTGGGGCAATGCCAGCATGTTGCCGTTCTGAATCTCGTCCATGGTCTTGAACGAGGTGACCAGCATGACGAACAGCGGCATCAGGTAGAACAGCGCAAACAGCGCCAGCAGTCCGTAGATGACGATGCGGTTGACGATCTTGACGTTGACGACGCCTGAAGCCTGACGGGCGGGAGTGGTGACGGCGCTCATCGCGGCTTCTCCCTGAGTTCCGAATAGAGATAGGGCACGATGATGGCGACGATGGTCATCAGCATGATCACGGCGCTGGCCGAGCCGACGGCCATTTCGTTGCGCTTGAACGTGTACTCGTACATGAAATTGGAGGGCAGCCAGGCCGAGCCGCCCGGTCCGCCGCTGGTCAGAGCCACGACCAGATCGTAGGATTTGATGGCGAGGTGTGCGAGGACGATGAAGGCCGACAGGAAGATCGGCCGCAGCAGCGGAATGACGATACGGCGGTAGAGCTGGAAGGTGGTGGCGCCGTCAATCTGCGCCGCCTTCATGATCTCGCCGTCGATGCCGCGCAGGCCTGCCAGGAACATCGCCATGATGAAGCCGGAGGCCTGCCAGACGCCGGCGATGACCACCGTGTAGATGACGAAATCCTTGTTCTTGATCCAGTCGAAATGGAAGCTCGTCCAGCCCCACTGATGCAAGGTCTGCTCGAGGCCGAGGCCGGGGTCGAGGAACCATTTCCAGGCAACGCCGGTGACGATGAAGGACAGCGCCATCGGGTAGAGATAGATCGGCCTCAACACGCCTTCGCCGCGGATCTTCTGATCGAGCAGGATGGCCAGGAACAGGCCGAGCGCCAGGCAGATGAAGATGTAGAGAAAGCCGAAGATGCCCATGTTGGTGATCGACGTGTACCAGCTCGATGGCGGGTCGGTGTCGAAGGTCCAGCCCCACAGCCGCTGATAGGCGCGCGGGCCGGTGATGACATAGGATGGGAAGGTCTTGGAATTGGTGAAGGACAGATAGATCGTCCACAGGATGAAGCCGTAGACGAAGACGATGGTGATGGCGAAGCTCGGCGCCAACACGATCTTAGGCAGCGCATCCTGCAGGCGCGAGCGCACCGAGGCGCGCGGGCGCGCGTGCTCCGGCGTCAGCTTGATCTGGCTTGTCGCTACCGTGCTCATGAGGCTCCTCCCGTCGACACGCGGCCATCCAGCTTCGCGGATCGGAGCCTTCCCCGCCGGAACGGGGAAGGCGTTTTTGTGTGTGGCGCTTACTTGGCGTCGTCGATGGCCTTGACCAGCTCGGTCACGGCCTCGTCCGAGGTCTTGATCTGACCATGGACGAACTTGGAGACGACATCCTTGTAGGCATTGGCGACCGCCGGAGGCGCGCCATAGCCCTGGGCCAGCGAACCGAACAGCGTGCCGCCCTCGTTGGCTGCCTTCAGGTCGGCGATGCCCTTCTTGCCGCAAGCGTCGAAGTCGGTGTCCGGAACGTCGGTACGAGCCGGAACCGAACCCTTGACGACGTTGAAGGCCGACTGGAAGCTCTTCGACAGGGTGGCTGTGGCCAATGCGATCTGGGCGGCCTTGCGGTCGTCCGGAACGTTGAACATGCCGAACATATCGGAGTTGTAGACCACCGAGCCTTCGGTGCCCGGGAAGCGATAGCACAGGAAGTCCGTGCCCGGCGTTTTCTTGGCGGCGTTAAACTCGCCCTTGGCCCAGTCGCCCATGACCTGCACAAGGGCATCGCCCTTGATGACCATGGCGGTGGCAAGGTTCCAGTCACGGCCCGAGAAGTTCGGGTCGACATAGGTGACGAGCTTGGCCAGGTTGTCGAACGACTTCTTCATCGTGTCGGACTTCAGGGACTCGTCATCGAGGTCGTTGAAGGCCTTCTTGTAGAACTCAGGTCCGCCGGTCGACAGCACGACCGAGTCGAACATGGTGGCTTCCTGCCAGTTCTGGCCGCCGAGGGCGAGCGGGATCACGCCTGCCGCCTTGGCCTTGTCGAGCAGGGCAACGAAGTCGTCGAAGGTCTTCGGCTCGGTGCCGCCGATCTTGTCCATGACGGCCTTGTTGATCCACAGCCAGTTGACCGAGTGGACGTTGACCGGAGCCGCGACCCACTTGCCTTCATAGACCGAGAACTTCTGCAGGGCGGCCGGAACGGACTTGTCCCAGCCTTCCTTCTTCGCCGTCTCGGTCAGGTCGCCCATGACGCCGGCCGCCGCATAGTCGAGCACGGTGTAGCCGAGCATCTGCGAGGCGGTCGGGTAATTGCCGGCCGCGACCATTGCCTTCAGCGCGGTCATGGCAGCGTCACCGCCACCGCCGGCCACCGGCACGTCCTTCCAGGCGTAACCTTCCTTGGCTAGGTCACCCTTGAGCACGTTGAGAGCAGCCGCTTCGCCGCCCGACGTCCACCAATGCAGCATCTGGACTTCCTTGACGTCCTCGGCATGAGCCGCGAAAGCCAGACCCGATGCGAGAGCCGTTCCGATAAGCAGTTTGCGCAACATGTACTTCCTCCCTTGTTGCATTACACGACCGGTGGAAGCCCACCGGGTTCTTCTCAACTCAGCCGACCCACCATCCGGTGCGTTGGCCACGATGAAACTGGATTGTCTTTTCTTCGGTATAATCCTCAACGGCGCGTTTGCCGAGTTCGCGTCCGAGACCGGACTGCTTGTAGCCTCCGAAAGGCAGTTCGGGATAACCTTCCATGAATGTGTTCACCCAAACGGTCCCCGAACGCACCCCACGCGCCACCGACATGCAAGTGTCGATGCTGGCGCTCCACACGCCCGCCGACAAACCATAGGGCGTGTTGTTGGCGATGTGCAACGCCTTTTCAATCGATTCAAAAGTCAGCACCGAGAGCACCGGTCCGAACACTTCCTCGCGCGCTATGGCCATATCCTCGGTGACGCCGCGGATGATGGTGGGATCGAGGTATTGGCCGGCATTGGAGGCCAACTGCTTGCCACCGCTGTAGACGCTGCTGCCTTCGTTGGCAGCTGCCGCCACGTAATCCGCCACCTTGGTCAAATGGTCGGATGAGATCATCGCGCCGACCTTGGTCTGGTCGTCGAGCGGATCGCCGACCGTCACCCTGGCCGTGAGCGCCTTGACAGCGCTGAGAAAATCGTCGGCGATCGCCTCGTGCACGATCAGCCGGCTGCCGGCATTGCAGCATTCGCCGGCGTTGAAGAAGCCGCCGAACACCGCCGCGTCGGCGGCCGCATCAAGGTCGGCGTCGGGGAAGACGATCTGGCCGTTCTTGCCGCCGAGCTCCATCGAAACTTTCTTCAGCGACTGCGCGGCCGAGGCCATCGTCATCTTGCCGATGCGGGTGGAGCCGGTGAACGACACCATCTCGACCAGGGGATGGCTGACCATCGGCGCACCGACATCAGCGCCGAGGCCGGCGAGAATGTTGACCGCGCCGGCGGGCAGGCCGGCCTGCATCAGGATATCGCCGAGCACAAAGGTCGAGGCCGAGGTCATCTCACTCGGCTTGACCACCGCCGTGCAGCCGGCGGCGAGCGCGAAGGGCAGCTTCTGGCTGACGATCAGGAAGGGGAAATTCCACGGTGTGATGATCGAGACGACGCCGATCGGTTCACGCAGCACGACACCCAGCATGGCATCGCCGAGATTGGCGTAGGATTCGCCGTGCAGCGTGCGGGCGAGCGATGCGGCATAGCGCCAGATGTCGACGGCGCCGCCGATCTCGCCGCGCGCCTGGGCGATCGGCTTGCCCGATTCCAGTGCGTCGAGCCGGGCGATCTCTTCCAGCCGCGCCTCGATCAGGTCGGCCGCCTTGAGCAGGATCGCGGCACGTTCGGCCGCTTTCATGCGCGGCCACGGGCCGGTTTCGAACGCCTTGTGAGCAGCCTGCACCGCGGCTTCCACTTCGCCCTCGCCGGCTTGTGCATAGTGCGAGACGGTGAAGCCGTGGCCGGGGCTATTGCGAGCAATCGTGCGGCCGTCGCGGGCATCGATATGCTTGCCGTCGATCAGCAGCCTGTAGGCTTTCGGCGCCGCGGACGCCTCGGCCGGCATGGAAATCTTGAGGGGTGCGTTCATGTGTTTCCTCTAGGATCTCGAAAAGGCCGGCTTCTGCTTGGCCTTGAAAGCACCGACGCCGGCCTTGAGATCGCCCGTCATGGCGATTAAGCCACTGGCCAGCGCTTCAGTGGCGGCGGCACTTTCCTCGCCTTCGGCGACAGCGATCATCAATTTGGCGGCTTCCGTCGCCAGCGGACCGCGCTCGGCGATCTTTTCGGCCCATGCCTTGGCTTCGTCGTGCGCCTCGCCGGTCTCGACCACCCGGTCGACCACACCCAGGGCCAGTGCTTCAGGGGCGAGAAAGATCTCGCCGCCCAGTGCCATGCGGCGCACCGTCTGCGCACCGAAGCGGCGCACGGCGCGCTGCGTGCCGGACCAGCCGGGAACAACGCCGATCGAGGTTTCGGGAAAGCCCAATTTCACATGTGTTTCCGCGACGCGGAAATCACAAGCCACAGCCAGTTCCAGCCCGCCGCCCAGCGCATGGCCGGACAGAACGGCGATGGTCGGTTGCCTGAGCCGCGCCAGCCTGTCGAAGACGCGATGGCCATAGCGCACCCATTGCACCTGGAAATCGGCGGCACTCATCCGCGCCCAGGCCTCGACATCGCCGCCGGCGCAAAAGCCCTTGCCTTCGCCGCGCAGCAGCACGACGCGTACGCCTTCCGCCATCTCGGCCGCGTCGAGCGCCGTCTCCAGCGCCCGCAGCATCGGGATGTCGAGCGCGTTGAATTTCTCCGGCCGGCGCAGCGTGACGATGCCGATGGCACCACCCTGCTCGAAGGTGACGAGACGCTCAGCCATGCGCGCCTCCGAGCGAGGCGGCGCCATTCAGCGACAGGCCCATCGGCTGGTCCAGGTAGAGCGCGCTCGGTGTCGTCTTGAGGTCCTTGGTAATGCCTAGCGGAAATTCGGCCTGCGCCAGCACATCGCGCTGCAGATCGATGCCGGGTGCGAGTTCGGTTACCACCAGCCCGTCCGGCGTCAGCTTCATCACGCAGCGCTCGGTGACGTAGGTGATGTCCTGTCCCTGCGCGACCGCGCGCTTGCCCGAGAACGAGATGTGCTCGACCTCCGCGACCACCTTCTTGACCTTGCCCTCCGCGTCGATGCGGATGCCGCCATCGGCCAGTGACAGCTTGGCCCCGGCATTGAAGAAACCGGAGAAGACGATCTTCTTCGCCCGTGCGGTGATGTCGACAAAGCCGCCGGCACCGGCGGTGACGTGCGGCCTTGCCGAAAGCTTCGAGAC
Source organism: Mesorhizobium sp. M1406 (assembly GCF_040317555.1). Taxonomy (NCBI): domain Bacteria; kingdom Pseudomonadati; phylum Pseudomonadota; class Alphaproteobacteria; order Hyphomicrobiales; family Phyllobacteriaceae; genus Mesorhizobium; species Mesorhizobium sp. M1406. The sequence continues at coordinate 151,136 of NZ_JAMYKW010000010.1, read as the reverse complement.
GTTGACCGAGCCGTGGCGGTCGATCTGCAGGAAGGACAGCAGCGAGGCATCGAAGCCGCCGGCCTGGAAGTAGATGAACTGGTGCGGCGAGGGCATGAAGGCGTCGGCGTTCGATGAGCAGCCGAATTTGAAGTCGAGCAGCGGCACGCCGCCGACCGCGCCCTGTTCGATCACCCAGGTGACCTTGCCGTGCTGGCCTTCCTCGAGAAGGATGCGCGGCACATTGGCGGAAATACCGAAGCCGATGTTGACGGCCATGCCGTCGCGCAGCTCCATGGCGACGCGGCGCGCGATCACCTTCTGGACGTTCATCTCTGGCGTGCGGAAGCTCGACAGCGGCCGGAAGATCTCTCCGGAGATTGCCGGATCATAGGGTGTCAGTGTCGTCTGCAACTGGTCTGGCGCAACGACGATATGGTCGACCAGCACGCCGGGAACGCGTACATCGTGCGGTTTCAGTGTGCCATTTTCGACGACGCGCTTGACCTGCGCGATGACGACGCCGCCATTGTTGCGGGCGGCGAGCGCCTGTTCCAGCCCGCCGAGATAGGCGCCCTCATGCTCGTAAGTGAGGTTGCCGCGCTCGTCGGCGGTGGTGGCGCGGATGATCGAGACATCAGGCACGATCGAGCGGAAATAGAGCCATTCCTCGCCATCGAACTGCTGCACCGAAACGATCGGCTCGCTGGCGGCGGCGTTCATGGCGCACCCCTGGTGTCGGGGGTCGGCGAAGGTATCGAGACCGACCTTGGTCAGCACGCCCGGCCGCTTGGCGGCGGCTTCGCGGTGCATATCGAATAGGATGCCGGACGGCACGTTGTAGGCGGCGACCGAATTGTCGCCAATCATCTTCCAGATCTGCGGCGGTTCGGAAGAGGAGGGGCCGGACGGATAGGAGCCGCACAAAGTCCGCTTCAGCAGGCCGGGTTTGGCCAGATGGTCGATACCCCTAATGCCATACATGTCGCCGGCGGCGATCGGATGCAGTGTGGTGATGTTCTTTGGGTGGCCTTCCCCATCGAAGCGCTCGCCGATGGCGGCCAGCACGGCGTCCGGGCAGCCGAGGCCGCTGGATGAGGACACGGACACGACCATGCCGTCCTTGATCAGGCCGGCGGCTTCAGCTGCGGAAACGACCTTGCTCAATTCATGCTCCCGAGTTTCGGGTCGATCTTGACGGACTTGCCGGAACTGGCAGATTGCAGCGCTGCTTCGGCAGCGGTCAGCGACCAAATGCCGTCCTCGCCGGTGGCGGAGGGCTGACCCTCGCCACGGATCGCGGTGTGGAACTGGCGCACGGAGCGCGCATAAAGATGCTCGCGGTCGAAGCTCAATTCCTCTTCGCCTGCCGCGGTGCGAAGCATCACCGAGCCGACCGGCCTCTGTGTCATCACGTTGCCGGCAATCAGCGAGCCTTCCGAGCCATGCACCTCGAAACCGGTGCCGGCGAATTTGGTGGTGAAGCCCTCGTGCGACTGGGCAATGACGCCCGATTTGAAGCGCCAGATGCACATGGCGCCATCTTCCAGCCCGCTGCCGGCCATGCCGGCCGACTGGGTGAAAGCAGACACCTCGACCGGGTCGTCGCCGAGCACGAAACGCAGCGTGTCGGCGTCATGCACGGTGATGTCGAGCACCACACCGCCGCCTGCCTCGGGCTTGGCAATGCGCCAGCCCTGCAGGTTTTCGGGCAAATAGACGGAATGGAAGACACGCGCGGCGATCGGCTTGCCGATGCGGCCGGCGGCGATCGCCTCGCGCATGGCGCGATGCGCGCCGGCGTTCCGCAGATGATGGTTGGTGCCGAGTACGACGCCAGCGGCCCTGGCGGCAGCGACCATCGTGCGCGCATCGGCACTGCTCAGTGCCAGCGGCTTTTCGCACAGAACGTGCTTTCCCGCCTTGATCGCGGCGAGCGCCTGCTCGAGGTGCAATTCGTTGGTGGTCGAGATGTAGACGGCGTCGATGTCGGCGCCGAGCAGGGCATCGAGCGTCGAGACGGCAAGCGAAATGTTGTTTTCCCTGGCATAGGCCGTGGCTCGCTCCAAGCTGGAACTCATCACCGCCGCGATCTCGCCATCGCCTTGCGCACGGATGGCGTTGATCATGAACTGTCTGGCGATCGTGCTGGCGCCGATCAACCCCCATCTGACGCTCATGCCGCGTCCCCCGAACCCGCGGGCCTGTTTCGGGCGCGGCGATCCGGGCCGCAGCTTTCCCTGACCACGAGATTGACCGCGCCGATATGATCCTCGGCCCGCGTGGTGCGCGACTGGATCATTTTCAGCATCACATGGGCGGCACGTTCGCCGAGGCCCGCCGAGTCCACCGCGACGCTGGTCAGAGCCGGCATGTAATGCTCGGCCTCGGCCACGTCGTCGAAGCCGACGATGGCGAAATCAGCGCCCGGCTCCAGCCCACGCTTGCGCAGAGCCAGCATGGCGCCAAAGGCAACGGCGTCGTTGAAGCAGAGTGCCGCGGTCGGCGGTTCAGCCATCGTGAGAGCGGTCTCCAGGCACGCGATACCACCTCTGCGGCTGGTCTCGCCTTCGACGACAAGCGCGTCACCGGCGGCAATGCCCTGCGTCTCGCAGGCTTCGCGAAATCCGCCAAGCCGCTCGTGATAGACGACCAGATCGGACGAGCCGCCGAAGAAGACCAGCCGGCGATGTCCCTTGCCGATCAGATGAGCGGTGGCGAGATAGGCACCGCGATGATTGTCGGGCGCGATCACGGGGATGCGGCTTTCCGGTAGCCGGCGCATGGCGAAGACCACCGGCAAGCCCGCCGTCTCGATCCTGCGGAAGGCGCCCGGCGTCGTGCCGCGCGCCGGCGACACGATGAGACCGGCGACACCTTGCTCCATCAGCGACTTCAGCACTTCTTCCTGGCGCACCGGATTTTCCGCCGTGTTGGCGATGAATGGCACGATGCCGGCCGACTGAAAGACGCGTTCCATGCCGACCGCCAGTTCCGCGAAGAAAGGATTGGTGAGATCGTTGATGACCATGCCGATGACATTGGAGTGAGCCTTGCGCAGATTGGCGGCGCCGCGGTTGTAGACGTAGCCGACATCCTCGATCGCCTTGCGCACCTTGCTTGCGGTCTCAGGCCGGATCAGCCCGCTGCCCTGGAGCACGAGCGATACCGTCGATTTGGACACGCCCGCTTCGCGGGCGATGTCGAATATCGTCGCCTTGGCCCGGCTGGCCATTCAGATGCACCCTTCCGATTTGATGGTCAAATCTATTGGAACGTTCTAATCATCGCATCGATCCCGAGTCAATCCGGATTTTTTAATGGTGCTGAATGATCGACTGTATGCGCTCAAACGGCATGCCGTATAAGGCTTTCTGTGTTGCAATGCAGCATTCGCCCGTAAATGAACTCTGAATCTTAAAGCTTCTTGATTTATTGGAACGTTCCATTTATAGGCGCGGGAAAGGAGAGATCGATGGACATTTCCTTGCCTGGTGAGGATGGCCGCAGCGCCCGCTACGCGCTTGCCGGCCAGCCGGTGCAGCCTGTGATCGGCGCGCGGTTTTCGCGCATCGCCTATGCCGCCGCGCATGTCGTTGCCGATCCGCTTGCGATGACCGATCCGTGGTCCAGGCCGGCGGTCGACTGGGACAGGACGATGGCGTTCCGGCGCCATCTGTGGCGGCTCGGCTTCCGCATCGCCGAGGCGATGGACACGTCGCAGCGCGGTATGGGCTTCGACTGGACAAACGCTCAGGAACTGATACGCTGCTCGATCGCCGAGGCGCGTACCGTCGACGGCGCCGACCTCGCCTCGGGCGCTGGGACCGATCATCTGGCGCCGGCCGCTGTCAGGACGCTCGATGACGTGATCGCCGCCTATGAGCAGCAGTTCGCTTTCATCGAAGGGCTCGGCGGCAAGGCGATCATGATGGCCAGCCGGGCGCTCGCGGCGACGGCCAAGGGCCCGGATGACTATGCGCGTGTTTACGACCGCATCCTGTCCCAGGCATCCGGCAAGGTCATCCTACACTGGCTGGGCGACATGTTCGATCCGGCGCTCAAGGGCTATTGGGGCAGCAGCGATTTCGAGGCCGCGCTCGACACAGTCGTCGCCATCATCGAACGCCACGCCGACAAGGTGGCAGGGATAAAAATCTCGCTGCTCGATGCCGGCAAGGAGGTCGCGCTCAGGAACCGCCTGCCGGAGGGCGTCGTCATGTTCACCGGTGACGACTTCAACTACCCCAAACTGATCGCCGGCGACGAGCAAAGGCATTCGCATGCGCTGCTCGGCATTTTCGACGCCATCGCGCCGGTCGCCAATGCAGCCTTGGCGAAACTGGCGGATGGGAACCGCGCCGGCTATGACGCATTGATGGCGCCGACCGTGCCGCTGTCGCGAAAGATCTTCGAGGCGCCGACCGAATATTACAAGGCCGGCATCGTCTTCATGGCCTGGCTGAACGGCCATCAGGACCATTTTGCGATGGTCGGCGGCATGCAGTCGGCGCGCGGCATCCGTCACTATGCCGATGTCTTCCGCCTTGCCGACCAAGCCGGATTGCTGGCCGATCCGGAATTGGCGGTTGCCAGGATGAGAAGCCTCTGCGCCGTCGCGGGTGTCTAGGTCCGCGACGAGGCTGGCCCTCGAAGCAGTCGGTCGTGCGGGACTTGCTGTCACGCGATCGCCGAACCTGCCTCAAATGATGGCTTGCGCGCATGGGGGTCTCATCGGCCCCTCCGTCGTCGCGCGGGCACGGAATAATATTCGCATAGGCAATTTCTTTTGAACCAATTTCTCCCGAGGTGCGACCAAGCGATGTGTCCAAACATGGTCCATCAAGTAGAACGTCTCATGTTTACTGTTTCGAGAAACGTCCTTTTGGCCGCCATCGCCGTTTCGGTGCTGGCCGGCTGCAAGACAACCAGTCCCAGGGAATGCGACAGGCTGAAGCCCGGCGTAACCTACAACGGCAAATGCCGCGGCACCGGCGAGCCTTGTCGCGAAGGCAAGGGCGGCACGCCGGACAGGCCGGGAAATAGGCCCGATCCAGAGCCGAATTGATCTGAGCCACTGTGGCTCGTCCCGGTCACGCCGGGACGGGCGCGTTGCGTGACCGAAAACATCCGTCGCGCCCAGCTTCCCTTGCGAAAGACGTCAGCCGGCTCTGTCGAGCCAGGGTGCCGCTTTAAGATCTGACTGTCTGGATTGGATGGTGGGCGTGACAGGGATTGAACCTGTGACCCCTGCAATGTCAATGCAGTGCTCTCCCGCTGAGCTACACGCCCATCCGAAGCCGCGCATACACCATTTTTGATCCAGCGCGTCAATAGCAGGAAAAAGGAAAGAAGGCGTCGTCTCGCCGCAGTGGCGAAGAGGTGCGGCGCCTCGCTTGGAAAGCGGCTCAGGCCGCGTGCAGCATCTTCTCGACCTCGTTGACGAGGTCGCGCAGGTGGAACGGCTTCGACAGCACCTTGGCGTCTTTCGGTGCCTTGGAATCCGGGTTCAGCGCAACGGCGGCGAAACCGGTGATGAACATGACTTTCAAATCAGGATCGATCTCGGTGGCGCGGCGTGCCAGCTCGATGCCATCCATCTCCGGCATGACGATGTCGGTCAACAGCAGCGAGAACGGCTCCTCGCGCAGCCGCTCATAGGCGCTGGCACCATTGTCGAAATCGCTGACCTGGTAACCCGCGCGCTCAAGCGCCTTGACGAGGAACCGACGCATATCGTCGTCGTCTTCCGCCAGAAGAATGCGTGCCATGATATCCCGTCCGAATCACCCGCCCGAGGTTGCCGTTGGGCAAGCCCGTTAACCATCCTGTATATGAGGAGGTGAGGGTAAACATCAAGTGAACGCGGAAGGCGATGATCCATATTTGCCCCGGCTGCGCGGCCGCTGAAATGCTGGACACGCGGCCAGCAAGGTGGCACTTTCACATGATGATGCACTGGTGTTTTCGGGTTCGTTCAAATTGAAGACGGCAGCCGAGGATTTTTCGGTCTTTCCACCCTTCGAAATCCGGTTGGGCGCCGAGCAGCGCGTCCCCTTCCTCTTCAACTCACCGCATAGCGGCCGCCACTATCCAGAACGCTTCCTGGCCATGGCGAGGCTGGACCGCAACGCCATCCGCCGATCGGAAGACTGTTACGTCGATGAGCTGTTCGGCGGCGCCGTCGCGCTCGGCGCACCGATGCTGGCGGCGAATTTCCCGCGGGCCTATCTCGACGTCAACCGCGAGCCGTGGGAGCTCGATCCGCGTATGTTCGCCGAGCCGGTGCCGTCCTTCTGCAATATCCGCTCGGCGCGGGTGGCCGGTGGACTTGGCACGGTGCCGAAGCTGGTCGGCGAGGGGCTCGATATCTATCCCGGCCGCTTGCCGCTGGCCGAAGCGGTCGCCCGCATCGAGGCCGTCTACAAGCCTTATCATGAGACGCTGAAGCGGCTTTTGACCAGGACTCATGCGCGTTTCGGCTTTGCCGTGCTGATCGATTGCCACTCGATGCCGGCGAGCATCCGTGTCGGCGACAGCGGCCTGCGGCCCGACTTCATCATCGGCGATCGTTTCGGCATCTCGGCCACCGCGGCCCTGACCGAGACCGCGATCGGCCTGCTCACCGCCATGGGCTATACCGTCGCCCACAACAAGCCTTATGCCGGCGGCTTCATCACCGAGCACTATGGCCGCCCGGCGCGCCATCTGCATGCGCTGCAGATCGAGGTCAATCGCGGGCTCTACATGAACGAGCGGACATTCGAGAAGGCAGCCGGCTTCGACGCGCTGGCCGACGATTTGGCGCGATTTTCAGCAGACCTGATGTCGATGCCCGACCATCATTTCGTCGACCTGCCACTGGCCGCGGAGTGAAATCCGCCTTGTATGCCATGTCGTTGCCCATGCTTTTGGGCGACATGCATTGGAAATCGCGGCGTAAAAAAAGACCGCATCGTTTGCACGATACGGTCGAAGTCTAGGGAGGAAACGCCCAAGGAGGGCATGGACAGGAAAACCTGTCCGAGGATGAGGGTATTGTGCGCTGCACAAATGTCAAGCGACCTTCAGGCTTTTTTAATTCACTCTGATGTGGAAATTGCGTTTCGACGATGCTTGTGTGACATCCAGGCAACAGATGGCGCTGCGGAAAAATCGTCGGACACCCTTGTTTTGGCACAAAACTGGCGGCAGAGCACGGCTCGAGCATGCTGCAATGCGGGAGAATCAGTTGGACATCAGCATCGATTTCATGCGCCGCATCGCGCAGGCAGCGGCGGCGGAGACCTTGCCGCGCTTTCGCAGCCAGGGGACTGTCGCCAACAAGGAAAAGGGCAGTTTCGACCCGGTCACCGAGGCCGATCGCGAGGCCGAGCGCGCCATCCGGACGCTGATATCGGCGCGGTATCCCGACCATGGTATCCTCGGCGAGGAGCACGGCAGCGAGAACATTTCGAGCCGGCATGTCTGGGTGATCGACCCGATCGACGGCACCCGCGCCTTCATTTCCGGCCTGCCGGTATGGGGGACGCTGGTTGGGCTGATGGTCGATGGCGATGCTGTGGCCGGCATGATGTCACAGCCCTTCACCGGTGAGCTTTTCTACGCCAACGCCTCCGGCTCTCACTATGAGGGTCCAGGCGGTCCGCGAAAACTGACAACCCGCAAGACGACGAAGCTGGCCGAGGCGACGCTGTTCACCACCACGCCGGCACTGTTCAAGGACGAGGCGCGCAATCGCTACGACCAGTTCGAGAAACAGGTTCAGCTCGCTCGCTACGGCACCGATTGCTACGCCTTTGCCATGATCGCGTCGGGAAGCGTCGATATCGTCGCCGATCCCGGTTTGAAGCCCTACGACATCGTGGCGCTGATCCCGATCATCGAGAAGGCCGGTGGTGTCGTCACCACATTCGATGGCGGGCCAGCGGAACAGGGCGGTGACGTGCTCGCCGCAGCAACGCCGGAGCTTCACGCGGCTGCCATGGCCGCCTTGCGCGGCTGATATTATATTTCAGCGCGACCTTATCGAGCGCTGGAATTCCGCTGGCGTGCGGCCGTAAACCTGTCTGAAAGCGGAACTGAAATGGCTGTGGCTGGAGAGCGCGCGCCAGCCGCAGGCGCAGATGGTAGCGGTAGAGCGGCATGGCCTCGACCTGCTGGAAGACTTGCGTTAGATAGACCGGCGAGACGCCGACCTCGGCGGCAATGTCAGCCAATGTCCAGCGCCGTGACAACCAGCGATCGGCGCTTATCAGGCAGTCGGGTCGTCGCTGCCGGGAATGAAGGCATCGAAGGCGGCGAGCAACTGCTCACGGTAGATGTCGGCTTCCTGCAGGATTTCGTGACGGGAACCGTCCATCATCAGCAGCGAACCGAGCCGCAGACGCCTGGCGTAGGCTTCCACGGCCTTGGTCGAGACGACCTGATCGGCGCCGGCCGCGATTATCAGCAGCGGAATCTGGATCCGAGCCATGAAATCGGGATCGCTGACGGCTTCAGAGGCTTTCGCGGCTGCCCGCAGCCAGCGGATCGTGGGGCCCCCAAGTGCCAGTTGCGGGTACTCTTCGTAGATCCGCGTGTTGCGCCGATAGCGCACCGGGTCGCTCGTCAGCTTGTTGGTCTCGAACGGGGCCGTCACCTTCGGCCGCGGGCCCCAGGCGGCATAGAGCCGGCCGAGGCCGAGAGCGCAAAACAGCGAACACACGCGGCGAACGGTCGATATCGAGACCGGCAGATCGGGCAGCGTCAGGAAGGGCGCGATCAGCACCATGCGCCGCACGCGGTTCACCATCGACCGCGCGGCAAGCAGGGTGATCAACGCGCCCGCCGAATGCGCCAGGATGTAGTAGGGACCCCGGCAGTCGGGCAGCACGATCTCCTCGAAGAACTGTTCGAGGTCCGCGGTATAGTCGCCGAAGCTCCTGACATAACCGCGCTGGCGATCGCGGATCAGCCGATCGGAATCGCCCTGGCCGCGCCAGTCGAGGGTGGCGACGCCAAAGCCGCGATCGGCGAGGTTGCGGATGGTTTCGAAATATTTCTCGATGCACTCGTTGCGGCCAGACAGCAGGACCACGGTGCCCTTCGTCGGGCGAGCGACCGCGCCGAACAGGCCGTAGCGGATATTCTTGCCGTCGCGCGTGGTGAAGAAGCCGGCGGAAGCGTTTTCCGGCCGCGGATTGCCCTCAATTTCGTGAAAAAGGGGGTTGTCGTTGAAAAGATCCGTCATTCGGCGCTTCGTGTTTGGCGTCTCGCATGCCTGCCTGTGCCGGCCCGCTCGCTAAGGTGATAGACGCCCATGCGCCAAAAGCAAAGCAATTCACGGCAACGGGGGCTGCAACGGGGAAGGCCGGAAGCCGCTTGAAAGCATGCTTCCGGCCTCTGTCGATCCGGGAGGAAGGGACGTTGACACCCGGTCGGCCTCGTTGCGGTGCCTGTTGTGCAATCGGCGCCGCCAATCCTTGATCCTGGAATGTACTTTAGCGTCGGTTGTCTGAACACGCGCCGAAGCGACGGTTCATCTGCCGTTCATCAAGGCACCAGCCGCACGGCTTCTTTGCCACCGGATGTAATCTTGAAATGCATTCGAGCGCTCCCCAAATGTCTGATGCGGCCGCCAATGTTGGGGCCGCTGGTCCAGCCGAAACGCCGCTCAAGGGTTTCGCACCGGCCATGCGCAAGCCATGTTGCTCAACAGGAGAACACCTCATGCGTCACGTTGATTTTTCCCCGCTTTATCGTTCGACCGTCGGCTTCGACCGTCTCTTCACCATGCTCGATTCGCTTGCGCAGCCGGATGGCGCGCAGACCTATCCGCCCTACAACATCGAGCGCACCGGCGAGGATTCCTATCGCATCTCGATGGCGGTTGCCGGCTTCTCGGACGAGGAAATCTCGATCGAAGCCCATCGCAATGTGTTGACCGTGAAGGGTGAGCGCAAGGACGAAGGCACCGGCGAAGGGTCCGAACTGCTCTACCGCGGTATCGCTTCGAGGGCTTTCGAGCGCCGCTTCCAGCTTGCCGATCACGTCGAAGTTGTCGGCGCCGCGCTGAAGAATGGCCTGCTCTTCGTCGACCTCACGCGCAACATTCCCGAGGAACTGAAGCCGCGCAAGATTGCGATCACCTCGGCTCCGGCCAAGGCCAAGCAGATCGAAGCCAAGTCCGCCAATTAAACCTGTAGCCTCCCAAGGCAAAGGCGGCGCCGAAAGGCGTCGCCTTTTTTGTTGTCCGGGACATCGATTATCAAGCGATCAACTGACCAAAGCGGTCGACTTCCCCTGCCGTGGTGGCGAAGCTGGTGACGAAGCGATAGAGCAGCTCGTCCTCGCTGATGTGGCCGTCAAAGCCATGTGGCTTATGCCAGTCGTAGAAGGCAGCGCCGGCTGCCTGCAGCTTTTCGGCGTCGGCTTTCTTGATCACCGCGAACACCTCATTCGCCTGCGGCAGCCAGGCCAGCTTTGCCGTGGCCGAATCCTCGATCGCCGCCGCAAGGCGCGCGGCCATGGCGTTGGCGTGGCGGGCGGTGTCCAGCCACAATCCATCCTTGAAATAGGCCTCGAACTGCGCCGCGACGAAGCGCGATTTCGAAAACAGCTGGGCGGCGCGCTTGCGCAGGAAGGCCAATTCCCTGGCGCGGTCGAGATCGAACAGCACGATCGCCTCCGCGCACCAACAGCCGTTCTTGGTGCCGCCGAAGGAGAGGATGTCGACGCCGCGTTTCCAGGTCATTTCGGCTGGCGTTGTGTCGAGCGCGACGAGCGCGTTGGCGAAGCGGGCGCCATCCATGTGCAGGGGCACCGAATGTCGTTTGGCGATCACCGAGATCGTCTCGATCTCATTTAGCCCATAGATGGTGCCGACCTCGGTCGACTGGGTGATCGAAACGGCCATCGGCCGTCCCCAATGGACGATTTCGGGCGCGAAACGGCCGATGGTCCGTTCCAGATTGTGCGGGTCGATCTTGCCAAGCGCGCCATCGATCTCATGCAGGCGCGAGCCGCCGGAAAAATATGACGGCGCGCCGCATTCGTCCTCGATGACATGCGATTCGCGGTGGGCGAAGGAGATGCCGCCAGGCTTGTTATAGGCGGTCAGCGCCAGCGAGTTGGCGGCAGTGCCGGTTGCGACGAAGAACACCGCGACCTCGCGTTCGAAAATCTCATTGAATCGCTGATAGACTGCCTGGTCGAGCGCACCGTCGCCATAGGCGTTGGAAAAGCCGCCGGCATTGGCCGACAGGCCAGCAACGATATTGGGATGGGCGCCTGCCCAATTGTCGGAAGCGAAGAACATGCATCTGCCTATGTCTAGGGAATCGGGGTTTTGGGGAAATCGGGGTTTTGGGGAAGTCAGCCTGAACTTGACCGGTTTCGCGTGCTGATCGCAAGGGGCCAGGCGCCGGAAAATCGGTAACGCCAGCCAAGGCTGGCAGGGCAGAGGTTGGCGACTGAACGTTACGTTTTTACCCGGCTTCACGTAATTTTCTGTCGCGAAAGGCCCAAGTTTTTTGTGAATCGGTCTTGTATGCGTACGGGATTTCTGTCATAAAAATTTAGGACAGTAGTGCTGTCTTATTTTGTCGCACAAAACGAGCTGGATTGGCGTATCATTTGGCCTCTCCGGCTGTTGCCGCGAGCGACAGGTGGACGGCCTCAATCTGGCCTGTACGATACGAACCATGCGGAAAGCCGCCTGGTCCGGCAAGGATTTCGCAAGACGTGCCGCAAGGATCAGGGTGAGCCAAGCGCTTGCCGAGGCAAACCAGCGCCCGACGGGCTGGGAACGGAGGACAGGAGATGACGGACATGACGCACTCTGCGACGAACGGCCAGGCCGCGCAGACGAAAGCGGCAGCCGTCAAAAATACGTCCCTGACCAATATCGGTAGATCCAACATTGGCCGCACCGGCAACGGCTTTTCCGCCCGAGGCCTCTACGATCCGCGCAACGAGCATGACGCCTGCGGCGTCGGCTTCATCGTCAATATGAAGGGCGTGAAGTCGCATCAGATCGTCAAGGACGGGCTGGCCGTGCTTGAAAACCTGACGCATCGCGGCGCCGTCGGTTCCGATCCCCTGGTCGGCGATGGCGCCGGCGTGCTGGTGCAGCTTCCCGATCGTTTCTTCCGCGAGGAAATGGCGGCCCAGGGCATCGACCTGCCACCGGCGGGCCAGTACGGAGTCGGACATTGGTTCATGCCGCAGGACGCGGCGCTTCGCGCCCATATCGAGGACATCATCGCCGAATCGGCGCAATCCGAGGGGCTTCCGCTCATCGGTTTCCGTGACGTGCCCGTCGACAATTCGTCGCTGTCGAAGGCGGCTGATATCGTGGCGTCCGAGCCGTTCCACCGGCAGATCTTCATCGGACGCACGCCGGACATTACCGACGACGAGGAGTATGAGGCCAGGCTCTATCTGCTGCGCAAGGTCATATCGGGCCGCATCTATGCCGAGAACGACAACAAGGACATCGGCGCCTATTGCGTGTCGCTGTCGGCGCGCACCATCGTCTACAAGGGCATGTTCCTGGCCTATCAGGTCGGTGCCTATTACAAGGACCTGATCGATCCGCGCTTCGAGACGGCACTGATCCTCGTCCACCAGCGCTTCTCGACCAACACCTTCCCATCGTGGAAGCTGGCGCATCCCTATCGCATGGTCGCCCACAATGGCGAGATCAACACCGTGCGCGGCAACAACAACTGGATGGCGGCGCGGCAGGCGTCCGTCGATTCCGAACTGTTCGGCAACAACATCTCGAAGCTTTGGCCGATCTCCTATGACGGCCAATCCGATACCGCCTGCTTCGACAATGCGCTCGAGTTCCTGTTCCAGGGCGGATACAGCCTCAGCCACGCCATGATGATGCTGATCCCGGAAGCCTGGGCCGGCAACAAGCTGATGGATGCCGATCGCAAGGCCTTCTACGAATACCATGCGGCACTGATGGAGCCGTGGGACGGACCGGCGGCGGTGGTCTTCACAGATGGCCGCCAGATCGGCGCCACGCTCGACCGCAACGGACTGCGCCCGGCGCGTTACATCGTTACCGACGACGACCGCGTCATCATGGCCTCGGAAGCCGGCGTGCTGCCGGTGCCGGAGGAGAAGATCGTCAAGAAGTGGCGGCTGCAGCCCGGCCGCATGCTGCTGATCGACCTGGAGAAGGGACGCATCGTTTCCGACGAGGAGCTCAAGTCGGAGATCGCGGCCAAGCATCCCTACAAGACCTGGCTCGCCAATACGCAGCTCATCCTGGAAGATCTGAAGCCGGTCGAGCCGCGCGAACTGCGCAGGGACGTCAGCCTGCTCGATCGCCAGCAGGCGTTCGGCTACAGCCAGGAAGACACCAAGCTGTTGATGTCGCCGATGGCGACGACAGGCCAGGAAGCCGTGGGCTCGATGGGTACCGACACGCCGATCTCGGCCATGTCGGACAAGTCGAAGCTGCTCTACACCTATTTCAAACAGAACTTCGCCCAGGTCACCAACCCGCCGATCGATCCGATCCGCGAGGAACTGGTGATGAGCCTTGTGTCCTTCATCGGGCCGCGGCCGAACATCTTCGACCTGGTCGGCAATTCGCGCCGCAAGCGGCTCGAGGTGCGCCAGCCGATCCTGACCAATGGCGATCTCGAAAAGATCCGCTCCATCGGCCACACCGAGGACCGCTTCGACACCAAGACGATCGACATCACCTATGGCTCCGCCGAAGGGGCCGCGGGCATGCAGGGCGCCATCGACCGCTTGTGCGAGCGGGCGGAGGCGGCGGTCGCCGGCGGCTACAACATCATCATCCTGTCCGACCGCCAGGTCGGGCCGGACCGCATCGCCATCCCGGCGCTTCTGGCGACGGCCGCGGTCCATCATCACCTGATCCGCAAGGGGCTGCGCACCTCGGTCGGCCTCGTCGTCGAATCCGGCGAGCCGCGCGAGGTGCATCATTTCTGCTGCCTCGCCGGCTATGGCGCCGAGGCGATCAATCCTTACCTCGCCTTCGACACGCTGCTCGACATGCACAAGCGTGGCGAGCTGCCGAAGGAAGTGGACGCCTACGAGGTCGTCTCGCGCTATATCAAGTCGATCGGCAAGGGCATCCTCAAGGTGATGTCCAAGATGGGCATCTCGACCTACCAGTCCTATTGCGGCGCGCAGATTTTCGACGCCATCGGGCTGAAGACCGATTTCGTGCAGCAATATTTCACCGGCACAGCGACGCTGATCGAAGGCGTCGGGCTGGACGAGATCGCGACCGAGACGCTCAGCCGCCACAATGACGGTTTCGGCAACGACCCGGTGCTGCGCAACAGCCTCGAGGTCGGCGGCGAATACATGTTCCGCATGCGAGGCGAGGCGCATATATGGTCGCCCGACGCGGTCGCCACATTGCAGCACGCCGTGCGCCAGGGATCGTGGGAGACGTTCAAGGACTATTCCGCCCAGATCGACAGCGAGACGGCCCGCGCACAGACCATTCGCGGCCTGTTCAGGCTCAAGCTGGCCGAGGAGACTGGCCGAAAGAAGGTCGCGCTCGACGACGTCATGTCGGCGGCCGACATCGTCAAGCGGTTCTCGACCGGGGCGATGTCGTTCGGCTCGATCTCACGCGAGGCGCACACGACGCTGGCGCGCGCCATGAATCAGATCGGCGGCAAGTCGAACACCGGTGAGGGCGGCGAAGAGGCCGACCGCTATCTGCCGCTGCCTGGCGGCGGCAAGAACCCCGAACGCTCGGCGATCAAACAGATCGCCTCCGGGCGTTTCGGCGTCACGGCCGAATACCTCGTCAATTCCGACATGATGCAGATCAAGGTGGCGCAGGGTGCCAAGCCCGGCGAGGGCGGCCAGCTACCCGGCCACAAGGTCGACGCGACCATCGCCAAGGTCCGGCATTCGACGCCGGGCGTCGGCCTGATTTCGCCGCCGCCGCATCACGACATCTATTCGATCGAGGATCTGGCACAGCTGATCTACGATCTGAAGAACGTCAACCCGGCGGCCGACGTGTCGGTCAAGCTGGTGTCGGAAGTCGGCGTCGGCACGGTTGCGGCGGGCGTCGCCAAGGCGCGCGCCGACCACATCACCATCTCCGGCTATGATGGCGGTACCGGTGCCTCGCCGCTGACCTCGCTCAAGCATGCCGGCAGTCCGTGGGAAATGGGCCTCGCCGAGACACACCAGACGCTGGTTCTGAACGGCTTGCGGTCACGCGTTGCACTGCAGGTCGACGGCGGCTTGCGCACCGGCCGCGATGTCATCATCGGCGCGCTGCTCGGCGCCGACGAGTTCGGCTTCTCGACCGCGCCGCTGATCGCGGCCGGCTGCATCATGATGCGCAAGTGCCATCTCAACACCTGTCCGGTCGGAGTCGCGACGCAGGATCCGGTGTTGCGCAAGCGTTTCAAGGGCACGCCGGAGCATGTCATCAACTTCTTCTTCTATGTGGCGGAAGAGGTTCGCGGTCTGCTCGCCGAGATGGGCTACACCCATATCGACCAGATCATCGGCGACACCGACCTCCTGGAAAAGCGCGACCTGATCGTGCACTGGAAGGCACGCGGGCTCGACTTCTCGAAGATGTTCTTCAAGCCGGATGCGCCGCATGAAGCGGTGCACTGGACCGAGCGGCAGAAGCATCCGATCGACGACGTGCTCGACCGCAAGCTGATCGAACTGGCCAAGCCCGCGCTCGAAAGCAAGCAACCGGTCAAGATCGAGGTCGACATCCGCAATGTCGACCGCTCGACCGGCGCCATGCTGTCGGGCGAAGTGGCCAAGCGCTTCAAGCACAAGGGCCTGCGCGAGGACACGATCTCGGTGAAGCTGACCGGTACCGCCGGCCAGTCCTTCGGCGCCTTCCTGGCGCGTGGCATTTCGTTCGAGCTTGTCGGCGCCGGCAACGACTATGTCGGCAAGGGCCTGTCGGGCGGCCGCATCGTCATCCGGCCGCCGGAAGAGGCCAAGATCGTCGCGGCGGACTCCATCATCGTCGGCAACACGGTGCTCTATGGCGCGACCGAGGGCGAGGCCTATTTCGCCGGTGTCGCCGGCGAGCGTTTCGCCGTGCGCAATTCGGGCGTGGCGGCCGTCGTCGAAGGCGTCGGGGACCATGGTTGCGAGTACATGACCGGCGGGATCGTCGTCGTCATCGGCCAGACCGGCCGCAACTTCGCCGCCGGCATGTCGGGTGGCGTCGCCTATGTGCTCGACGAGGCCGGCGATTTCGCCGAGCGTTGCAACATGGCGATGGTCGAGCTGGAGCCGGTTCCGGAAGAAGACGACCTGATGGAAAGGCTGCTGCACCATGGCGGCGACCTTGATCACAAGGGTCGCGTCGACGTGTCCGGCGACATGACCAGCCATGACGAGGAGCGGCTCTACCAGCTGATCTCGAACCATGTTCACTACACCGGTTCGGTGCGCGGTCGCGAGATACTCGACGACTGGACGACATTCCGGCCGAAATTCCGCAAGATCATGCCGGTCGAATACCGTCGCGCGCTGATCGAGATGGAACGCATGCGCATGGGCGTGGCGGCAGAATAGATTTGGAATTGCCGGGAGGCCCAGGTTTCCCGGCCCATCTTCATCGATAGTTTGACCTCGTGCGAAAGGTTGCCATGGCTGCCTCAAGAGGTTAACGGGTGCGGCGAAAACCGCACCATCTGGACAGCAGGAACTGGACTATGGGCAAGGTAACAGGCTTTCTCGAAATCGACCGGCAGGTGCACAAGTACCAGCCGGCCTCCGACCGCATCCGGCACTTCCGTGAATTCACGCTGCCGATGTCGGACAAGGAGGTCGAGAAACAGGCCGCGCGCTGCATGGATTGCGGCATTCCGTACTGCCACGGACCGACGGGCTGCCCGATCCACAACCAGATCCCCGACTGGAACGACCTCGTCTACAATGGCGACTGGGACAACGCGATCCGCAACCTGCACTCGACCAACAATTTCCCGGAGTTCACCGGCCGCATCTGCCCCGCGCCCTGTGAGGAAGCCTGCACGCTGAACCTCGAGGACATTCCCGTCGCCATTAAGACGGTGGAGCAGGCGATCGCCGACAAGGCCTATGAAACCGGCCATATCAGGCCTTATCCGCCAGAGAAGAAGACCGGCAAGCGTGTCGCCGTCATCGGCTCCGGCCCGGCCGGCATGGCGGCTGCCCAGCAGCTCGGCCGCGCCGGCCACGACGTCCATGTCTATGAGCGCGAGAGCCGGCCCGGCGGGCTGATGCGTTACGGCATTCCCGACTTCAAGATCGAGAAGCACTATATCGACCGCCGCATCGAGCAGATGCAGGGCGAGGGCGTCACCTTCCATTGCGGCATCAATGTCGGTGTCGACAAGCCGGTTGCCGAGCTGCTCGCCGAACATGATGCCGTGCTCTATTGCGGCGGGTCGGAAACGCCGCGTGCGGCCGGCATTCCCGGCGACGATCTCGGCGGCGTGCATGACGCGATGCCGTACCTGGTGCAGCAGAACAGGCGTGTCGGCGGCGAACCGATCCAGTCTGTGGCGTGGCCGTCGCATCCGATCATCGCGGGCGGTCAGCATGTCGTCGTCGTCGGCGGCGGCGATACCGCGTCCGACTGCGTCGGCACCGCCTTCCGCCAGGGTGCCGTGCGTGTTACCCAGCTCGACATCCGTCCGCAGCCGCCGGAGAAGGAAGACAAGCTTTCGGTCTGGCCCTACTGGGCAACCAAGATGCGCACTTCGTCCTCGCAGGCCGAAGGCGCGGAGCGCGAATTCCAGGTGGCAACGCTCGAATTCATCGGCGAGGAAGGCCAGTTGACCGGCGTCAAGTGCTGTGAGGTCGACGACAAGCGCAAGCCGATCGTCGGCACCGAATTCGTCATCCGCGCCGATCTCGCCTTCATCGCCATCGGTTTTGCTGGTCCGGCGAAGGCTGGTGTGGCGACGGAGCTGGACGGTAAGATGAAGATCGTCACCGACAACCGCCGCTCCAGGAATGTCGAGGCCAACGACCGTGACTACAGGACCAGCGTCGACAGGCTCTATGCGGCCGGCGACGTGCGTCGCGGCCAGTCGCTGGTCGTCTGGGCGATCCGTGAGGGCCGCCAGGCGGCACGCTCGATCGACGAGTCGTTGATGGGATCGAGCGTTCTCCCGCGCTGAGCCAAACGGCCTCGGGGCCGCTCCGCGACACTAAAGCGCGTCGCGTTTGAACGGATTCAGTCGACGCGCTTTAGGTCTTTGTTTTTATGCATGTCGTTCTCCCAAAACCGAGGTCACTTTTGGGCGACATGCATTAACGATTGATCGCGGTCGTGGTGTCGGTCGCGGCGGCGGCCTTAGGCGGCCAGGAGAAATCGTCGGCGCGGCCGGGCGAGGCATTTGGTGCCTTGCCCTCGATTACCAGCTTTTCACCCGGCAGGTCCGGATTAGCCTTCGCCAGCGGTGCCGCGCCAAGCAGCTCGGTGCCGCCATCGAGTGCCGGATCGCTGAGCAGCATCGGTGCGGTTCGGTCGATGACAATGGGGGCCGCGGCCGGCGCCGGCGCCTCCACGGGAGCGCCCGCCGGGGCGGATGCCGTGACCGCGCTCCCCGGCGCGGTCAGTCCGAGGATCTTCAACAGCGGCTTTTCGGCATAGAAGGCAAGCTTGCGCTTGCCTGCCTTCGAGACGTTGATGCCGTCATCGGCGCGCAGTCGCACCGGCTGGCCATTGATATCGGGGCCGCTGGTGACGAAGGCACCGTTCTCATCGACGAAGCCGTCCCAGATATCGACGAATTCGCCACCATGGCTTTCGGCGGCCTGACGGTAGATGTCGTTGAAGGCAAGCATGTCGGAGGTCATCTTCTGTACCCGAAAGGCCGGCATGCCGACCCAAAGGAAAGGCACCTTGGCCTCCGTAATGGCTTTGCCGAACGCGTCGGTGCGACGCTCGTATTCCTTGGTCCAGTTTTCGGATCGCGGCTGTTCGCGGACGTCGCCGATTTTCATCTGCTGGCGGTCGTTGGAGCCCAGCATGACGATTACGGCGGCGGGCTTTTCGGTCTCGATCAGTGACTTGATCTGTTCGGGCCAGTTGTAGAAGTCGTCGCGCACGAAGCCGGACGAACCATTGCCGCGAACGACGATCCTGACGCCGGCATTCTCGGCAAAGGCGGTGTCGAGGCCTTCGGCGAGACCGGCCGCCATGAAGTCACCGACCACCAGGACGGTGCGGGCATCCGGCGCCTTTTCGACTACAGGGGTTTCCGGTTCCGCGGGCGGGCGCGGCGTCCGGGGTTTTTTCACCTTGGGCCTGGGCCTTGCCTTCTGGATATCCAGCGGCGGCTCGAACCGCTCGCTGCGGCGCGGGAACAGAAGGTCGCGCAACGACCAGCCACGGTCTTGCTGCTCCTGCGCCATGGCCGGTGCATGAAATGCGCCGGCCATACCGACGGCGAGCACGATGACGGCCAGAATGAGCACCGGCATGCGGCGAACAAGCCCTGCGATGCGCGCAGCCGAAGCCAATCGTTTCCTCCATCCCTGGCAGATCGCTACAGTCCTTTGCGCGCCCGAAAGGCCGCGCGGCACCGCAGGTGGCTCTATTTCCGCCGGAGCCACTTCAGCACTTCCATGCTCGGATAGCCATCCTGGGCCAAGCCGGCGCTGGCCTGGAACGCCATGATGGCTGACTTCGAACCGTCGCCGATCTTGCCGTCGAACTTGCCGTCGTAAAGGCCGTGCTGGGAAAGCCGCTTCTGCAGCTCCTGCCTTTCCTCGAAAGTGAGCTTGGTGAAAGGCCGCTTCCAGTCCTGCACGAGACCGCTGGAGCCGGCGATCTCGTCGGCAAGAAGACCGACGGCAAGCGCATATTTGTCGGCATTGTTGTAGGCTTTGATGACCGAGAAATTCTTGATCATCAGGAAGGCTGGCCCGCTGCGGCCGTCCGGCACCTTTAGCGTCGCCTTGTCGGAGCCGTTCTTGAACGGCTTGCCATTGGCCCTGACCACGCCGAGAGCCTGCCATTGCGACAGCGTCTTGGAACCGCCGGGAAGTTTGCCGGCGGGCAGGGCGACCTCGTAGCCCCAGGTCTTGCCCGCCTGCCAGCCATTCTTCTTCAACAGGTTGGCGGCGGTCGCCAGCGCATCGGGAATAGAATTCCAGATATCGCGCTTGCCGTTGCCGTCCATGTCGACGGCATAGTGCAGGTAGCTGGTCGGGATGAACTGGGTGTGGCCCATGGCGCCCGCCCACGATCCGCTCAGATGGCTTTCGTCGATATCGCCGGTCTGCAGGATCTTCAGCGCGGCGATCAGCTGGGTGCGGGCGAATTTCGCCCGTTTCGGATCGGCATAGGCCAAGGTCGCCAGCGAGCGCACGACATTGCGCATGATGTCGTCGCGCTTGAGGATTTCGCCATAGTTCGATTCCATCGACCAGATGGCCAGCAGGACGTAGCGGTCGACGCCGAACCGTGACTCGATCCTGTCTAGCCACGGCTTCCATTTCCTGGCCATCTGCTGCCCGACCGAGACCGACTGGTCATGGACGCGGTTGTCGAAATAGTCCCAGGCAGGGGCTGTGAATTCAGGCTGCGTGCGCGCCTTTTCCAGCACCACCGGGTCAATATCCTTGATGTCCCTGAAGGCCTGGTCGTAGAGGGCGCCGGAAACGCCGCTCTGCACGGCGGTGGCGCGGAAGCCGGCAACCCATTGCCGGAAGCCGGCATCGGCGAAAGCGGGGCCAGGCATCAGCAGAGCGAGCGAGAGGCTGGCTGCCGCTATGACGCTGGCAAAAAGTTTTGCGGCATTGCGAACGGACATCTTTTCCTCCTTCTCTGTCTCAGGAAAGACCATTCATCGCCGAACCAGGTTAGGAATTAGTTTACCATAGGTGCCGCCGCGAACGAAAAGACGTCTCGAAGGTTTCCGGCGAACGCTCCTGCCCTGTCGCCCAGTAATCCTCAATTCCGGCGTGAAAATGTCTTGCAACGGGGATTGCGGAGCTGCCCATCAAACGGATAATTGACTGCATGAAGAGAGTTCGCAAGGCAGTGTTCCCGGTCGCCGGTCTCGGCACACGGTTTCTCCCGGCCACCAAGGCTGTCCCCAAGGAAATGCTGACCGTCGTCGACCGACCAGTCATCCAGTATGTGGTGGATGAAGCGCGCGAGGCCGGCATCGAGCATTTCATCTTCGTCACCGGCCGCAACAAGGCCGTCATCGAGGACCATTTCGACATCCAGTTCGAGCTCTATGACACGCTGGCCCAGCGCGGCAAGGACGACCAACTCGCTCGCCTGCAACGGCTGCAGCCGGCGCCGGGGCAGACCAGCTTCACCCGCCAGCAGGTGCCGATGGGGCTCGGCCACGCCGTCTGGTGCGCCCGCGAGCTCGTCGGCGACGAGCCGTTCGCGCTTTTGTTGCCCGACATGATCATGCAGTCGGAGAAGAGCTGCATGAAGGCAATGGTCGAGCTCTACGAGGAAACCGGCAACAACATCATCGCCGTGCAGGAATGCGATCCCGCCGAAGCCCACAAATACGGCATCGTCGGCCGTGGCGAGGACACGCATCACGGCTTCCGCATCACCGAGATGGTGGAAAAGCCGAAGACCGGCACCGCGCCGTCCAATCTCTACATCAACGGCCGCTACATCCTGCAGCCCGAGATCTTCAAGATCCTCGAAGGCCAGGAAAAGGGCGCCGGCAACGAGATCCAGCTCACCGACGCGATGCTGAAGCTGGAAAAGCAGCAGGCCTTTTATGGCTACCACTATCGGGGCCGCACGTTCGATTGCGGATCGCCGGAAGGTTTTGTCGAGGCCAATGTCGCCTTCGCACTGTGGCGCAGCGACATGAACGAGAACATGGCCGGCGTGATCCGCACCCTTCTTGATGAGATAAGACCATCGGAGCGGCTCGGCGTCGCTTAAGGCAGTCAAGCTAGCGATACATCGCTTTGCCTGACTGTGCTGCCTAGATTTCCTATCTCTGCACTTTCACGCCGAGGAAGATGCTGTTGGCGGTGTAGTCGCGGCCCGGTAGATTGCTGGTCAGCTTTTCGGTCCTCACCCTTGTGGTCAGGCCTGCATAGCGGTTCAGCCACAAGGTCATGCCCGCCTCGGCGCTCAAGATCCTGTCGTGGCCGTCGATGCCGACATAATCACGCCAGTCCAGGCCCAAAGCCGCATTTCCGGTGAGGTTGGCGCGAATCCGACGTTCGGCGGTCAGGCGCCCGGAATAGAGGATATCGCCGCTTTCATTGGCCGTGGTCGTGGGCTCGACGGTGGTCCGCCCGGTCAAGCCGATCGTGGTGCCGCGTTCGGGCGACCATTTGAGGTCGGCGTTGATGGTGGCACCCGAAATCGCATCCAAATCTTTGTCATCGATCGCTTCCCTGAGCCAGCCGGCCGAGAATTCACCCGACAGTTTCTCACCCATGTCGAGCGCAAGGCCGGCGCGGGCGCCTAGCCGCGTCGACGAGCGCTCGAAGCCTTCATTGTCGATGCGTTGATCATAGGCCCGGCGGCCGACCTCGATTTCGGTGAAAGGGGTGAGGGCGGGGGAGATCTCGTAGCCGGTGCGCAAGGTCGCGGTGTAGAGCGTGGAGTCTTGATCCTTCTGCGACAGCGAGGTGCCGTTCGAA
Organism: Mesorhizobium sp. M1406; assembly: GCF_040317555.1. Lineage (NCBI taxonomy): Bacteria > Pseudomonadati > Pseudomonadota > Alphaproteobacteria > Hyphomicrobiales > Phyllobacteriaceae > Mesorhizobium > Mesorhizobium sp. M1406. Next base: position 128,540 of record NZ_JAMYKW010000010.1, on the reverse strand, counting down.
AGCCTGGCGTCGCCATAGAAGTCGTGCGAGAGCGCGCCGGTGAGCGTGTACTGCATTTTGCCGACGTGTTTTTCGACGGCGAGGCTGCCGTCGACGGTCTGCCGCAGCGGCTGCTTGCTGACGCCCGCGATGGCGTCCGGCGACGAGGCCGATTCCGGCACGGCCTCATAGCCGAGCTTGGCGATGGCGCGCAGTTCATTGTCGAGGTCGACATTGAGCTGGCCTTCGATGCGCCCTTGCTCATTGTGAACCGGGTAACCCGAGACGGTCTCGCGGAACAGGCCATAGCCGTCGATCGTGGCGGAGTTCTCGCGCCAGTCGGAGGCGGCGGAAAAGCGCAGCGCCGTCTCGGACAGCAGTGCCGACTTGCCGGCATTGCTCGAATCGCCGTTCGACGTGGCGGTCAGGCCCTGTTCGATCGTCGGTCGGATGACGAAGGAGCCCCATTTGACGCCGGTGGCGGCGAACGGGTCATCCTCCGGCTTCTTTTTCTGGCCTTCGATGGCGTTCGTGCGCTCCGCTCCTGGGTCGAGCTTCTGCTTGTCGGCGCTGTCGATGGTGAGGGCGCGGCGGTTGGCCGTTTCCTCGTCGGTGCCTGCACTATCGCTGGCATCCGTCGTGGAGGCGGTCGTGGAAGCGGTGATGTCGGTGGCTGCCGCCGTCGACTTCTTCTTTTTCGACTTGTCCGCGGCCTTGTCCCTGGCCTGGTCGGCCGCATTCTGCCCGGCGGTCGATGAGCGGCGGCGAGGCTTGGGCGGCGCCGCGGTGTCGGCGGAAGTATCGTCGGTGGCTCCCGGCGGGTCGAAAACGCTGCCGGTCGCGGTTGCGTCACCGGTGTCCGTATCGTCGGGCACAGCGCCGGCGCTGGCCGGCAGATAGGTGCGGGCCAGCGCATTGTCTTGCGCCGCATTGGTCGGGACCCGACCCCGCGCCGCCAAAGCGAGCTGTCTCGCCTTGCGCTGCTGGTCGGACAGGATCGCCGATTCCGAAACCTCGCCGCGCAGTTCCGTTTCCTGCGCATGGAGCGCCGTTGGGCGCAGCAGGGCAAACATGCTGGTCGCCAGCAGCAAGGCGCAGACCGCCTTGCCCTCACATCCTCTCGATTTTTCTGGCTGGGCCCCGGACATCGCCACCACTGCTTGCGCGGCGCACGCGCGCCATACTTACCGAACCGTAAATGGGGATGGTTAACGGAGGGTTGAGGCGGCAGGCCGTTGGCCGCCTGAAGCGCTGACTTCCCAAGGGATTCATACGGCGCGCGTTAAGCTTTTTGGTCTCCATGCCTGTCGTTGTCGCAAACCGCCGCACACATTCGGGCGACATGCCCAGGGCCATTTCCGTTGGACAGCGCGCCGGCAAAGCGCTAATCGCTTCAGCCATGCATGCGGAATCCCTGGATAACAAGCCTTTGGACAGGCAAGCGTCGATCGCTTCGGCGCTGAGGACGGTGGCGACCGAACAGGCGGGGGTCGCGGCCCTTGCCGAGGCCTTGGAGAACGGATTGGCCGCGCCTTTCGCCCAAGCCGTCGACATGATCTCCGGGATTGAAGGCCGGCTCATCGTCACCGGTGTCGGCAAAAGCGGCCATATTGGTTCGAAGATCGCGGCGACGCTGGCCTCGACCGGCACGCCGGCTTTCTTTGTCCATCCCGCCGAAGCCAATCACGGCGATCTCGGCATGATCGCCAGGGACGACGCCATCATCGCCATGTCGTGGTCGGGCGAAAGCAAGGAACTGATGGGCATCGTCGCCTATTCCAGGCGCTTCTCCATCCCACTTATCGCCATCACCGCCGGAGAGACATCGGCACTGGCTCGGGCCGCGGACGTCGTGCTGCTTTTGCCGCGCGCGCCGGAGGCCTGCCCGCACGGCCTGGCACCGACGACATCGACGCTGCTGCAACTGGTAATGGGCGATGCACTGGCGATCGCCCTGCTCGAAGCGCGCGGCTTCACGCCGGACCATTTTCGCACCTTCCACCCAGGCGGCCAACTCGGCGCCAATCTGACGCAGATCCGCGAGATCATGCATGTCGGCGACAGGCTGCCGCTGGTGGTCACCGGCACCGGCATGCAGGACGCGATCCTGGAACTGTCGCGCAAGGGATTTGGCTGCGTGGCGATCACCGACGCCGACGGTGCGCTGGTCGGCATCATAACCGATGGCGACATCCGCCGTCATATCGGCAGCAATCTGCTGGCGATGACGGTGGATCAGGTGATGACAAAAAGACCGAAGACGGCGGCGCCTGACACATTGGTGGCGACGGCGCTGCAGACGATCAACAATTCAGCCATCACCAGCCTCATGGTGGTGGAGGGCCGCAAACCAGTCGGCCTCATCCACCTGCACGATCTCTTGCGGATCGGCGCGGCCTGAACGTTCAGACGGGCTCCACCGTCAGCTCCAGATCGGTGTCGGCCGCACCCGTCACGCGCACTTGCGTGCCGGCCGGCAGATCCGGACCGGAGACACGCCACAGCGTGTCGCCCAGCTTGATGCGGCCACGTCCATCCCGGATCGGTTCGGCAAGTGTCGCCATCCTGCCGACCATTTGCGCGCCACGCCGGTTGAGCAGCGGCTGGTCGGTCGGGTCATTGCGACTGCCGACCAGTCTCTTGCCGATATAGGCCGAGACCATCGACAGCGCCAGGAAGGCGAGGACCTGGACCTGCCAGGTCCAGAAAGCGGTGTCCCAGATCAGCAGCGACACCGCGCCGATGATCAGGGCGGCGATGCCGATCCACAGCATGAAGATACCGGGCGCGATGATTTCCATCACCAGCAGGGCGAAGCCGAGAACCATCCAGTTCCACGGGCCAAGTTCGGAAATGATGCGGTCGATCATGGGTTTCGAGCTCAGTTATCGGTCGGGCGAACGACTGGCGGGCGCGCGGCCTGCCTTTGCGCGCCGGTCGTGCCTTCGCTGCGGAAAACCTCCTTGGCGATCTCGCCAATGCCGCCGAGCGAGCCGATCAGCGACGACGCCTCGAAGGGCATCAGCACGATCTTGCTGTTGGTGGCCGTGCCGATCTTGCCCAGCGCTTCGGTGTATTTCTGGGCGACGAAGTAATTCAGCGCCTGCACGTCGCCCTTGGAAATGGCTTCCGACACCACCTGCGTGGCGCGGGCTTCCGCCTCGGCCGAACGTTCGCGTGCCTCGGCGTCGCGGAAGGCGGCTTCCTTGCGGCCTTCGGCTTCGAGGATCTGCGACTGTTTGAGGCCTTCGGCGGCGAGGATCTGCGCGCGCTTGTTGCGTTCCGCCGTCATCTGCCGACCCATCGATTCGATGAGGTTGGCCGGCGGGTTGATATCCTTGATCTCGACGCGGGTGATCTTGATTCCCCACGGATGCGCTGCTTCGTCGACGACGCGCAGCAGCCGCTCGTTGATGGCGTCGCGGTTCGACAACAGCTCGTCCAGATCCATCGAACCCATGACGGTGCGGATGTTGGTCATCGTCAGATTGAGGATGGCGTTCTGCAGGCCCGCAACCTGGTAGGCGGCCTGCGCCGCATTGAGGATCTGGAAAAAGGCAATGCCATCGACACCGACGATGGCGTTGTCGCGGGTGATGATTTCCTGGCTCGGAACGTCGAGCACCTGCTCCATCATGTTCATCTTGGCGCCGACGCGGTCGACGAACGGGAAAATGAAATTGAGGCCCGGGCTCAGTGTCTTGGTGTAACGGCCAAAGCGCTCCACCGTATAATTGTAGCCTTGCGGGATCGTCCTAATGCCTTTGATCAGAAGCACCAATACCAGAAGGGCAAGTGCACCAACCGCAATATCGAAACCACTGAAATCCATTTGGCTCTCCCTCGGGCGTAGGCCGCACAAGCCATTCTCGCGCAACCGACTTCACCAAAGGCTTAAGTGTATTTCAGACGCGTTACAATCAGGTGATGATGGATTGTTTGTCGAATTGCACCCTACGGTTGAAAGAAAACAGCCTTGCATCCGTATCGTCCAGCCCGTTGATCGAAGCCGAGACAATCTCGGAAGCGATCCGCGAAAAGGTGATGCCGTTGCCACCGTAGCCCATCACGGCATGGATGCGAGGATGCCTGGGAATGGCGCCGATATAGGGCAGGCCGGTGGTCGTGGTGCCAAAAGAACCGGTCCAGGCGAATTCAGGCCTGGTGTCGAGATGCGGAAATATCAGGCCAAGTTTTTCGGCAATGCGTGCGCTCTTGTCAGCGATCAGCTCGTCGCGCTGGGTCTCATCGACAAAGTCCTCGTCCTCGCCGCCGCAGACGACCCTGCCGTCGGCTGTCGCGCGCAGATAGAGGTAAGGGTCCGACGCTTCCCAGATGAAGGCTGCCCGAGGCCAGATCTTTCGCGATTGCGGTCGTGTCGCGATCGCCCAGGTCGAGACGATCTGGTGGACTGCTGCCGGCACGATATCGACGAGTTCGTAGCCGGTGGCCAGAACAACATGTCGCGCGGTGATGGTCGGGCCATCCCTGGTCGCGACGACAACCGCGTCGGCGCTGTCCACGATCACCGTCGCTTCGACGGGGGCATAGAAACGTGCCGTGCGCTCCGCGGCCTTGAGCAACAAGCCGGCCGTCAGCTTGCGCGGGTCGAGTGCGATATTGCCATGGCTGAGGATGGCGCCATCACGATCGATGCCGAAATTTTCCGCCAGCGCCGCCGGTGTGAGGTAGGTCGCGCCGATGCCGGCTTGCCGCCGCGCGTCGGCCTCGTCACGTAGTTGCGATGGGCTGAGCAAGGTGCCGGCCAGATAGAGCGAAGGCGTGCGGCTCAGACCACAATTGATGCCGAGTTCGGCGATGCGGGCGGCAAGATTGGAAATGGCGAGCCGCGAGCGTCGCCAGGCCTGGTTCGCCGAGTCTCTGCCGATCATCTTTGACAGGGTCGAAAGCGGCTGATCAAGCTCGAATTCCACCAGCGCGGTGGTCGCGGCCGTCGAGCCTTTCAGCGGGCCGCGCCGGTCGATGCAGATCACCGCACGGCCCTGTGCCGTCAGAGCTTCCGCCATCATGGCGCCGCTGATGCCCATGCCGACGATCAGCACATCTGTCTTGACGTCGCGGGTCAGGCTGTCCGTCGGCACCGCAGGCGCGCGATAGGCGGACCAGACGGGCCGTCCGGTTCTCAGGTCGAGCTTGCGGGGCATCGAATTCTCCGGGGGCGCGCCTTAACGCCCCGGAGCTTGTGTTGTTCCGCTACAGAGCGGCTCACCGCGTCACGGAAGCGGCGAGCCGCTCTGACTCTTGTTTGAAGCAATTCCGGACGGAAAACCGTTTCACACTTTTCCTGGAATTGCTTTAGACCCAGCCGGACAGTTCGCGCCGCACCGTCGCCTCGAGCACCGCCATGCCCTCGGCGCTGTCGTTGAGGCAAGGGATATGGGCGAAGTTCTTGCCGCCGGCATGATGGAAGGTCTCGGCCGCCTCGCGGCCGATCTCGTCCAGCGTCTCGATGCAGTCGACGGAAAAACCCGGATTGACGATGGCGATCGACTTCACGCCGTCCTGCGCGAGTCTCTCGACCGTCTTGTCGGTATAGGGCTGCAGCCATTCCTGCGCGCCGAAGCGCGACTGGAAGGTGATGATTAGTTTCTTGTCATCCCAGCCGAGCCGTTCACGCAACAATCGCGTCGTCTTTTGGCAATGGCAATAATAGGGATCACCCTTCTCGAAATAGGGTTTCGGGATGCCATGATAGGAGGTGACGACCACCTCCGGCTCGAAATCAAGCGTCGCCAGATGCTGTTCGATCGAGCGCGCCAGCGCTTCGATGTAGACCGGCTCGTCGTAGTAAGGCGGCACGCTGCGGATGGCCGGTGCACGGCGCATTTTCATCAGCGCGCGAAACAGCTGATCGTTGGCGGTTGCCGTGGTCGTCGCCGAATATTGCGGGTAGAGCGGGAACGAAAGAATGCGGTCGCAGCCTTGGTCGACCAGACGCTGGGCAACGCTTTCGGTCGAAGGATTGCCATAGCGCATCGCCCAATCGACGACGATTTCGGGCAGGTCGCGCAGCGCTTCGGCCAGCTTCTCGCCCTGGCCGCGAGTGTAGGTGCGCAGCGGCGACTCGTTCTTCTCCCGGTTCCAGATCCGGGCATAGTTGGCGCCCGACGTTTTCGGCCGCCTGGTGAGCACCAGGCCATAGAGGATCGGATACCAGATCGCCCTGTTGAGCTCGATGACGCGTGGGTCGGACAGGAATTCTCGGAGATAGCGCCACATCGACTTGAAATCGGTGCCGTCAGGCGTGCCCAGATTGACCAGCATGATGCCGATCTTGCCCGCCTTGACCGGCGGGTGTCCGGCGGGCAACGGGCCAAGTGCCTTCGCGGCCTTGGGATCGACAGGGGTGGATAGCGTCATAAGGGTTCTCCGGGAGACGCGAACCTAACCATCTTGTGTGCGCTTTCAATGCAGCGTCTGGCCGCACCTTATCCCGAAAACAGGACGCCCGCCCGGTTTCTCGGGCGGGCGGTGTCTTTCAGGCATCGAAGCGAGGTTATTTCGGCGGGATGGTCAGGGTCGCGCCGACCGGAAGCCGACGCGGCTCGTAGCCCTTGTTGGCGTCCGAAATGACTTTCCACTTGGTGCCGTCGCCATAGGCCTTCACCGCCAGATCCCAGTAGGTATCGCCGGCAACGATGACATGGCTGCTTTCGGCCGGTGCCGGTGCCGCAGGGGCAGGAACCGGTGCCACTTCAGCCGGTTTTGCCGCTTCGGCCGGTGCCGCAGGCGGGGCTGGCGCTGTCTCAGTCGATATGGCCGGCGGTGTGTTGGCGATATCGCCCGAGTTGGCCGGCAATTCAGGCATTGAAGGCGCCGCGTCCGCCGGCTTGGCGGCTTCGGCCGGTGCGGGTGCCGGGGTCGCCGGAACTGCTTCGGCCGGCTTGGCTGGTTCGGCCGCGGGTGCCGCCGCGACGGTCGCCGCGATCTCGGTGATGCGGCCGTCGAGCTTCGGCGTGTAGGGCCGGTGGGCGCCAAGATAGTCGGCAACCACCTGTTCAAGACCCGGACCGTAGTCATAGGCGTTCCTCGCCTTGTCGGCGAAGACCTTGTAGCCGTCGCCGCCCTGGCGGACATAATTGTTGGTGGCGACCAGATAGTCCTTGTCCGGATTGAGCGGCGTCCAGGCGCCGCCTTCCATGACCTCCACCGACTTGACGCGGCCGGCATTGGGTGCGGCGGACTTGTCGAAGGAATATTTCAGGCCGGCGACCTGCGGGAAGCGCCCGGCGCCGTCCTCGACCTGGCTGAGGCCGTTCTCAAGACCGGCCACCAGGTCCTTGCCGGAAATCTGGAAGGTTGCCAGCGTGTTCTGGAACGGCAGCACGGTCAGCACCTCGCCCATGGTCACTGTGCCCTTGTCGATCGATGCGCGCAGCCCACCGCCATTGGAGATGACGATCTCGACGCCCTGTCCCTTGACGCGGTCGAGGATGGCGTCGGAGACGAGGTTGCCCATCGCGCATTCTCGGGTACGGCAGCTCTCGCGGCTGCCGTCGATCACGTCGGTGGTCTCGGCCACTTCCTTGTTCTTCAGCGCCTCGATCGGCGCGCCAAGCTCCTTGATGCGGGCGAGCACGGCCGGGTCGGGCGTGATCGACTTGTCGAGATAGATCGGGTCGCCGCTGGCCGATTTGACGACGCCATTGTCGTCGAACACCACCTTGAACTCGCCGAGATATTTCGAATAAGACGCCGCCTGCACGACCGGCACCTTGTAGCCGTCCGGGTTGTCGACCATCGTCGGGTAGGGGCCTTCAGCCTTGGGGTCGGTGTTCGACAGCAGCGAATGGCTGTGTCCGCCGACGACGACATCGATGCCCGGGATCTTTGCAATGACGTCGCGCTCGCGTCTGTAGCCAATATGGGTCACGGCGATGATCTTGTTGATGCCCTCGCCCTTCAGCTTCTCGACCTCGGCGGTGATCGACTTGACGTCGTCCTCGATGGTGACGTTGGGGCCGGGGGAAGCGAGGTCCGGCGTGTCGTTGGTGATAGCGCCGATGATGCCGATCTTCTGGCCACCGACCTCGACGACAACAGACGGCTTGACCCGGTCGCCGAGCTTGGATTGCGCGTTGGCCTTCACATTGGCACCCAGCACCGGAAATCCGATCATGTCGAGGAACGGCGCCAGGGCCACTTCGCCGTCGTCGAATTCATGGTTGCCGAGCGCCATGGCGTCGAACTTCATCTGGTTGAGGAATTCGCCTTCGACCTTGCCCTTGTATGTCGTGTAGAACAGCGAGCCCTGGAAATTGTCGCCGGCGCTGAGCAGCAGCACATTCTGGCCTTCCAGCTTCTTGCGCTCCTGGGCGATAGCGGTGATCAGCCGACCCGCGCCGCCGATGCATTCGCCCTTGGTCTCCTCGTCGGCCGAGCAGGTCGACTCGTATTTGTTGTTGCCCTCAATGCGACTGTGCCAGTCGTTGATGTGCAGGATATTCAGCGTGTAGTCGGCAAAGGATGCGCCAGCCGACAGGCCGAGAGCTGAGACGGACAGGGCGGCAACGGCAGCAAACTTCTTCATCTTCGTCTCCCGGAAAGCTGATCAGAGGCCTTTAACGCTCTTGCTTGACTGGAACATTACAGTCGGCGCTTTGGCCATGTTCCCATCGCGTTCCAGATGACGCAAGCGGAAATCCGGGAACCTTTGCCGGCATAAAAAAGGACGGCGGCCAACCGGCCGCCGTCCTTAGCGGAGCGAAATGATCGCTGGTTCAGACGCGCCGTGTCAGCACGAAATTCTGGCCGCTGGCGCTGGTGCAGTTGAGCTGGCTTGTCGAAACCATCAGGCAGTTGAAGCTGACTGGCGTCTGGCGGATCAGCGAGGTGCCGTTGATCTGCACCGAAGTGGCGCCGGTCATCGTGTAGCTGCCATCGGCAAGCTTCTGGCCTGTGTCGGTGGCGACGGTCGTGAAGGTGCCGCCGGCGAAGGTCGACAGGCCGGTGCCCTTGGCGTCGATCCAGGAGCCTTCAACGCCTTTCGGCGACGCCGCCATCGGCGGTTCATCGGGGCCGCTGGTGGCACAAGCAGCAAGCATCGCCGCAATGGCCCCCGCCAAACTCATAGAAAGAACTTTGCGCGCGATAGTCATGTGAAAATCCTCTCCTCTCGCATCGGCCGAAAAATCGAAATCGATTTTCGGAAAGCACGATGCGCGCATCCAAGTTTCCAGAGCGTACGCCGTGCCGTCAAACGGGCACGCGTCGCTCTCGTCCGCATCCTTCAATCGCCCGATTTCCGGGCGATTGCAAGGCAATGGGCGCTATGGAACGCACCGCTATCGGACGAGGATGTTGCGGAACTGCCACGGATCGTCCCGGTCGAGGTCTTCCGGGAACAGGCCGGGGCGGTTATCGAGCGGCGTCCAGTCGGTGTAGTGGCCCTCGACCGGCCCGAGATACTGGGACTGCACTTCCAGGCAGCGCCGGTAGTCCATCTCGTCGGCCTCGACGATGCCGGCCTCCGGGTTTTCCAATGCCCATACCATGCCGGCGAGAACCGCCGAGGTGACCTGCATGCCGGTGGCGTTCTGATAGGGTGCCAGCTTGCGCGCCTCGGCGAGCGAGAGGTGCGAGCCGTACCAGTAGGCATTCTTGTCGTGGCCGTAGAGCAGCACGCCAAGCTCGTCGAGGCCGTCGACCAGCTCGTTCTCGTCGAGCACGTGGTGCACAGGCTGAGCCTTGCCGGCGGCGCCGAACATCTCGTGTAGCGACAGCACCGCGTCATTGCAGGGATGGTAGGCATAGTGGCAGGTCGGGCGGTAGTGCACCTTGCCCTTCTTGCCGCGTACGGTGAAGAAATCGGCGATCGAGATCGCCTCGTTGTGGGTGACCAGGAAACCGTATTGCGCGCCGGGCGTCGGGCACCATGAGCGCACGCGCGTGTTGGCGCCGGGCTGCTCCAGGTAGATCGCGGCCTTGGAGCCATGCTTGTGCTTCTTGGCGTTCTTCGGCTTCCACTTCTCATGCGTGCCCCAGCCGAGCTCGGCGGGCTGCAGGCCTTCGGAGATGAAGCCCTCGACCGACCAGGTGTTCCAGAACACATTCATCGGCTTCGGCTTCTTGGCGCGCTGGGTGTCGCGCTCGGCGATGTGGATGCCCTTGACGCCGGCCTTCTTCATCAGCTTGGCCCAGCCCTCGCGGTCGTCCTGCGCAGGCTCCGAAAACTCGAGGCCAAGATCGGTGGCGAGATTGACCAGCGCCTGTTTGACGAACCAAGAGACCATGCCTGGATTGGCGCCGCAGGTGGAGATGGCCGTCGCACCGCCGGGCTTGTCGTGCTTTTCCTGGATCATCGCCTCGCGTAGCGCGTAGTTGGTGCGGCTGGCATTGTCGGCCTCGGCATCGAAATAGAAACCGAGCCATGGCTCGACGACGGTGTCGATGTAGAGCACGCCGAGCTTGCGGCAGAGGCGCATCAGATCCACCGAGCCGGTATCGACCGACAGGTTGATGCAAAAGCCCTGACCACCGCCATTGGTCAGAAGCGGCGTCAAGAGCTTCTTGTAGTTCTTCTCGGTCACCGCTTCCTGGACGAAGGCGATGCCGCGCTCGTCGAGCAGCTTGCGGTCGGTGTCGCGCGGGTCGATGACCGTCATGCGCGACTTGTCGAACTGGAAATGGCGCTCGATCATCGGCAGCGTTCCCCGGCCGATCGAACCAAAGCCGATCATCACGACAGGGCCGGTGATCTCACCGTAAACGGGCCAGTTTTCAGTCGCCATTTTATCGAACACTCCTTCAAAGCCCAGGAAGCTGGGAAAAACGCACACAAAACCGGGCATCTTTGCCCGGCGGCCATGCGCTACATCACAGATCATTGTCACAAACCAGCGAAAAGCGCCAACCAGCGGCTAGCCGTCATTGGCCATGCGGTTAAGGACCACGATCAGCCGGTCGCGGTCTGATGTCAGGCCTTTGTAGTCGAGCTGGGCGAGATCGAGCGCTTCGAGCTGGCCGGCGAAAGATACAGCCAGCGTTGCCCGATCCGGATGCCGGGCGAGCACGGCGAGGGGGTCGAGATGGATGCGGATGGTGAACAGGATGTCACGTGTAACCGGTAGTTTCCGCAGGGTTTGCCGCTCGACGCGGATGAAGGCATGGGCGTCGATATCGCCATCGGGAAAGCGCGACGGCCGGTTGGTGGCGCGGTCCATGCGCTGCAGGTCGGAGAGCGGATGATAGAGCGCGTCGCCCGACTGGATCGACCAGTTGTAGCGCTCGACGGCTTGTCCCTGGAGGCCATCGAACATCCGGTGGATCAGCTCGGCCGGACGCGTGCCCGGGCCGAAACCCGGCACCGGCGCGTGGATGTCCTGCAGCGGCTTACCGAACTTTTCCAGCAGCGACCAGGATGAGGGAAAGCACAGCGAGCCGGCAACGAGCCGCCAGCCGGCGTCGCTACGGCGCATCAGGATCAGGTCTTCCTGGACGAGCTGTGAGGCCCTAGCCAGCGGAGCATCGGCGAGGGAAGCAGGCAGGCGGCCCGCCGCGCCCACGGCCTCGACCCCCGATCCGGTGCGCCGATAGGTTTCGGGGAACCTCTCCAGCAGATGCGCATCGAGCAAATCGAGCACTTCCTGCTGGGCGTCCCGCGTGCCATCCTCCTCGACGAAAACACGATCGGGGATTTCGGCATAGAGCCGGCGCTTCTCGGCGAGATAAGGCAGCAGATGATCGTCGACCTCGATCCAGTCCGCCGGATCGAGCGGCTTCAGCCCGATGCTGAAGAGTTTCGACGAACCGTCGTAGGGCGTGTGGGCGGGGAGCACCTCGGCCACGCTCATGCTTCCTTGAAATGATCGAGGCCGGTGGCGGTCATCCTCGCCAGGAATTCGGTGACATCATAGTCGGCCGCGCCTGCCTTGGCGAAAGGGTCGGCGGCCAGCCTGACGTCGAGCACCTCGCGCGGACAACGTGCGATGATGATGCCGCCGGTCCTCGGCTTCTTCGGCCCAGAGGCGACGAAGATGCCGTCCGCATAGCAGGCCTTCAGCCATTCGACATGCGCGGCCTGCAAGCGGTCGATCTCGGTCAGCGGCACTTTGTAGTTCAGCGAGACGACAAACATTGTCCGGGCTTCTCTCAGGTAAGTTTGGCCGGAATCAGTCCGCGCAGCGAATTGCCGACGAACAGCGTCCTTGCGGATTTCAGATCGTCCAAGCTGTAGATCGCTTCACGGGCGCGGCCTTCATCCAGAAGCTCGGCGCGCAATACGCCAGGCAGCAGGCCGCAGTCGAGCCGGGGCGTCGCCAGCGCGCCGTCGCCGAAATCGGCGAAGACATTGGTGATGGTGCCTTCACAGATTTCGCCGCGCTCGTTGGCCAGGATCACCTCGTCGGCCTGGGTGATGAGATATTCGGCGCGGGCGTGCGTGTAGAGCTGCCGCCGGCTGGTCTTGTGGCGCAGCAGCGGATCGTGCGAATCGAGCCTCGTTCGCGCCAGCCGCAGCAACCAGACCTTGTCGGCGGCGAGCGGTTCGTAGGGGTGTGCCGAGGCGGTCACCTCGCCGTCATGCGACAGGACGAGGCGGGTGCGCATGGCAATGCCGGACCCGCTGACCGCGCTGCTCAGCACGTCGCCGACCTTGCCCGGATCACAGCGGAAGCCGAGCTCAGCCGCCGAGCCATAGAGGCGGGCGAGATGACGATCGAAGCGCAGGAAGCCCGAGCCGGGTTCCCAGCGCATGGTCTCGATCAGCTGGAAATCGGCGGTGTTCCCGTCGCGAAGCGCGCTTTCAGCAGACACTCCTGATACTCCTCCCGCGCCGTCGAATCGAAGACGACGCCGCCACCGACATTGTAGACGGCCTCGCCGCCGGAAAAGAGCGAGATGGTGCGGATCGCCACGGAAAAGCGCATCGTGCCGCCGGGCGCGATCCAGCCGATGGCGCCACAATAGACATCGCGCGGCGTGCCTTCCAGATCGTGCAGGATTTCCATGGCGCGAATCTTTGGCGCGCCGGTGATCGAGCCGCAAGGAAATAGCGCCGCAAAGATCTGGCGGATGGAGAGACCCGGAAGCAGTTTGGCCCTGACGTCGCTCACCATCTGATGGACGGTCGGATAGGTTTCGATGCGAAACAGCGCCGGCACGTCCAGCGTGCCGACCTCGCTGATCAGCGAGATATCGTTGCGCAGGAGATCGACGATCATGCGGTTTTCGGCCTGGTTCTTCTCGTCATTGCGTAGGAAGATCTTCTGCCGCTCGTCCTCGGCCTTGGTCGCGCCGCGCGGTGCCGTGCCCTTCATCGGATGCGTCTCGATCATGCCCCCGGCGTCGATTTCGAAAAAGAGTTCCGGCGAGCGCGACAGCACGATGGGTTCACCGAGAGCGACGAGCGCGCCATACTTTACCGGCTGGCGTTCGGTCAGCGCATCGAAGGCGGCCAGCGGGTCGCCTGACCATTGCGCATGCACCGGAAAGGTCAAATTGCCTTGGTAGCAATCGCCCTGCCTGATGTGCTGGTGCAGCCGCGAGAAGCGCTTCTCGTAGTCCTTGGGCGACCACGTCGCGCGGGCGTCGAAGATCGGGCCATTGGTCGCCGCGGTGTTGCGGGGCGGCACCGCCTCTTCGACCGGCGCATCGAAAACGCCAAGGCACACGAGGGGAGCGCGGCGCCCGTCCGGCAGCAAGGGAACGAGCTTGGGTTCCAGCAGATACCCCGTCTCATAGGAGAAATAGCCGGCAAGCCATTTGCCGGCGTCGTGCGCGGCTTGCGCTGCTTCCAGTGCCGGCAGGAAATCCTTCGCCTCATGCGCCAAGATGACATCGGCCGGCCGGTCGAAAACGAGCTGGCGCGCGCTTTCGTCGTTGCGGAAAATGGCGGCGGGCACGGACATGGGACTCGGATGCTGCGGTCGATGAAGCCGTCGACCGCTCTATATGGGGGGCCGCTCGCGCGCAATCGAGGGAACGGCACGCTGCCACTCAAAGCCGACCTTTGGGCCGATCTCAAGGCCACTTCCGGGTCAATATTGCGGGCCAAAAACAAAACGGCGGCGCCCTGGGCACCGCCGTTTGCAACAATATTGCCTCTGCCGCTCAAGTGTTGCTGGCGGTTCCCGCAGTTGGAAACTGCTTGGCGAATTCCTTTTCGTTGCCGGCGGCGAGCAGCTTGGCCTGCTCGATCCAGCGCTCGCGTGCGATGCGGCCGTCGAAATTCATCACGTCCTCGATCCGCTTGACATCGGCGGCTGTCCAGCCGGCGATCTGGGCGAAGCTGGTGACGCCTTGCGCCTTGAGCAGCTTCTCGTTGACCGGCCCAATGCCGATCAGCCGACGCAGATTGTCTTGCTTGCCGGATGCTGGCTTGGCCGGTGCCGGTGCGGCTTTCCTGGCTGGGGCTTCCTTTGGTGCGGTCGAACTCTTGGCTGCCGAGGCCGCGGCTGCCGGCTTGCTCGCCGCGGACTTGACCGCAGGTTTCGACGCTGCCGGCTTTGGCGCCGCCGATTTCGCAGCCACCGCCTTTGCAGGGGCGGCCTTCGCGGCCGCCCGTTTGGCAGGCGCCGGCTTTACGGGCGCGGATTTAGCCGTCGAAGGTGTCGACATCACGGCCGAGGGGGCAGCGTTTGTCTTGGCACTGGCAGCGGGTGCTGCCTGCGCATCGCGCAGCCGGCGCTCAAGGTCGGCGCGAGTCTTGCCGCATGCATTGAGTTCACCGGTCAGCCGGTCGCTGTCGGCGCGCAGTCTGTCGCGCTCGCCGCGTGTGCGGTCGATGTCGCCACGCAAGCTGTCCAACTCACCGCGCAGGCGGCCCCACAGGAACCAGCCCACCAGCACGCCTACCAGGAACGCCAGGAGCATGTAGAAAAAAGTGCCCATTGTGTCTCTCCAGTCAGATCCGTCTGCCGTGGGGTCATGACCTTCGGCGAAGGACTACTCGATGGTGGTTCCGCGGTTCGCGGAACAGCCGGCTTCGGTTCGAGCTGTCGGCAATCGGCCTTGCTTGCCATGGCCAACGGCCATCGTCGCGTTCGCCTGAGTGCTACGGCCGGCTGAGATATTTCCTCGCAGATCCGCATGCGCTCCGGCTGAGCTTGTAGCGAAGGCTATCATAGAGCTCGTGGAAAGCTATCGGAAAAACTTCGGTGGAGAGTACTTCAAGAACAGATATTCAGAGCAAGAATACAGCCATACCAATATGCATTCCGGCTAAACTGTTTGGTGACGCCCGCGGGACGCATTTCACGTGTCGAGCACTTCCAACTCGTCGATCAGGCCGCTGATGACGCCAAGCCCGATCTGCCAGAAGGCGGGGTCGGTGGCGTCAAGGCCGAAGGGCGCCAGAAGCTCTGAATGATGCTTGGTGCCGCCGGCGCGGAGCATTTCGAAATACTTGTCCTGAAAGCCGCGCTCGGCGTTCTGGTAGACCGCATAGAGCGAGTTCACCAGGCAGTCGCCGAAAGCATAGGCATAGACATAGAAGGGCGAATGGATGAAATGCGGGATGTAGGTCCAGAACACCTCGTAGCCTTCGCGCAGCTTGATCGCCGGACCCAGGCTTTCGGCCTGCACTTCGAGCCAGAACTGGCCGAGCCTGTCGGAGGTCAGTTCGCCGTTCTTGCGCTCGGCATGCACCTTGCGCTCGAATTCATAGAAGGCGATCTGGCGCACGACCGTGTTGATCATGTCCTCGACCTTCTGGGCGAGCATGGCCTTGCGCTCGCGCCTGTCGGTGGTCTGGTCGAGCAGCGAGCGGAAGGTCAGCATCTCACCGAAGACGGACGCCGTCTCGGCCAGTGTCAGTGGCGTCGAGGCCATCAGCGCGCCCTGGCCGCTGGCCAGCACCTGATGTACGCCATGGCCAAGTTCGTGCGCCAGCGTCATCACATCTCGCGGCTTGCCCATGTAGTTGAGCAGCACATAGGGATGCGCCGACGGCACGGTCGGATGCGCGAAGGCGCCGGGCGACTTGCCCGGACGCACCGGCGCGTCGATCCAGTTGCGGTCGAAAAAGGTTCGCGCAATCTCCGCCATGTCGGGCGAAAAGCGCTGATAGGCGGACAGCACGGTGTTCCTGGCCTCGTCCCAGCCGATGATCGCCTGAGGCGTATCCGGCAACGGCGCGTTGCGGTCCCAATGGTTCATCACCTCCACGCCGAGCCACCGCGCCTTCATCGCGTAGTAGCGGTGCGACAGGCGCGGATAAGCATCCCGCACGGCGGACGCCAGGGCATCCACCACGCCGCGCTCGACGCGGTTGGCGAGATGGCGTGAATCGGCGATGTCCTCGAAGCCGCGCCAACGGTCTGAAATTTCCTTGTCCTTGGCCAGCGTGTTGGTGATCAGCGTGAAAGTACGCAAATTCTTGCGGAAGGTCGTGGCCAGCGCCTCGGACGCCCGGCGGCGCACCTCGCTATCGGCGTCCTGCAGGCGGTTCAGCGCCGGCTCCAGCGTCAGTTCCTCGCCGTCGATGGCGAAGCGAAGGTCGGTCATCGTCTCGTCGAACAGGCGGTTCCAGGCACCGCGTCCGGTGATCGATTTTTCGTGGAAGAGCTGCTCGACACGGTCCTCGAGCTGGTAGGGCTTGTCCTTGCGCAGATCGAGCACCCACGGCCGATAGTGGCCGAATGCGGGATCGCCGGCGAGCGCGCCTTCGATGGCGGCATCATCGATCAGGTTGAGTTCGAGCGCGAAGAACAGAAGGTGCGCGCTGGCGTCGGTCATCTTCTCCTGGATGTCGCCATAGAGCTTGGCGCGCTGCGGGTCGGCGGTGTTGCCGGCATAGACCAGTCCCGCATAGGAGACGATGCGGCCGATCAGTTCCTCCAGTGCCTCGTAGGCGACAAGCGCCTCGCCCAGCCTGCCTCCGCTGCCGCGCTCGGCCTCGGCGGCCAGCGTGCCCTTCCAGCGGCTCTCGAAGCTGATCGCATCGGTGGCCGCCTTGGCGATATCGCGCTTCAGCTCCGGCGCGTCCATGCCGGCATAGAGGTCGGCAAGGTTCCATTCCGGCAGGTCGCCAAGCTCGGCCGCGCCCTGGCCGGACGCTGGCGCCGCAAGCCGCCGAGCGGAAACCGTGTGCCCAGAAACCATGTGCATCGCCGACACCTTCCGTGGCCGAGATTCAAGGGGAAACGAGAAGCCGGTCAAATCCTAAGGAATTCATTCACCGGGTTTTTTGAAACCTTATTTAGAACCCTGTGCCAAGATGGTCCACAGGGCAGAATTCCTCGGGCGGGCAGTCATACCAGTCATGACAGGTTCCATACTCATAGTCGATGACGATCCCGTGCAGCGCCGGCTGCTCGAAGCGGCGGTGACTCGGTTCGGTTACACGGCCATCGTCGTCGATGGCGGCGCGGCTGCTCTCGATGTCCTCGACGGGCCCAGCGCCCGCGAGGTTTCGGTGGTCATCCTCGATCTGGTCATGCCCGGTCTCGACGGCATCGGCGTGCTGAAGGCGATGCGCGAGCGCGACATAAATGTCCCGGCCATCGTGCAGACCGCCCAGGGCGGCATCGAGACCGTGGTGTCGGCGATGCGCCACGGCGCCTTCGATTTCGTCGTCAAGCCGGCGTCTCCGGACAGACTGCAGGCGTCGATCGGCAATGCGCTCAAGGTCGAGGCCGTCGAGGGCGAGGTCAAGCGCACGTCGCGCCGGCGCAGCGGCCTTCTGACCTTCAAGGACATGATCACGCACAGCCCGGCCATGGACAGGGTGATCCGCCTCGGCCAGAAAGCGGCGGCATCCAACATTCCGATCCTGATCGAGGGCGAGTCCGGCGTCGGCAAGGAACTGGTGGCGCGCGCCATCCAGGGCAGCGGCGACCGCCGCTCGAAACCCTTCGTCACCGTCAATTGCGGCGCCATTCCCGACAATCTGGTCGAATCGATCCTGTTCGGCCACGAGAAGGGCTCGTTCACCGGCGCGACCGACAAGCACACCGGAAAATTCGTCGAAGCGCATTCCGGCACGCTGTTTCTCGACGAGATCGGCGACCTGCCGCTCGACGTGCAGGTCAAGCTGTTGCGCGCCGTGCAGGACGGGGAGGTCGACCCGGTCGGCGGGCGCTCGACCGTCAGGGTCGACATCAGGCTGATTTCGGCGACGCACCGCAACCTCCTGCAGCAGGTCAAGGACGGCAAGTTCCGCGAGGATCTGTTCTATCGGTTGAACGTCTACCCGATCTTCGTACCGCCGCTGCGCGACCGCCGCGACGACATCCCCTATCTGGTCAGCCATTTCATAGACAAGGTCGCGCCGGCCGACCCGCGTCGCCGCCTGCAAGGCATTTCGGCCGCGGCGCTCGCCGTGCTGCAGGCCTATGACTGGCCCGGAAACATCCGGCAGCTCGAAAATGCCGTCTTCCGGGCCTCGGTGCTTTGCGAAGGCGATGTGCTGACCACGGAGGACTTCCCGCAGATCCGGGCGCAGGTGGAAGGCACCGTCAACCTCGACACGGACGACGATGCGCCGTCGCCGTCCTTGCCTCCGGAGGGGTACGAAGAAGAAGCCCTGCCCGGCGAGGCTAGCCCGGCAACCGGGTCCGATGCGCCGGCCAGGTTGCCGCCCCGCTTCGGCACGTTGCGGGCGCTCGACGATCGCGGCAATGTACGCGCGCTGGCCGATGTCGAACTCGAGATGATCAAGCTTGCCATCGACCACTACAACGGCCAAATGAGCGAAGTCGCCCGCCGACTCGGCATCGGCCGCTCGACGCTCTATCGCAAGCTCAAGGAATACGGCATCGATCCCGAGACCGGCCGCGTCGACCGGCTCGCTTCCTGAGGCACAAGGGCGGCGCCAGTACGCAATGCCACAATAGGCAGTATACCGGCCGTTGGCGGATTGTGGCGGCACAACGCTGTTCACGCATTAAGGCTAACGGTAACAGATCGTGTTCCGCGCAACGGCGGAAACATGATCTAAACCAGTGGTTTACCAAGTAACCCTGTGTACAATTTTTGACGGGATATCGCCACGGTGTTACCGCATTTCGACTTCAATAAGCGATGATTAACCATTAGGATCGATATTCGGATGTGATCACGACACATCCGTTTGGACAAATCCGGGGACAAACGGCAGCCTGCAAGGCCTTTTGATTTGAACAGAATCGAACGACACACAAACGGGCGGCACCATCAAGTGAGCGTCTGGCCGAAGTGGCTGGCGGCGTTGATTGTCGCATTTGGTTTTGTCGCCGCGGCTGGGACCGGAGCCAACGCCGAAACACGTTCGCTGAAGCTCTATCACCTCCACACACACGAGAAGGCCGAGATCGTCTACAAGCGCAACGGCCGCTACGTCCCGGAGGGTCTCAGGAAGATCAACATCATTCTGCGCGACTGGCGTCGCAACGAGCCGACCAAGATGGATCCGCGTCTGCTCGATCTGGTCTGGGAAGCGTACCGGGAAGCCGGCGCCACGGACTACATCCAGGTCGTCTGCGGCTATCGCTCGCCGTCGACGAACTCGATGCTGCGCAGCCGCAGCCGGGGCGTCGCCGAGAAGAGCCAGCACATGCTCGGCAAGGCGATGGACTTCTACATTCCCGGCGTGCCGCTGAAGAAGCTGCGCAATATCGGTCTCAAGATGCAGGGCGGCGGCATCGGCTACTATCCGTCCTCCGGTTCGCCGTTCGTCCATATGGATGTCGGCAATGTGCGCCATTGGCCCGGCATCAGCCGCCAGGAACTGGTCAGCCTGTTCCCCAATGGCAAGACGCTGCATGTGCCGAGCGACGGCAGGCCGCTGCCCGGCTTTGAGCAGGCGCTCGCCTCCTACAAGGCGCGCAAGGGTTCGGGCTCGCCGGCCATCGAGTTGGCCAGCGCCGGTGGTAGCAGCAAGAAATCAGGCGGGTTCCTGTCGGCCTTTTTTGGCGGCGGCGACGACGAGGCCGACGACAGCGCCGATGTCGAGACCGCTTCGGCCGCACCTCCGCCCAAGGCGAGAAACTTGAAGCCGGCCGCGGCAGCCAAGACCAGCAACCTCCCGGGCATCGCCATCGTGGCGCCGGAGAACGCGCAGCGCGCCGCGATTCCGCAGGTGACCGAGGAGCAGGCCCCCGAGCCGGAACAGGACACGCCGGAGACGATCATAGCGGCATTGCCTGCACGCAGCGTTCCGTTGCCTGATTTCGCACCACGACCGAAGGCCGATGTCGGCGCTCAGCCGCCTGAAAACGTTCCTTTTGGGATGGCGGACGCGACAGCCACCACCGAGCAGGCCGTGGCGACCGCACAGGCGCCGGCGACCGTTCCTTTCGGCATGGCCGATGCAACGGCTTCGGCTGATCCGGCCCAAATTGCCGTCAACAACATACCGTTGCCGACATGGCGCCCCGACACTTCGCTGCCAGCCGCTCTGGCTGCGTCGCCCAGCAAGACTGTGCTGATGGCGCTGGCCGATACGGCTGAGCACGGCAAGACCGGGACCGATGCGTTCTCGGTGCTGCCGACGGCGCGCCCCGAGATGGCCCAGCCGGACGCCGTCAAGGCCGTTCTCGACGAAGCCAATGCCCAGGTCGGCGCGGCCGACGAATACCAGGTTGCTTCCTTGTCCGCGTCCGAGCCGCGTTCGGCCTTCAACGATCCGTCGGGCAATGGTGCCGCATCGCCGCGCGAGGCTGTCGTTGCCCGCCCGGCCGGCTCCGATCCGGCCGCCGCGATCGGCGCCGGCGTGAAGACCACCCGCAAGGAATCGAGAGCCACCGCGCGCGACCTGAAGCCAGGCCCCAAGGCGATGGTGGTTGCCGCCGCACCGCAGGCCGCCCGCTGGGCACTGACCAGCGGTGAGAATGTCGCCACCGTTTCCAGCGCGACGACGGCGCCGGGCTACGCCTACAGCATCGTGCACACGGCGCCGAGCGAGGTCTACACGGCCGGCTTCCAGCAGGGCTACCAACTGGCCGACGCCAACCGCTTCACCGGCAATGCCGTCAAGTTCCTCTCGGTCGCCCGCTTCCAGACCAAGTAAGCGATCAGCAATCGACAAAGCCGCGCCGGGCAACCGGCGCGGCTTTTTGCTGCGAGACCACCCGGTCTGACATTGCAGTGATCGTGGACGGCTCGAAACCTGCGACGGATCCTGCTTGCAACAGGAAAACCGCGACTCGCTCGACGCAAGTCGGCCGGGTTTTCATGCCGTGACGAAGGCCTTATTTCGCGAGCTTGCTCGCCGCGCGAGCCAGGGCTTCGATCTCGTCCCACCTGCCGGCCTTGACCATTTCGTCGGGCGCCACCCAGGAGCCGCCGACGCAGATGACATTGGGCAGGCTGAGATAGTCGGCCGCGTTCTTGCCGGTGATGCCGCCGGTTGGGCAGAATTTCACATCGGCGAGCGGCGAGGCGAAGGCCTTCAGTGAAGCGATGCCGCCCGACTGCTCGGCCGGGAAGAATTTGAGAAAGCGCAAGCCGGCTTCCCGTGCGGCCATGATCTCGCCGGGCGTGATGGCGCCGGGCAGCAGCGGAACATCGCTGTCGGCGGCTGCCGCCAGAAGCTCGCGGGTAATGCCGGGGCTGACGATGAATCGCGAGCCTGCGCTCGCTGCCTCTTCGAACTGCCTGATATCGAGAATGGTGCCGGCGCCAACGATGGCTTCCTCGACCTCACCAGCCACACGCCGGATCGCCTCAAGCGCGTCGGCGGTCCGCAGCGTGATCTCGATCGCCGGCAGGCCGCCGCGTGCCAGGGCGCGGGCCAGCGGCACGGCGTCGGCGACATTGGCGATCTTCAACACCGGGATGACCGGCTGGCCGTTGAGAAGCGACAGGAGTTTTTCGGTCTTGCTGGGCATCTGCTCTCCGTATCCTAGCTAAGGCGTGTCGCATGAATTGGTTTCGGCGCGACGCGCTTGACGGCAATTCAACCGATTAGCAGACGGGTGTTTTTCTGTCCATGAAACGAAGCGTGTCGCGATGTCACGCGCGGCCGATACCTGCCTGGATTCCGGCGCTGCCTTGAATCGGCTTGCGTGAGCGTTTAGTGGCTTCGGCCATGACATCACTTCAACCCCTTCGCGTCGCGGCGCTCTACCGGTTTGCCCGGCTCGACGCCTTCGAGGAGCTCCGCGCGCCGCTCGCTGCCTTCTGTTGCGGGCGCGGCATCAAGGGCACGCTGCTCCTGGCGCATGAAGGCATCAACGGCACCGTCGCCGGCAGCGAAACGGCGATCGGCGAACTGATCGAGTATCTCGAAGCCGTGGAAGGTCTCGCCGGCCTCGAGGTCAAATACAGCGTCGCCGCGGAAATGCCGTTCCATCGCATGAAGGTGCGGCTGAAGCGCGAGATCGTCACCATGGGCGTCGCCGATATCGATCCGGCGACGAGCGCCGGAACCTATGTCGCGCCGGCCGACTGGAATGCGCTGATTTCCGAGCCCGATACTGTTATCATCGACACGCGCAACGCCTACGAAGTGTCGATCGGCACCTTCAAGGGCGCGATCGACCCCACTACCGCCAGCTTTCGCGAGTTCCCGGCCTGGGTGGAAGCGCACCGGACGGAGCTCGAAGGCCGCAAGGTCGCGATGTTCTGCACCGGCGGCATACGCTGCGAAAAGGCGACCGCCTATGTCAAATCGCTCGGCTTCGAGGACGTCTTTCATCTCAAGGGCGGCATCCTCAAATACCTCGAGGAGGTTCCGGCCGAACAGAGCCTCTGGCAAGGTGAGTGCTTCGTCTTCGACGAACGGGTTTCGGTGTCGCACGGACTTGCCGAGGGCGAGGCGGAACTCTGCCGAGCCTGCCGCCATCCGCTGACGCCGAGCGACCTGACATCGCCCAGATTTGCCGCCGGTGTTTCGTGCCCGCATTGCTTCGATGCGCGTTCGGACATGGACCGCCAGCGTTATGCCGAGCGTCAGCGGCAGGTCGAGCTTGCGCAGGCGCGGGGCAGGGATCCGCACATCGGATCGTAGGTCCGCTCTGTTATCGACAGCTACGGCTCAGCGACGGTTTGTCATTGTAATGCAAGGGTTCGGGACCTACGTCTTCGACGTTCGAAACCTGCCCGTCCGGCCGGGCAAATCCTGGAGGTACTGAATGTTCGATCCCAAGAAGCTTCTCGACGATCTGCTCGGCTCGCAAATCCCCGGCACTAGTGGCACCGTTCGCGACAAGGCGGGCCAGGCGGTGCAGATGGCCAAGGACAATCCGCTGGCCGCTGGAGCGCTCGCTGCGGTGCTGCTCGGAACCGGTGCCGGCCGCCAGGTGACGGGTACCGCGGTGAAGCTCGGTGGATTGGCCGCGATCGGCGGCCTCGCCTACAAGGCCTACCAGAACTACAAGGCCGGCAATGCACCGGCCGAGGCGCCGGTGGCCGGCGAGCCGGAATTGCTGCCGCCGCCCAAGGACACCGCCTTCCACCCGTCGCAGGCGCCGCAAGGCGAGGACGAATTCACGCTGACCCTGGTGCGGGCGATGATCTCGGCGGCAAAGGCCGACGGCCATATCGACGATGACGAGCGCCAGAAGGTCGCCGGCAAGCTCAGCCTTTCGGGGATCGGCTCCGACGCCGAAAAATTCCTGATGGCGGAGCTGGCGAGCCCGCTTGACCTCGACGCGCTGGTGGCTGGCGCCCAGACCGATGCGCAGAAGCTCGAACTCTACACCGCGTCGCGCCTGACCATCGATCCCGACACACGCGCCGAGCGCGGCTATCTCGACCTGCTCGCCGGCCGGCTCGGTCTGCCGGATGCGCTGGTCGATCATGTCGAGGCGACGGTTTCGGCGGCCAAGGTGCCGGCCCAGGCCGGGACTTCACCCAATCCGCGCTGGTAGGTCAAAACGGCACAGGCGGCCTTTCGGGCGTTAACCTTTCGTTAACTCAGGAAGCGCATGATTTTATGCAGTCGGATCGGCTTTTCCTCCTCCCAAGCCCGGTTCAGATCAGGGCGGTCGCCAATGACCGCCCTTTTTGTCGGCACGATCTGCTCGCCTGAGCATGATCTCCAGCAAAAATCGGATTCCAATTTTCGGATCATGCTTTGTGCTTCGGCTTGCCATCGCCGCCATCATTTGCGATGCCTTTGCTTCTTGCGCAAACCCGGAAAATAGTGCGTGCGCGCGTTGCTGCCGGAGGACAACAGCCATGACCGTAAAACGAACCGCCATCGTCACCGGCGCCGGCACCGGCATCGGCAAGAGCGTCGCCACGGCGCTGCTCAAGGCCGGCTGGAACACGGTGTTCTGCGGGCGCCGCAAGTCGGTGCTGGATGCCGCGGTCGCCGAGGCCGGCCGCACCGACGCCAAGGCATTGGCGGTTGCCTGCGATATCAGCAAGGCCGGCGAGGTCGATGATCTGTTCGAGACGGTGGCGGCGGCCTTCGGCCGCGTCGACCTGCTCTTCAACAATGCCGGCATGGGCTACAAATCGACGCCCATCGACGAGATCCCGGTCGAGGTGTGGAACGATATCGTCGGCGTCAATCTCACCGGTTCGTTCCTGTGCGCTCGCGCCGCCTTTGGCGCCATGCGCAAGCAGCGGCCGATGGGCGGCCGCATCATCAACAATGGCTCGGTGTCGGCCTACGCGCCGCGCCCAGGCTCCGTGCCCTACACGGCAACCAAGCATGCCATCACCGGGCTGACCAAGACGCTGGCGCTGGACGGAAGACCCTATGACATTGCCTGCGGGCAAATCGACATCGGCAACGCGCTGACCGACATGGCGCAGCCGATGACGGTCGGCGTGCCGCAGGCCAACGGCTTGATCGCCGCCGAAGCGGTGATGGACGTTCAGCACGTTGCCGACGCCGTTGTCCACATGGCCAGCCTGCCGCTCGACGCCAACGTGCTGTTCATGACGGTGATGGCGACCAAGATGCCGTTTGTGGGGCGTGGGTAGCTATTTCCCGGCCAACGGCACGCCCGGCAGGTAGAGCGCGATTGGACGGATTTCGTAGACGGCGGTCGGATTAACGCGGCGCAGGTCGCGGGCGATAACGATCGCATCGTCACGTGTCGCGCAGTCGACGACATAGAGACCGAGGAGTTGCTCCTTCGTCTCGGCGAATGGCCCGTCAAAAACGGTTCCGTCGCCCGGTCCGCGCAAGGTGCAGGCCGACTGGGTCGCCCCAAGCCGCGCCGATGGGCCAAGATTGCCTTCCCGGTAAAGCCGATCGTTAATTTCGAGCAGGTCGACCATCAATGCCGCGTCCTGCTCCGGCGTCAGCGCGGTGATGGCTCCTTCCACATGGTAGGCGAGGATGGCGTAAAACATCGAGTCACCTTCTGTCGTGATTGCAAACATCCAGCGCCGGTCGCACAGCCTCACTTGCCCAAGAATGCTCCGATCCGCTCCAGTGCCCGCAAGATGTTCTCCTCGGAGTTGGCGTAGGAGAGCCTGATATAGCCTTCGCCGAGAATGCCGAAATCGGGGCCGCCGATCAATGCCACGCCGGCCTCGTCGAGCAGCGCCGAAGCGAGCTTCTTTGCTTTCCAGCCGGTCTTCGAGACGTTGGGGAAGGCATAGAACGCGCCCTTGGGCGTGATGCAGGAAATGTTGGGCAGGGCGTTCAATCCCTCGACCACGATCTTCCTGCGGCGGTCGAAAGCGCGCATCATCTTGTCGACATCGTCCTGCGGGCCGTCGATGGCCGCGATGCCGGCAAACTGGCTCGGCGCGTTGACGCAGGACCAGCAATTGACCGCTAGCTTGCGCACCTTGTCGTAGAGGTGAGCGCCCTTGTCGCCATTCGGCCAGATCGACCAGCCCATGCGCCAGCCGGTCATCGCCCAGGTCTTCGACCAGCCATTGAGCACGATCAGCCGGTCGCGGATCTCGGGAAAGCCAAGCAGCGAGCAATGCGTCTCGCCGTCATAGGTCATCACGTCGTAGATTTCGTCGGAGAGGATGGCGACCTGGGGATGCGCCTCCAGCCCCTTGACCAGCTTCTCGATCTCGGCCCGCGGCGTGACGCCGCCGGTCGGGTTGGCAGGTGAGTTGAGGATCAACAGCCTGGTCTTCGAGGTGATCAGCGCCAGCGTCTCCTCGGCGGAGAAGGCAAAGCCGTTTTCCTCGCGCATGGGTACTGGAATAGGTGCCGCACCGGTGAACTCGATCATCGAGCGGTAGATGGGGAAGCCCGGATCGGGGTAAAGGATCTCGGCGCCAGGCTCGCCGAACATCAAGATCGCGGCGAACATGGTCGGCTTGCCGCCGGGCAGGATCATCACCGTTTCAGGCGATATCTCGACGCCGGTGGTGGTCAGCGTGCGCCGCACCACCGCCTCGCGCGTTGCCAGCAGGCCATTGGCCGGCGTGTAGCCGTGATGGCCGTCGCGCAGCGCCTTGATCGCCGCCTCGACGATGTGCTGCGGCGTCTTGAAGTCGGGCTGGCCGATGCCGAGATTGACGATGTCGCGGCCCTGTTGGGCCAGTGCTGTTGCCCGTGCCAGCACCGCGAAGGCATTTTCCTCGCCGAGACGGTCGAAAGCCGAAATCGTGTGGAGCATTTTTCCCGTCCGTGTGGTTCTTGCTGTTGGGTCGCGTTTTTGTGAGCTTCGGCTGGCAAAAGTCAAACGGATTGGAGCTTTCGGTGACGGAAAATCTGAAAGATTGGCAACCGCGCCCGCGACCCGAGCGCAAGGCGATCGACGGCCGTTATGTCCGGCTTGAACCGCTGAGCGCCGCAAAACACGGCGATGAGCTCTATGAGGCGTCTTCCGTGTCCGATGTCGATGGCCGCTTCGCCTGGCTGCCCGACTATCCGCCTGAAACCCGCGCTGCCTTCCAACCCTGGCTGGACAAGGTCGAGGCCAGCGAGGATCCGCTGTTCTTTGCCGTCATCGACAAGGCCAGCGGCAAGGTCGCCGGGCGCCAGACCCTGATGCGCATCGATCCGGCCTACGGCGTCATCGAGATCGGCAACATCTATTGGGGCCCGCTCATCTCGCGCAAGCCGGGAGCGACCGAAGCGCAGTTCCTGTTCATGAAATACATCTTCGACGAACTCGGCTATCGCCGCTACGAATGGAAGTGCAACAACCGCAATGAGCCGTCGAAGCGGGCCGCCGAACGGTTCGGCTTCAAGTTCGAGGGCATTTTCCGCCAGCATCTGATCGTCAAGGGTGAAAACCGCGATACGGCATGGTATTCGATCATCGACAAGGAGTGGCCAGCCTTGCGCAAGGCCTATGAAGCGTGGCTCGATCCGGCCAATTTCGATGGCGACGGCCAGCAGAAGCGACGGCTTGAGGATTTTCGCGCGCAGTTCGGTGCGTGAGATCAGGCGCGTAACGGGAGTTGCCATTGGCCCACACCCACGATCACAGCGGGCATGATCACAGCGGGCATGATCATGGGCCAGGTCATGTGCATGGCTCGACCGACAAGAAACGCGTGCTTATCGCTGCCTGCCTGACCGGCGGCTTCATGGTCGCCGAAGCGCTCGGCGGTATCCTCACCGGGTCGCTGGCGCTGCTGGCCGATGCCGGCCACATGCTCGCCGATTCGATCGCGCTCGGCCTTGCCTGGTACGCGTTTCATCTCGCGGGACGTCCGGCGACCGTTCGCCTCACCTATGGCTTCGGCAGGGTCAAGACGCTTGTGGCCTATACAAACGGCATCGCCATCTTCGTCATCGCGCTGTGGATCGTCTACGAGGCTTGGGGGCGCCTGCAGGCGCCGGCACCGGTGCTTGGTGGGCCGATGCTGGTGGTGGCGATCCTCGGCCTGCTGGTCAATATCGGGTCCTTCTTGGTGCTGCATGGCGGCGATCGTGAAAACCTGAACATGCGCGGCGCCATCCTGCATGTGCTGGGCGACCTGCTCGGCTCAGCCGCCGCCATCGCGGCGGCGTTGGTCATTCTGACGACCGGCTGGACGCCGATCGACCCGATCCTGTCGGTCCTGGTCTCGCTGCTGATCCTGTATACGGCATGGTCGCTTATGCGCGCCGCCGCCCATGTCCTGCTCGAGGGCGTGCCGCCCAGCCTCGACCGCGATCTGATCGCCAGGGACATCGAGGCGACGGTCCGGGGCGTGCGTGAGGTGCACCATATGCATGTCTGGTCGCTCGACGGAACCAGCAACATGGCGACGCTGCATGCCTGTCTCGACGAGGGCGTCGACGCGCACCAGGCGGTCAGCGCCGTCAAGAAGCGGCTTGCCAGCGAACACGGCATCAGCCATGCCACCGTGGAACCGGAATTCGGACAATGCGCCGACGATAGCCACGGCCACGAGCACGGCCACGGGCATGAAGCGACCGCGCACCACGACCACCATCACTAGGACCGATCGATTGGTCCTGCCTCAGGAGTTCCAAACCTTGAAAACCAGCTTGATGAACGCCCACTGCCCGGACGCGTCATGATGGATCGTGACACCAGGAATGCGGCCATCGCAGCGGTGTGGATCATGCTTCTGTTCGGCATCGGCGCCTACTATCTGCCGACCGTGATGCTGGCCCTCGGCAGCCTTTCGACCGTGCTGGCCGGCGCCTTCGGCATCGTCTTCGTGCTGGCGTTTTTCTCGGTGTTCTGGCTGCGCGCGCGCAACCAACGCAAAAACCAGGGTAAATAGGCAAGGGATTTTCGACATGCGCATTCTGATCACCGGCGCCGCGGGCATGGTCGGCCGCAAGCTCATCGCCCGGCTGGCCAAGGACGGCATGCTGCGCGGCGGCAAGATCACCGCGCTCGACCTGCACGATATCGTGCCGCCGCAGGCGCCGGTCATGGACGGGGTCAGCATCACCCTCCACACCAGCGATCTTGCCGAGGCGGGTGCCACCGAACGCCTGGTCGCATCGCGCCCCGATGTCGTCTTCCATCTCGCCGGCATCGTGTCCGGCGAGGCGGAGGCGAATTTCGAACTCGGCTACCGCGTCAATCTCGACGGCACGCGGGCGCTGTTCGATGCCATCCGCCTGGCGGGCTTTGCACCGCGTGTCGTCTTCACCTCGTCGATCGCGGTGTTCGGTGCACCGTTCCCGGATGTCATACCCGATGACTTCCATCCGACGCCGCTGACCTCCTACGGCACGCAGAAGCAGATGAGCGAAGCGCTGCTGGCCGACTATTCCAGGCGCGGTTTCTTCGACGGCATCGGCATCAGGCTGCCGACCATCTGCGTGCGGCCCGGCAAGCCGAACAAGGCGGCGTCCGGCTTCTTCTCAGGCATCATCCGTGAGCCCTTGAGCGGCCACGAGGCGATCCTGCCGGTGCCGCGCTCCGTCGTGCACACCCACGCGAGCCCGCGTTCGGCGGTCAACTTCCTGATCCATGCGGCGCAGATCGATGGCGCCGCCGTCGGGCCGCGCCGCAACCTAACGATGCCCGGCGTCGCCGTTACCGTCGGCGAGCAGATCGAGGCGCTGGAGCGTATCGCCGGGCCGAAGGCGGCGAGCCTGATCCGTGAGGAGCCGGACGAGACGATCTGGGCGATCGTCAAGGGCTGGCCGACAAGGTTCGAGGCGCGGCGGTCGAGGGAACTCGGCTTTGCCGCCGAAAAGAGTTTTGACGAGATCATCCGCGCGCATATCGAGGATGAGCTGGACGGCAAGATCGCAGGTTAAAGCGACTGGGGCCGGGTTTCGCTTATCTGCTGGATCGTGGGGCCTGGGCCTTTGCGGCACGTCGCTCGTTTTGCCGTCGCACTTGGCGCGATTCTTGGCCCACGCCGTCGTGGTCACTTGGTCGACTAGTGGGGATAGGCGCCGCGCCCGGTAACATCGGCTGCTCCGTGGTCTCAAGAATCTCGACAGCTTGATCAACTAACTGGTTGAGGTCTACGCTAGCGGAAAGGTTGAAATTGCAACTTTGCAATGCTGCAATGATTATCATGACCGTGACGGCTATGGCGCTCTTCTTTCGACCGCGAAGTGGTGCGATGGCTTTGCCGAGATCAGGGTTAATCTCTTGGGTTCGCGCGATCAGATCGTCAGTTGAGATCTCGTCTCTCTGAGCCTGCTTCAATACGCTGACAAACTGCTTCAGCATTGCTGTAGACAGTTGTGAGCCCTTCAGCATTTGAAGGACGCCATCCACGACGTCGAATTTGCCTTCGATTATTGACGCCATCCGACCGCAGCGTGGACAAGACTCGGTGTTGCCTTCAAGCACAAGATTGCGCACGTCGCCGCGTATAGAGATCGCTCTTGAGGCAAAGAGGTTACCGCAGTTGGGACAGTATACCGGAATATCGACCATTCTTGCCCTCCACGGTCTTTGTCAGGCAGATCATGGTGCCGCAGGCTAATCGTCAAGCAAAATCGACTCTAAGCAATATCTAGATGGTCGGCATGGAAAAACACGGTCGACATCGTGTCTTGATCGGCTCGTATCAGGGGGCGTCGGCAATCTCGATCTATCCGCCTGACGCCAAGCTCGCCGACAGCAGCAACAGTCCGAACAGGAAGACGAAGGCGGCGCCGCCGATCTCGACGATCGAGTGGATGCGGTTGCCCATGCGGCCGTCGCCGGCGAAGTACACCGCCCAGTTCTTGGCGGTCACCGCAAGTGTGGCCAACGCCGAGACGGTGATCGCGGTCCCCAGCGACATCGCCAGCACCGACAGCAGACCGCCGAGCCAGAGCCCGTTGAGAAGCGCGAAGCTGAGCACGATCAGCGCCCCGGAGCAGGGGCGGATGCCGACCGCCGCCACCGCCGACCAGGCCGTGCGCCAGTCAAAGCGATCGCCCGACAGCAGCGCCGGGTCGGGCGCATGCGAATGGCCGCAGGTATCGCAGACCTCGCCCGCCGCATGATCGTGATGGGCATGATCGCGGGTGGCGTGATCATGGTCATGCGTTCCGTGGTCGTGATGATCGTGGGAATGGTTGTGCACGTGGTCGTGATCGTCATGCACCTGCAGCGCATGCGAATGGGCATGCGCCGAATGGCTGTGAGCGGCATGCGAATGACCTGCATGCGAATGGCCACCATGAGAATGACCGGCGTGCGCCGCCGACAGGCTGTAGGAGGGGCCTTTGCCGAACAAGCGCAGGACGGCAGGGCCGAGCTTGCGCCACAGCAGCCAGGCGCCAAACAGGGTGACGAAGACAAAGCTCATGACCTCCATGAACCAGGCCGCGTCCGTCATCGACACGGAGGTGCCGCGCAAGACGAAATAGGCGACCCCCATCACCGCGACCGCCGTCAGCCCCTGCAGCAGCGCCGAGACGAAGGACAGCAGGATGCCGCGCCGCAGCGCCACTTCGTTGGCGACCATGTAGGACGAGATCACCGCCTTGCCGTGACCGGGGCCGGCGGCATGGAAGATGCCGTAGGCGAAGGACAGGCCGACGAGTATCCAAATCTTGCTGCCGTCCTGGCGCATCGCCTTCATCGCGGTTGCCAGCGCGCGATAGAATTCCTGCTGCCGCAGATTGATCCACATCAGGATGTGGGCGAAGGGGCCGGCGCTGGGCGCGATGCCGTCATTGACGCCGATGCCGAGCGAACTCTGGGCATGGGCGGCGTTGGCAAAATGCATCATGGCAACAGTGAGGGCTAACAGGCCGAATGCCAAACGCAGGGACGGTTTCGTCACCGGCTTCATCCTTCTGGCTGACAGGTCAGTTCGAGCTTGGTGGCAAAGATCTTGCTCATGTCGGTGCCGGTCGGATCGTTGAAGAAGGCATCGGTGAGGGTCTTCTGGTTTTCCTTGATCGCCTCGTCCGGGTCCGGACGGATCACCTTGCTGGTGCAGTTCGACGGCAGGCCTTCAACCGTGATGTTGGCGTCCTCGGTGAAGTCGATCGCCGTGTAGAACGTCGGATCGTAGACGCCGATGTCGATCTTGCCGTTGAGCTTGATCGGCTCCTTCGGCTCGGATTCGAACAGGATGATCAACTGGTCGTTGTCGAAATTGGCCATCAGATGCGGCGGCGGCGTCATCGCCACGTCCTTGCCGTCGACGGTGACGAGCTGGAAGTAATTGAACTCGGCCAGCGAGGCGTGGACGGTGTCGGCGACTTCCTTGAGCTCGTTGTCGTCGAGCTTCAGGTCGGAGTTCTTGTCGAACTCCATCATCACCGTACTGGAGAAGAGATCGTCGAAGCGCCAGAGATGACGCAGCGCTTTCACACTTTGGTGATCCGGGGAGAGGATCACGTCGAGGCGGGCCTCGGCGAAGACGTGGGGATGCACCTCAGCCGGTCCGGTGGCGGCAAATGTCGCCGCCAAGGCCGAAGCCAGCATGATTGCGTGCCGTTTCAGGTGCATTCTCGGTCGCGATTCCATTGGGCCTCGGATGAGATGTCGAGAGTTATCAGAAAGGGGGCGAAATTGGGACCGGGACTCGACTGAATAGATCAGGCTTCACGCGTTCTGAACCACTGCACCAGGAAGTCGACGAAAACGCGTACTTTGGCCGGCAGGTAGCGGCGGTGCGGGTAGACGGCGAAGATGCCGCCGCCCGACAGGATGCGGTCATCCATCACCGACACCAGCCGGCCGCTCGCGAGGTCGGGCGCGGCGATGAAATCCGGCAGGACGGAAAATCCGAGCCCGGCTACGGCCGCGGCTCTCGCCGTCATCGGGCTGTTGACCTCGATGGGACCCGACACCGAAACGCTCACCGGATCGCCATTGTCGCCCTTGAATGGCCAATTGTTCAGTCCGCGGCCATTGGTGTCGACGATGCAGGGCATGCGGCTGAGATCCTGCGGCCGTGTCGGCATGCCATGCCTGGCGATCAGTTCGGGAGAGGCGCAGAGTTTTATCGAAAACGGCGCCAGGCGCCTGGCGATCAGCGACGAGTTCTCCAGCCGCGAGATGCGCACCGCGAGGTCGAACCCTTCCTCGACCAGATCGACGAAGCGGTCGTCGAGCTGGATGTCGAGCACGATGTCGGGATGCTGCTTGGCGAAATCGATCAGCGACTGTCCGATCGGTGCATCGGCGAAGGTGCGCGGCGCCGACAGCTTGATCCGGCCGCGCACATCGCCGGAGGATTCGCGCACGGCGTCGGCCAGGCTGTCGACCTCGCGCACGATCTCCGAGGCGCGCCGGTAGTAGGTGTGGCCGGCCTCGGTCATCGAGAACTGGCGCGTGGTGCGGTTGAGCAGCAGGGCGCCGAGTTCGTCCTCCAGCTCGCGCACATATTTCGACAAAAGGGCCTTGGAGCGGCCGATCTTTCGCGCCGCCGCCGAAAAGCCCTCGGCCTCGACCACGTCGATGAAGGCACGCATGCGGGTCAGTGTGTCCATGGTCAGGCCTTTCGTGCCGCGTCGAGAAGTTTCCGGCCGAGCCGTATCAGGGCAATGTCGCTGCCGGAAGGGCCAAGCAGCGACAGGCCGAACGGGGCGCCGGCGACCGACCCGATGGGCAAGGTGATCTGTGGAAAACCGGACAGGCCGGCCAGGCACAGAAGTTGAAGCGCTCGTTCGCGATAGGCCTGGAACTGCTCCGGCGTGCTGTCCACGTAGGGAGCTGGGCCCGGCACCGTCGGCACGACAAGGAAGCCGTCCTTGCCCAGCAAGGCGCTCAGTTCGCCGCGAAAGGTCAGCCGGCGCACCTTCTCGGCTTGAGCTGTTTTGTCGTCGACGGCACGGCCGAAGCCGAAGCGCTCCTCGACACCGGGGCCGAGGTCGCGCTCGCCGCTGGTGATCCATTCGCCATGCACCGCCCAGGCCTCCTTGGCCTGCAGCCGGCGAAAGCACCAGTAGAGTTCATCCGGAGACGAGGTGAAGCGCGTCGCTGCCGTCGCCGGCGCGCCGAAGACCGTACTCGCCAGTGCCTTCATTCGAGCATATTCGGCAACCGCCGGGCCGGCGACCAGCGCGTCCAGCCATTCCAGCGTCAGCGGCCGGTCCAGTGCGTGCTGGTGGGGGTCGCGGCCGAGCAGCAGCTTGCCGACGGTCTCGTAGGTCTCGATATCGTCGGCGAACCAACCGAACGTGTCGAAGCTCGGCGCCAGCTTCATCGTGCCATCGAGCGAAATGCGCCCATGCGTGGTGCGCAGCCCGATGAGACCGCAAAAGCTCGCTGGCGCGCGGATCGAGCCGCCGGTGTCGGAGCCGGTGGCGATGTCGGCCAGCCTGCCCGCCACCGCCGCCGCCGACCCTGATGACGAGCCGCCGGTGACGCGGTCGGGCGCTGCCGGGTTCACTGGAAACGAAAAATGCGCATTCTGGCCGAACAGCGCGAAGGCAAGCTCGTCGGTCTGGGTCTTGCCGACGAAGCGCGCGCCGGCATCGAGAATCATCTGCACGGCCGCGGCCGTGCGCGAGGCGGCGTGGCTGTCAGTAAACTTCTGCAAGTTGCCGCAACCTGTGCGATAGCCGGCGACGTCGTAGATGTCCTTGACGGCCAGCCGCAGGCCGGCCACCGGGCCGAACTCGGCATGCGCCACCGGCATCTGGCGAAGATCGAGAAAGGCATTGAGAGGGCCGTGGGTGCCTGTCATCGTTCGCTATCCGGATACGGTTGCCGCAACATCGTTCGATGCCAGAAATTTTACAACCTCGGATGCGATTTTTATTGATTGTGAAACCCATCGCCCTTATATCGCGCTTGCCCAAAGTCGCACGTGCCTGTGGGTGTCCGCCGGTCCTCGAATGGTGAGGGAAATCGGTAAGGTAACTGGAGCTAACCCCTCCAGTCGGTCTAGCGGCCAACCGCCAGCCCGAGGACACCTTGAAGCAACGACGGTGCGGGCCTTTCTGGTGTTCTGCCGGTTGTCCAAAAACCGGGGTTACTGAAGAGGCACACCTTCATTGCCGGCAGTGCGGACGGGTCTCCCATCCAAGCCAAGGCAGACAAAGCGAACCGAGGCCGGGCAAGGCCAAGGTTCACCGCCGCGAGACGGCGCTTCATGGTTCCGGGGTCTCCACCGGCTGGTTCCATGGATTTCCGTCCCGCCTTTGTCCACCGCGTGTTCGCGAGGCTGACAGCCTGCGTCCCGCAGCCTTATGGCGCGCCGAAAGGCGCTGATGGAGAGACCCCGATGGCCACCCAGCGCATCCTTGACTTCCTCGCCACCCGACGTCCGACCGGCCCTTGCCTGGTCGTCGACCTCGACGTCGTGCGCGACAATTTTCGCGCCTTCGAGAAGGCGCTGCCCGATTCGAAAATCTACTATGCGGTGAAAGCAAACCCGGCGCCGGAAATCCTGCGCCTGCTTGCCGCGATGGGCTCGTCCTTCGACACCGCTTCCGTTGCCGAAGTCGAGATGGCGATGGACGCCGGTGCGCCGGCGGACCGCATTTCCTTCGGCAACACCATCAAGAAGGAGCGTGACATCGCACGCGCCTACCAGCTCGGCATCCGCCTGTTCGCGGTCGACTGCGTCGAAGAGGTCGAGAAGATCGCCCGTGTCGCTCCCGGCGCGCGCGTGTTCTGCCGCGTGCTGACCGATGGCGAGGGTGCCGAGTGGCCGCTGTCACGCAAATTCGGCTGCGTGCCTGCGATGGCTGTCGACGTGCTGCGCCATGCCAAGGAACTCGGCCTCGACGCCTATGGCGTGTCGTTCCATGTCGGCTCGCAGCAGACCGACCTGACCGCTTGGGACCGCGCGCTGGCCGACGCCAAGGTGGTGTTCGCGACGCTCGCCGAGGAAGGTATCGTCTTGAAGATGGTCAACATGGGCGGTGGTTTCCCGACGCGCTATCTGCGTGACGTGCCGGCGGCCCAGGCCTATGGCCAGTCGATATTCTCGGCGCTGCGCAAGCATTTCGGCAATGCCATCCCGGAAACCATCATCGAGCCGGGGCGCGGCATGGTCGGCAACGCCGGCGTCATCAAGTCGGAAGTCGTGCTGATCTCGAAGAAGGCCGCCAACGACAATGTGCGCTGGGTATTCCTCGACATCGGCAAGTTCGGCGGCCTGGCCGAGACGATGGATGAGGCTATCCGCTATCCACTCGTCACCCGCCATGACGGCACGGAGACCGCACCTTGCGTGCTCGCCGGCCCGACCTGCGATTCGGCCGACGTGATGTACGAGAAGACGCCGTACCCGCTGCCGCTCTCGCTGACCATCGGTGACGAGGTGCTGATCGAAGGCACCGGCGCCTACACGACCACCTACTCGGCGGTCGCCTTCAACGGCTTCGAGCCTCTCCGATCCTACGTGATCTGACGGTTCGAAAGAACCGGTCAGATCATCCCAGGTGGGCGTCTGTCGCCCATCCGGGTTCGCCTGTGGAACAACCTCCGCTCGTGAAGGATCGCGGAAATGGACATTGCAAATTTCATTGTTGAAGGCGCTGCGCGCGGAATCTCCCCCTCAAGGGGGGAGAGTGCCATTGCCGTCATTGCCGAAACCGCCGCCGATGTCGCGGCGCGCGAGGCGTTGCTCGATCGGGCCATGGGGCCGAAGCGGCGGAAAAAATCGTCGGAGAAGCTGCGGCGTGGTCGTCGGCCCTCTGAAGGCCTGGCCTTTGTCACCCACGATGCTTCGGGCGACGTGGCAGGCACCGTGCGGCTGTGGGATGTCACGCTGGGCGAGGGTGGTCCGGCCGCGCTGCTGCTTGGACCGCTCGCCGTCGATCCATCGCTCAAGAGTGCCGGCATCGGCTCGGCGCTGATGCGCCATGCCATCGCCGAGGCGGCGCGGCTTGGCCACGCCGCGATCCTGCTGGTCGGTGATGCGCCTTATTACGGACGCTTCGGCTTCTCCGCCGCCAGGACCGGTTCGCTCGCCATGCCGGGACCTTACGAGCGGCACCGTTTGCTGGCGCTTGAACTGGTGGACGGCGCGCTCGATGGCGTGCACGGCACGTTGAAGGCGGCGGGGCGCAAGCTGAAGACGCAGGAACTGAATTCGGCGGCCTGATGCTTCAGGCCGCCTGAAGCGGCGCGTCTTCATTCAAAACAATACGCCGCCCATTGGGCAGCGTTGGTTTGTCTGATAGTGGTCAGCCGATCAGCTGGCTGAGGGCCATGGCGACGGTCATGTCGCCTTCGACCTTTATCTTGCCGGTCATGAAGGCCATCGTCGGATTCAGATCGCCAGCGATCAGCGAATCCAGGTCGTCGAGCGAGAGCTTGATGGTGCAGTCGGCGGGTGCGTCGGTGGTCGAAACGGTCGCGCCGTCGATGACGATGACGCCGTCGCTGCCGGTGTCGAATTTCACGGAACGATCGAACCCGCTGCTTGCCACGCGCGACTTGATCTTCTCGGCAATCTCCTGAACGCTCACGCTGTTCTCCTTGTCTGGTTGCATCTGTCTCGCAACGGCGCTTCAATCCGGCCGAAGCCCATGCCGCGGCTTCGCGATCACGGTCGCTGCCCGCATATAGCTTTGCGTTGACGTTTACGTCAACGCGGATTCCGGTGGCTGGTTCCTGCCCTCGCGGCAGGTGAGGCCCGATTTGGTCGGAACCCATGAGCAGGGCAACTCAGTGTTCCTTGAACGCCCTGGTCATTTCCGCAGCCGTCTCGCTTTTCTTGCGGCGCAGCCAGTTGTCGCGGATTTCGTCCTTCGACAGGAAATTGACCTGATCGATCAGAACCTCATGCACCAAAGGGGCGCCGACACGCGCGTTGACGGTATCGCGGATGGCGGCGCGGAAGGCATCGAGATCGATCGTCGCCTTCTTGGTGAAGTCGATCTGCGGATTGGAATAGAGGTAGGAATAGACCTGGTCGGTGATCAGCGCTTCCGCCGGAATGGACAGCTTCTTTATCTGCTCGGGTTCGACCGTGTAGACGAGCTTTGTCAGGAAATAGCCGCCGATCTGCGAATCGCGGATCAACGGCACCGAAATGATATCGGTCTTGACGTAGTCGAGGCCGCCCAGCATCGGCTTCGGCGTTTCGCCGACGCCCTTTTCGCC
Organism: Mesorhizobium sp. M1406; assembly: GCF_040317555.1. Classification (NCBI taxonomy): domain Bacteria; kingdom Pseudomonadati; phylum Pseudomonadota; class Alphaproteobacteria; order Hyphomicrobiales; family Phyllobacteriaceae; genus Mesorhizobium; species Mesorhizobium sp. M1406. Next base: position 90,861 of record NZ_JAMYKW010000010.1, on the reverse strand, counting down.
CGCGGCCTGGAACGAATAGAACACCGCGCCGAGCGTGGCGGCGCAGATCCAGACGGCGATGGCGATGACCTTGATCATCGGGCCTCGTCACGGCCTTGAGATGCCAACGCGGCGTTGCCCTCCTGCCTGAGCAGGATCGCAAATGCGTTCCCTGTGTTCGGGATCATGCCTTTGCCCAGCCGAATTCGCCGGCCGAATAGGTGCCGTCGGTTTCGGCGCGCTGGATGGCGTGCCGCAGCAGGTTGGCGACTTCGTTGACCGCGCTGAGGTGCGCCAGGATCGCCGCCTCGTTCTTCGCCAGCTTGTGGCGCAGCCGGGTCAGGCCGTCGCGGTGCTGTTCGAGAAATTCGGCTTCGCTGCCGCCCTTCATGGCGCGGGTCAGCTCGTAGAGATAGCGGCTCTTGCGGGCGTTCGATGCCTTGAGATCATAGTTGGTGGCGTTGCGGATGCCGGCCGTCTCTTCCTCGACCACTTCCTCGATACGTCCGATGATGGCGGCGAGGTTGCCAGGCCGCGCGAACGGGATCGGCGCTTCCGACGCGGTCGTGCGGGCTGGCAGGTTGGCGGTGAATTCCGAAAAGTCGGCCATGAGAAATCCCGGTCTGGTTAGATTGAACTCGGATACGCACTATCTGCTTGGTTGAGCAGGATCTTTCCCAAAACCGGGGTACCGGTTCTTGGCCTATGTCCTAGATCTTGATGTCTGTCTTGACGTTGGTCTCGTCACCGGTGATCGACCGCGCCGCCCTGCGCTGCAATTCATGCACCAGCGAGGTCGACAGGCTGTTCTGTTGATCCATCTCGGTCCTTTCCGGCCCGCCCGAAACCGGACCGACCGGCACGATGCGCTTGCCTTCGACATAGTGGTCGGCGAGCATCGACTTGGCGATGCCGATGCCACCACGTTCGGCCATGACGTCGGCCACCCGCTCGGCAAGCTGCGATTTCCACATGTCGCCGGCCAGGCCCTTGCCGTAGACGCCTTCGGTGTCCTTGGGCAGCATGTTCTGGATGAAGGTCTGCAGCACCATCGCCTCGAACTTCTTGAATTTCTTGGCGGGATCGGTTGCGGCGGCGGCCTTGTCGGCAGTAGCGCGCGACAGGACCGAGCCGGCATCGACCGAAGCGGCGCTGTCGACCGAAAACGCACCCGCAGCACCACCGGACCGCTTCGTCAGCGCGGCACGGGCGGCCTCGATATCCGTCGGGTCGACGGCTCGGGCCACATCCATAACGATGTCGCTGGGTGGAGAAATCGCCAAGAAAGTCCGCCTTTTGTCGGTTTTCCTTAGCCAGACAATGCCTCAACAAGCTTGTGGCAGGCTTGCCAAGCGGCAGGCTTGATCTGGTTGGATCCCGGTCGCGTAGCCAGGTTCCACTAGGAAGCAGGAAGGCCGGCCCTCGACAGCATTTCAAGGAATCTCGCGTGATAATGATCCTTCACATAGCGCGGCACAAAGCCGGGGCAGACATTACCCAGGTTGAGATGGGGAAGTTGTGACAGGCAATGATGGATGGCCCGCGACGCCTCTTCGTTGTTCCCGGTTGCCGACGCGGCCGCAGCCCAATAAAGGGCGCCGCGAACGAATCCCGGCTTTGTCCTGACCACCTTGCGGGCGACTTCGAGCGCCCGCTGATCGTCTCCGCCGGCGAACAGTGCGACAACCAGGCCATGGTGACGCCAGAAGTCGATGACGTCATGCGTTCCGAGCCGGATTGCCTCGTTGGCCTCACGCACTGCTTCGCTGACCTGTCCGCGCAACGCAAAAAGCATCGAAATGTCGCCGTGGCCGGTCGGATAGCTCGGGTTGAGGCTGATCGCATGTTGGCACTCGGCGATCGCCTCGTCGATGCGACCGGAACTTTCGAGAGCGAATGACAGGATGCAGCGGGCAATTTCGTCGTCAGGCACTGCCCGCACCGCTGCTTCCGCAAGCTCGACCGCACGCTCGATCTGCCCTGGCTCCCGTGGCAGCGAGCCAAACGCCACGCCCATGGAAATTACGATCGAGAGCGTTCGCTTCGCAGAGCGTTGTCGGGACCTATCGCGACAGCCTTCTCGGCAAGCTCTATCCCGATCAACAGCGAATCCCGGGTCATTTCAAAATATTTCATGAGAGCTTCGTTCACCAGCCTGCGCACTTCAGGGGGACCGGGCGGGCTCTTGTCGCGGACTTTCCAGTTGGTCAGTTGAAGGTCGAGGATCACGGCCAGAACAACAGACTGCGCGATCCTGTCCTGGAATTCGAGCGCGTTCTCGGAGTGGCCGTCGAACTTCTGGGCCCAGACGTTGTGGCCGCCGGCGGCATCGACAAGCTGGATGTTCACCCTCAGCCCATTGCCGGATCTCTGGACGCTGCCGCTGAGCACATATTGCGCCCGGAGCGTTCCCGGGGCTTTGGCTTCTTCGGCAGGGCCTTTCTTCTCCGAGGGTGGCAGCGCGGAGAGCACGACATAATCGGCTACCTCGGAGAGGGCCGTGGTGATGTCCTGGACGAGTCCCTTGGCGAAAAAGTCGTCGCCTTGCTTTCCGGTCAGATTGATGAAGTCGGCAACGCTGATCGATGGGCGCCCGAAGCGCTGGCTGGCTGGAACAGTATTTGCCGACTGCACATTTGGCGCCGTGTCGGCGGCAGAGAGCACGGATTGCCAAAGCGCTCGCGTCTGCGGGCCGACGTCGACGCCGAACTCCTTCTTCAGCATGCTTCTGCAAGCCTCGTATGTCCTGAGCGCCCTGTCGCGTTGGCCACATGCGAGGAGCAATTCCATCTTGAGCCGATAGGATTCTTCCCGCGTCGGCTCCATGGCCAGAACACGATCGACCAGGATGACCCCGGTTTCCGCGTCGACGAGACGAGCCAGTTTTTCAAAGGCCTCAAGAGCGCGGCTGAGCAGCCTGTCGCGTTCGGATGCGACCCAGTCATCGAATCCACTGCTCCCCAGATAAAGTCCGTCGAGGAATGGCCCGGTGTAGTTCGCCAGAACCCTTTCGAGTTCCTGCACGGAACGGGCCGAGAGGCCTGCTTCGAATTCCTCCACGTCAACTCGAACCGCGTCTGGCGCGAGGCCGATCAATTCCCCGCGGGAATGGATAATATCCACACCGGCGCGTGACAGATCCCGACGCAGGACGCTGAGGGTTTGCCGCAGGCTGTTGCGCGAGTGTTCGCTATCGCTGTCACCCCAAAACAGATCAGCCAGTCTCTCCCTTGTCGCCACCATGCCGGGACTACGGGCCAGATAAGCAACGATCGCAGGACCCCGTTTTCCGGTCAGCCGAAGCGGATCAGCCGTTCCATTTTCGATCCGGAAACCACCGAAGAGTGAGATTCTATTTGTGGCGCCGCCGCCCTCATTTTGCATTTGCTCTCCCAGCCTGACGAAATTCTAACTCAAAACTAACGCTTCGCAAACTGTAGCGCCCCGCACTCAAGCGCTGTCGTGACGGCAGGTCATTTAGGCTGTGCTAAATTAGGGTCACCGAGCCAACAACTGGCTTTGGCTCGAGGGGGGCGGGTGTCCAAGACTAGAGCCAATTTGCTGCTGCTTCTTGCAGCCGCTTTGTGGGGCCTCGGCAATGTCGCGCAAAAGACGGTGCTTGCTCATCTCGACCCGCTGAATGCCGTCGGCCTGCGCTGCCTGATCGGTGGGCTGCTTGTGCTGCCTTTCGTCTTGACCGAAAGGCGACTGCCCGCCGGGCCGGGCTATCTTTCCAGCCTGGCCAGGATGGGCGTTCTGTTTGCCATCTCCATCACGCTTCAGCAGCTTTGCTATCTCGGCGCCACGGTCACGAATGCAAGCTTCCTGGTGAGCACGGCAACGGTGATGACACCGCTGGCCGCCTGGCTGCTCATCGGCGAACGTCCGACAGCGAGCCTCACCGCCGCCGCCGGGCTGACAATGGTCGGTGCCATGCTCTTGTCCGGCGGGATCGCCGGCCTCGGCAGCGGCGATCTCACCGCCATCCTGTCGGCTGCCTGCTATGCGCTCTGGATGGTCGAGCTTGGCCGGCACATGCAGGCCCATGCGCGGCCGTTCACTGCTGCGGCGACACAGTTCCTCGGCGCCGCCGCCTTTGCCCTGCCGCTCGGGGCACTGCAAGGCAACCTGTCGCTGGCCGCTGCACTTGCGGCCGGCCCGGAACTCGCGGTCCTTGGCGTGTTCTCCACCGCAATCGCCTTCGGCATACAGATTGCCGCCCAGCGCTTCACCCCGGCCAGTCATGCCGCCGTGATCGTCAGTGCCGAAAGCGTCTTCGGGGCGTTGGGCGCGGCGATCTTCCTCGGCGAACGGTACTCACCCGCGGGCGCACTGGGTGCAGCGATCATTCTCGGTGCGATCCTGTCCGTCGCAATGTCGAACCGAACGCCGCAGGCATGCGCGCCCTTGCTGGCCCGCCCGGTTCAACCCTTCGACGCGGCCTTTGCCATTGCCGCTACTCCAGCAGCCTGGCCGGACGATCGTGCCGCCGCCAATTCAGGTCCAATGGAGGAATGTGATGACCCTTGCGGTTGATGCGAACGTATTCCCAACCCGACGGCCGCCCAGCACGTCTGCAGCGGCCGGCTTTCGCCGGCAGGTTCGGCGATCGACCAGAGAACCGGCAAGACGGATCAATTCGTATTTGAGAGTGGCGGGGATACTTGCAGCTTCGGTGTTTTGGGGACTGCAGGCACACGCAGCCGACGTTGATGTTGCCGTTGTATTCGCTGTCGACTTCTCGTCCTCGATCGATCCAGAGATTGCCGATCTACAGCGCGAGGGTCATGCCGCGGCGCTCACTTCGCCAGAGATCATCGCGGCCATCACGCGGAACTACGCTGGCTGCATCAGCGTGGCCTACTTTGAATGGTCGAGTCCCGGGCACACACGCATTGTGCTGCCGTGGACAAGCATCTGCGGGCTGGAGGATGCCAGAGCGGCCGCGTCGGTGATCAGCAAGAAAGGCGATACAGGCTTCACCCGTAGAGGGCGAAGAGGAACATCCGTTTCCTCCGCTATTGACGTCGGTAGTCTTCTGCTTGACCAGTTTCCGGGAAAGGCAGCGAAGAAAGTAATCGACATCTCCTCCAATGGTGAGAACAACGACGGACTTCCTGTTCAGCCGAGCAGGCTGAACGCCATTGCCAAGGGGTATACGATCAACGCGATCGCCATTCCAACGCAAGATGAGGATCCCGATCAACCGTTGGCATCCTATTTTGCCAAATCGGTCATTGGCGGTTCGCAAGCCTTCGTCATAACGCCGAAGGGGCCAAACGACTACGCCATGGCCCTTCGCCGCAAGCTGGTCACTGAAGTAAGCATGGACGTCGGCCGGCAATTCCCGCAACAGGCGGATGGGCGCTTTTAGCAACCGCAATTCCGTACGTTTGAGAGGATCAGCTTGATGGGTTTGGCCAACGATCAGGACTCGGCACTGCTCATGGCCGCTTCTGCGCGATGATATCCAGCCGTTCGCGGTCGGAGCGTTCGCGCTCGTCGCGGTTGCGCACGTTCTTGTAGGCGCGCTCGACCATGTTGGTGCGCGCGGTCGCGGCGGCGATGAGGCTGGCTTCCTGCTTCGCGCTTGCCAGGTTCGCCTCCTGGCGCACGACGGCCTGGGCGATGCGGCGATGGTAGAGATCGGGGAACAGGCCGGAAAGCGAATCGGCCTGGTCGAAATGTCCGACCAGATCACGGGCTTCGGCCTCGGCGGCGCTGGCTGCCGCAAGGAAGGTGGCGTGATGGGTTTCGTGCAGCGCCTTCAGCTGCTCCTGCACCTTGACCAGTTTCCTGAGGCGGTCCTTGCGCGTGCTCATTTCTATCTCGCCAGCGTCAGGTCGACAAAGCCGTCGACGAACAAGGACAGCATGGTGCCGATGGCGAAGTAGAAGATGATCATGCCGCCGGCGATGATGAAGGGCTGGGAGATGAAATAGATCGGGATCTGCGGGGTCAGCTTGTTGACGAAGCCGATCGTCAGATTGACGAGAATGGCATAGGCGACAAACGGGCTGCCGAGGCGGATGACCAGGAAAAACGTGTCCGACACCGTGTCGGTGACATCGACGAGTGCCGCCTGCGGGTTGAAGAAGATATTGACCGGCGCGACCGTGTAGGAAGAAACCAGCGCGCGTACTATCTCGTGGTCGAAATCGAAGACAAACAGCATCAGCAGCGCCGAAAACGAGATGATGGCGGCAAGGGCCGCCTGGGGTTCGGGCTCCTCGATCGCCGGTCCGCCGCTGCCGCCATAGCCGATCAGCATGGCGATGGCCGAGCCCATGAAGCGCAGGGCTTCCATGTAGAGCCTGGTCATGGCGCCGATCAGGCCGCCGACCAGAAGTTCCGAGATGATCATCGGCACCAGGATCTGCGGGCGCGGGTCGACGAAGGGAAAGATCTTGTCCCACAGGAAGGCGAGCAGGCCGCCGGTGGCGGCGACCGCCACGAACAGCCTGACCTGGACCGGAACGCGGGCGCTGGACAGGCCCGGCATCAGCATGAAGCAGGCGCCGATGCGGCAGAAGGCGAGGAACGCCGCGATGACGACGCCTTGCGAGAGCACGCTCACGATATGGTTCCGAGCACCCTGATCTCGACGCCCTTGGCGATTTCGACGTGGCTGAGCACCGGCAGCGTGGTGAACAGCCGCTCGATGATCATGCGCACATAGGGGCGGGCGTCGGGCGCGGTGACCAGCACGAAACGCTCGCCGGCTTCCAGAAATTTCTTGATCGCCTTGGTCGCGTCCTGGCCGAACTCCTCGAGCTGGCGTGGGTCTATGTCGAACTCGCGCACCTCGCCCTTGGCGTCGCGCTTGAGGCTCTGGTGGAAGGCGAGGTCCCAGCGGTTGCCGAGGCGCAGCACCTTCAAAACGCCGCTCTCGGAGAGGTCGCCGCAGATCTGCTGGGCCATGCGGATGCGGACATGTTCGACGATCTGCTCGGTGCGGCGCACATGCGGCGCGATCTCGGCGATCGCCTCGATGATCAGATGCAGGTTGCGGATCGAGACCCGCTCGGCGAGCAGCAGCTTCAACACCGCCTGCAGGCCGGGATAGGAGATGTGCGTGGTGCAGATCTCGTCGGCGAGCTTGCGATATTCCTGGTCCTGCCGTTCGAGCAGCGCCTTCATGTCCTTGTAGGACAGAAGCTGCGGCAGGTTGTTGCGGATGACCTCCGAGAGATGGGTGAGCAGCACCGACATGTTGTCGGCGAAGGTGTAGTTCTCGCGCTTCAGATCCTCGGCGAAGGTTTCGACCACCGAATAGGCGCGCATGCCGAAGGCCGGCTCGCGGATTTCCTCGCCCGGTATTTCGGGTATGTCGCGGTTGCCAAGCAGCACCATTATCTCGCCGACGCGCATCTGGTATTCGGCCACCACGGTGCCATGCACCTTGATCTGATAGCTCTTCGGCGGGATGGCGAAATCGTCGGCGACACGCACCTCCGGCACGACGAAGCCGTACTGGGTGGCGAATTTCTTGCGCATCTTCCCCATGCGGAAAACCAGTTCCTGATGCGACGTCAGCAGCCTTGTCGACAGCTGCTTGCCGATCAAGAGTTCGATCTCGGCGGTGGCGAGCGAGGCCTTGACCGAGTTCTTCTCCTCCTCGACCTTGGTCGCCTTCTCCTGGTCCTTGATCGCCTCGGCTTCGGCGAGGACGCGGTTGGCGCGCATCGGGATGACATAGCCGAGGCCGGCCATGCCGGCGGCGAGCGCAAAGAACGGGAACAGCGGCAGGCCGGGCATCAGGCCGAGCAGCACGAGCAGCGATGCCGCCACGTAGAGGGCGCGCGGGTGGGCGCCGAGCTGGCCGAACACCGCCTGGTTGGTCGAGCCGCGGGTGCCGCCCTTGGAGACGAGCAGGCCGGCGGCCAATGAGACGATGAGCGCCGGAATCTGGGTGACGAGGCCGTCGCCGACCGACAGCTTGATGAACACGTCGGCGGCTTCGCCCATGCCCATGCCATGCCTGATGTAGCCGATGGCGATGCCGCCGACTATGTTGATGGCGGTGATGATGAGGCCGGCGATGGCGTCGCCGCGGACGAATTTCGAGGCGCCGTCCATCGAGCCGAAGAAGGAGGATTCCTCTTCCAACTCGCGACGGCGCAACTGCGCGGTCTTGTCGTCGATCATACCGGCGGAGAGGTCGGCGTCGATCGACATCTGCTTGCCGGGGATGGCGTCCAGGGTGAAGCGGGCGCCGACTTCGGCGATACGGGTGGCGCCCTTGGTGATGACGATGAAGTTCACCACGATCAGGATCATGAAGACGATGAGGCCGATGACGAAGTCGCTGGCCATCACCAGCTTGGAGAAGCCGGCGATGACATAGCCAGCGGCGTGCGTACCCTCGTTTCCATGCGACAGGATCATGCGCGTGGTGGCGATGTTGAGCGATAGCCTGAGCATGGTGGCGATGAGCAGCACGGTCGGGAATGACGAGAAATCGAGCGGCCGCTGGATCCATAGCGCCACCATCAGGATCAGCACCGAAAGCGCGATCGAGAAGGCGAGGCCGATGTCGATGAGGAAGGCCGGGATCGGCAGGAACAGCACGGCCAGGATGATGACGATGCCGATGGCAAAGAAGACGTCGCGACCGTTCTTGGCCACCGCGCCGGGCTGGATGCTTTCGCTGATCGCCATGTCGTCCCCAAAACCATAGACTGCCGAGCGCGCGACAGCCCTGTGAGGGTAGCCCGCCAAGCTTGCGCGAGGGTGGGAGACTGGCTAGTTCGGGCGATCATGCGCGGGTCATTCGCGCCGGCCGACTTTGCGAAAGAAGGAAAACCCCATGCTTTTGATCATCGGCACCATCCGCTTGCCGCCGAACAAATTGGAGGAAGCCAAGCCCGCCATGGAACGCATGGTTTCCGGCAGCCGCGCGGAGCCCGGTTGTGTCCAATATTCCTACGCGCAGGATGTGCTCGATGCCGGGCTCATTCGGGTCACCGAAGTCTGGAGCGACCGGGCAGCACTGGACGCGCATTTCGCCTCGCCGCACATTGCGGACTGGCGTGCGAGTTGGCCGGCGCTTGGCATCGGCGAGCGCAACCTCGTGCTCTATGAAGCCGGCGAGCCCATGCCGACCTGATCGGTTTGCCACAATGGCGCCTCGTCTGTCGCCATTGCGGTTGCCATGCCCTGTCGCCGGGCGTATCAGGCGGGCCTTCCACTGCCTTTTGTGATGTCGGCGAGCCGCCCCGGTGCTTTCCAGAAACCACAGCGAAGTCTACGCCCGCCGGCTGCGCGCGGTGCTGATCCGATCGGTGCCGCTGCTCGAGGCGCGCGGCATCGCGGTGGTCATTCTGGCCGGCGCCGTCGGCGTGATGGCGGGCGTGCTGGTCACGGCGATGAGCCAGATCGTGCAGGGCCTGCACGGGCTGTTGTTCGGCGTCCAGCCCGGTGGTCGGCTTTCAGGCATGTTCTCGCTCACCAGTCCGGTGCAGGCGCTGGTACCGGCGATCGGCGGCATCCTGCTCGGGCTAACGGTGATCTGGCTCAGAATCCGGAAATTCCGTACCCCGATCGACCCGATCGAAGCCAACGCGCTCTATGGCGGACGCATGTCGCTGACCGACACCTTCATCATCGCCGGCCAGACGATGATCTCCAGCGGTTTTGGCGCCTCGGTCGGGCTGGAAGCCGGCTACACGCAGGTCGGGTCCGGCCTGGCGTCATGGCTGGCGCGCTTCTTCAGGCTGCGCCGCAACGATGTCCGCATCCTGGTTGGCTGTGGTGCGGCCGGCGCCATAGCGGCCGCCTTCGATGCACCGCTGACCGGCGCCTTTTACGGCTTCGAACTGATCATCGGCATCTATTCGGTCGCCAATGTCGCGCCGGTCATGACCGCCGCGATCTCAGCCTCGCTGACCGCCGAAATGTTCGGCGGCGTGCCTTTTCCGCTCGAGCTTTCGGGCCTGCCGGCGCTCACCGCCAGCCAGTACGTGCCGTTCCTGCTGCTTGGCTTGCTGGGCGGCGCCGCCTCGATCGCAATCATGCATCTGGTGACGTTGATCGAGCGTGGTTTTGCCAGGCTATCGATCGATGCGTCGCTGCGCCCCGTCATCGGCGGCGTCGTCGTCGGCTTGTTGGGGCTGATCACGCCACAGGTCTTGTCCAGCGGCCATGGCGCGCTGCATCGCGAATTCTCGATGAACTACGGGCTGGCCGTGGTGGCCAGCGTCTTCGTGCTCAAGCTGGCGGCATCGGCGGTCTCGCTGGGGTCGGGCTTTCGCGGCGGATTGTTCTTTGCCTCGCTGTTCCTTGGCGCCCTGCTTGGCAAGGCGTTTGCGGATGTGATGGTCGTCGTCTCCCCGGCAACCGGCATCGACCCAGCCGTCGCCGCCGTCGTCGGTATGACGTCGCTCGCCGTCGGCGTCGTCGGCGGACCGCTGACGATGACCTTCCTGGCGCTGGAATCGACCCGCGACCTGACGCTGACCGGTGTCGTGCTTGCGGCCTCGATCATTTCGGCGATCCTGGTGCGCGAGACCTTTGGCTACTCCTTCTCGACGTGGCGCTTCCATCTGCGCGGCGAGACCATCCGCAGCGCTCACGATGTCGGCTGGATGCGCAGCCTCACCGTAGGCTCGATGATGCGCAAGGACATCAAGACCATTTATGCCTCGACGACGCTGGCCGCCTTCCGCAAGCAAGTGACGCTAGGCTCGGCCCAGCGCGTCATAGCCGTCGACGCGGGTGATCGCTATGTCGGCGTGCTGATCGTGGCTGAACTGCACAGCGATCCTTCCGACGGCGAGGTGCCGGTGCGCGATCTTGCCAAGTACAAGGACGCGGTGCTGGTGCCGAGCATGAACGTGCAGGCCGCCGCCGAAACGTTCCAGCGCGCGGGCGCCGAAGAACTCGCCGTGGTCGAGGATTTCACCGACCATATCGTGCTGGGGCTTTTGACCGAAGGTCATTTGATGCGGCGCTACGCCGAGGAACTCGATAAGGCGCGCCGGGACCTGTCGGGCGAGGGGTAGGGGAAGCCAAGCCGGATGCCAGAGAGGGCAGGCGCGGTTGCGAAGCCTAATGCTCGATCGGTCCCTTGGCCATCACGAGAGCCGTGCCGGCGGTCGTCGGGCGCTCGATCATGCGCCGCACGCGCGGCGGCTCGTCGCCGCTGTGCAGTGCCCGGATGCGCTCGCCGATGACGGCGTCGGCATGGGTGATGCGTCCATTGTGGCGCACATATTCGATCCAGGTCGGCGTGTGATAATGCTCGATCCAGATCGCCGGATTTTCCAGGTCGCGCGCCAGCGTCCAGTTGCGGGCGCCGTCACGGCGGCGTATGCGGCCGCGTTCGGCCATGATGGCCAGGAACTCGGGTACGTCCTCGTCGCGGATGATGTATTCGATCATGATGGCAATCGGCCCGCTGCGCGGCTTCAGGTCGAGCGCGAGATGCGGCTCCCTGAAGCGGTTGAGCGGGTCGAGGTTGAGCACCTGCTGTTGCGGCAGCGGCAAAAGCAGGCCGATGGCGCCGCCGGCCAGCATGGCGATGCTGGCGGCGATCAGCGCGGTTTCGGCGCCATGCGCATCGGCGACGACGCCCCAGATCCAGCTGCCGAGCGCGATGCCGCCGAAGGTCGCGGTCTGATAGACCGACAGCACCCGGCCGACCACCCAGCGCGGTGTCGCCATCTGCACCGTGACGTTGAAATGCGAAAGCGCGATCACCCAGCAGGCACCGCCGACAAGCAGGCCCAGCGAGGTCTGCCAGGCATGATGGCTGACGGCGGCATTGAAGGCGCAGACGGCGAAGCCGGCGAAGGCTGAGCGTACCATTGTCTCGCTGGAGAGCAGCTGCCGCAGCCTGACGCTGATCAAGGCGCCGCCGACCGCGCCGATGCCGAAGGCGCCAAGCATGATGCCGTAGGTCAGGGCATCGCCCTTGACGACATCGCGCGCCACCAGGGGCAGCAATGCCAGCACCGCGCCGGCACTGAAGCCGAAAGCCGCGCCCCTGACCAGCACCTTGCCGATGTTGGGCGACATGGCGACATAGCGCAGGCCGGCGCCCATGGCGGCGCCCAGCGACTCGCGCGGCAAGGTCGATACCGGCACGTCCGGCTTCCAGCGCGCCAGCACGACGATCAGGCCGATATAGCTCACCGCGTTGGCCGCAAACGCGGCCGCCGCACCGGCCGCGGCGACGATGATGCCGCCGATCGCAGGACCGACGCTGCGGGTCAGGTTGAAGCCCATCGAGTTGAGCGCGACGGCTGCCGGCACCTTGTTGCGGGGGACGATGTCGCCGACGGAAGCCTGCCATGACGGGCTGTTGAGCGCGGTGCCGCTGTCGATCAGGAAGGTGAAGGCAAGCAGCGTCCACGGCGTGATCAGGCCCGAATAGGTGAACAGGGTCAGGAGCACCGAGACGACCAGCATGAAGGTCTGGGCGACCAGCATCACCTTGCGCCGGTCGAAACTATCGGCGATGGCGCCGGCGACGAGCGCGAACAGCATGATCGGCAAGGTGGTCGAAGCCTGGACCAGAGCCACCTGATAGGGCGAGGTGGCGATCGTGGTCATCATCCAGGCGGCGCCGACGCCCTGGATCAGGCCACCGAAATTGGAGATGAGACTTGCGCCCCATACGGCGCGGAAAATGCCGTGCCGGAAAGGCGCCAGCGCCGAGACGCTCTCGCTGTCCGGCTTTTCGTCAATCATCGGGGGTTCCTGCCATGTCGTGCCGATTCGTCAGGCGATCCGTTTGCTCAGACCGTTTGCCGAAAGTAGGGCATGGCGCCGCAAAGGGCGAATGTCTTTCGAAAAAGCCCATGGTCCAACAATGGGATAGAGGAGGTCCACGCCCTTGTCCGCCGCCAGATCCGAGGATGCATCGGGCCGGCAACCGACCTACCCGAATGCAAAACGGCAATCTAGCTAGCCCCAGCCGCGCGCAAGCGTTGGCATTCGTTTCAACACAATCCGGACGGATAGCTGCCGCTCAGAACCCGTTCTGGATGCGCTCGAAGATGACGTTGGTGAAGGCCGATATCTGGCTGCCGATGAAAGGGCCGGTCAGCGCCACCACCAGCATGATGGCGACGATCTTCGGCACGAAGGTCAAGGTGATCTCCTGGACCTGTGTCAGCGCCTGGATGAGGGCGATGCCGATGCCGACCACCATGGCGACAAGCACCACCGGGGCGGATGCGGTGAGCACCGTCCACACCGCGTACTGGACGATGTCGAGAGCGTCGGCCTCGTTCATGGGACTGGCTCTCTGTCGAAAACGTCAGCTCGCTGCCTTGACCGAGACTCCCGGGCCGACCGCGACTTCGGTGCCGTTCTGCAGCACGGCGATGAGGCCGCTGCTGGCGAGGCGCACCGACGCCACCGTGCCCGTCGTCTTGCCGTCGGCGGAGGTTATCGAGCGCCCGATCAGCGCGTCGGCCTGCGACAGCGCCGACGACTGCATGATCTGGTCGAGCTTGGTGTTGCTTTGCACCGATTGCTCGACCTGCGAGAAGGTGGCGAGCTGGGCGACGTACTGCGTCGAGTCCATCGGCTTCGTCGGATCCTGGTTCTTCATCTCGGCGATCAGAAGCTTCAGGAAGGACTGGTAGTCGACCGCTGTCTTCGAAGTCGACGCGGTGGCCTGGTTGGTGCCGGTCGGTATCGTCGTCGTCATGTCCACGTTCATCAGTATCGTGCTCCCACAGCCAGCGGGCGCTCGGCACCCGGAACGTCGTCATTGCCACCCAGCGCGCGGCGTTCGAGCGGATAGAGCGCGCGAATTGCCTTCAGCGCCTCGTAAATATGATCCTCGCCGACCATGCGGTCGATCTGTTTCAGCGCGCCGCAGATCTGAGTGTCCTCGAAGCTTGCAAGCAGCAACGGCAGCGAGCGGCGGAACATGTCGCGCGCGGCGGCCGCGCCGGCCGGATTCATCAGCATGACCTGCAGGATGAAATACAGCTGCTTGAGCGGCGTCGAGGCATCTTCGGCCTGGATCACGTGGCTTTCGAGCAGGAACTGCACGTCGTTCATCAATTCGACGGTGACCTTGCGGTCGACACGGATGACGGCGCCGTTAATGTAGATCTTTTCATTCGGCTTGAGCGATATCTTCAGCGTGTTGGTCATTGAATGCCGTCCCTGATGATCTGGGACACTTCGATCAGCCCTTCGAAATTGTTGGTGCGGCCCTGGCGAATGTCCTCCGCCTCGCGCAGCAGCCACAGACCGATGGAAATGAGGTTGGCGCGCAGTTCCTTGGGCAGGGCGTTGTCGCTGGAGCCGAGGTCCTCGACGAAAGCGGTCCAGACACGGTTGGTGAAATTCAGCGCCTCGATCGCCTCCATCGAACCGTGGCCGGCCGCCGCCGCTGCCGCCAGCATGTCGATCGAGCGGGTCAGCAGTTCCCGCTCGCGATCCTTCGCATCGGCTACGGAGGTGCTCTGGATGTCGGCGTAGGAGAATTGGTACATCGTTGGGGCTCTACCGTTCCGTTAAGCGTTGTCAGGTCAGGTAATTCAGCAGGCTGAGCTGCTGCAGGCGTGCGGTCAGCGCGAAGGACGTTTCGATGTGCTGCGTCAGGTCGGCGACGCGGGTCGCGGCTTCGGCTGGATCGACGCCAACGAGATCGACAATATGCCGTTCGAATAGATCGGTCTGTGTTTTCATACGGTCGTTTGCATCGGACAGCCGCTTCTGGACGATGCCGGTCTCGGACTGAACCTGGGCAATGCCGCTCAGCGCTTCGCCGACCAGCAACGTTGAGCGGCTGACGACCGTGTTCTTCGCAGCCTGGCTGATGTTGCTGGACATCAGGCTGGCAACCATGGTTGCCGCCATGGCGAGCTTCTGGATACCGTCGCTGTTGGCGCTGGTCGAGGTCGGTGTGGTTTCGTTGAGCGCGATGCGGCTGACGATCTGCTGGTCGGTGGCGTTCGACCAGTTGCCTTGCCAGCCCGGACCCATGAACTGCGGCACGACATCGTTGGTGATGAAATCGTCCATCTGCGCGGCAGTGATATTGGCGGCTGCCGGGTCATCCGGGGTGAAACCGAAATTGGTGACGAAGGAAGCATCGAATGCCGCCTTTGCCGGCGAGCCCGCGGCGCTGAAGTCGTTGATCGGCTTGACGTCGGTGTTGGTGCCGGCGAACAGGTACTCGCCGTTGACGCTGGTGTTGAGGATCGAGGTCAGCTGCTGAATGGTCGCTTTGCCGGAATCCCGGGTAAGACTGTTGGAAGAATCGCTTGATGAGGCGGTGGTCAGGGCGGACAGGAATGTCTGAGCGGCGCCGGAGAGCTGGCCAAGCGAGGTCTGCGTCGAGGAAAGCCGGGCGCCGACCAGGCCGTTGGAGTCGATGATGACATTGAGCCGGTCGAGATCGCGCTGGAAGGTGACGGACTGGGCGGTGCGCCCTCCGAGAGCCAGGCCGACATCGGCGACCTTGCCGCTTGAGGACTCCTTCGTGGCTTTGACGAGATCGGCCTGCATGCGCATCTGCTGGGAGCGCATGGCATTCGATATGGCGGCTGACGAGACGGAAGTCATGGATTATCCCACCGCGTTGAGCAAGGCCGCCATCATGTCGTCGACGGTTTTCATCATCCGGGCTGACGCCTGATAGGTGTGCTCGAGGTCGAGGAGCAGCGACATTTCCTGGTCGACATTCACGCCGGTCGCGTTGGACAGCGCCTCAGCGCTGCGCGAGGCCAGTGCTTCCTTGGCGTCGGAAGCGGTCGATGCCTGCTGGCGCACGCCCTCGAACCAGCCGATCGAGTTGGCCGCGTAATCGGAAACGCTGGACGTTGCCGAAACCCCGGCGGCGGGGTCGAAGGTCATCGGCTGGTCGAGCCGATCGCCATAGGCGATCAGCAGGGTGGAATAGGATGCGCCGCCGGTGTTGACGACATAGGCCGCGCCGTTGGCACCGCCATCGCGCAGCAGCGTCGGATTGCCGCCGGCGCTCGGGTCCATCGCCGCATTGACGCTGATGGATGCGGCGAGGCCGTTGATCAGCGTGCCCGCTGCCGGCACGGCCGGCGCGCCCGACCATGTGAACAGGCCCGCGGCATTGGGCATTGCCGGTGCGGTTTCGGCAAAGGCCGTGATCAGGCCGCGCGCGGTCTCGTCGAGCTGGCTCTGCATGGTCGTGGCGACGCCGTCGCGCAGTTGCAGCAGGCCGGCAAGCGTGCCGCTGGCGCTGGTGTTGCCGCCTGCTCCCGCCGAGATCGGCACATTGTCGATATAGACGGCATTGCCGGCGGCGCCCGCGGTGTAGCCGGCCGACGCCGCGAAGCTGACCGCGCGCGGTATCGTCTCGAACAATGTCGTGCCGTCGCCGGTGGTGATGACCATGTCGTTGTCGCCACGCGTGAAGGTCGATACCGGGACATAGTTCGAAATCTTCTTCAAAAGCGCGTCGCGCTGGTCGAGCGCGTCGGAAACGTCGTTGCCGGAGCGGGTTCCGGACATGACCGCCGTGTTGGCATCCTGGAACTGGCTGAGCAGCGAGTTCAGGTCGTCGACCGCCGTGGCGATCTGGCCGTCGGTCTGGGTGCGGAAATCCTGGACGGCCTTGGAGCCCTCATTCAGCGAACGCACAACCTGCTTGGCGGCGTCGATGACGCTGGCGCCGAGGTTCTGGTTGGACGGCGAGGTGGCGTAGAGCTGCAGCGCCTGCTGCAGGTTGGCGATCGCGGTCGAGGGCGAGGACGCATTGTCGACGCCGTTGACCGCAACGCCCAGCTGATCCATGCCGCTGAAGAGTGCGTTCTGGCCGCTCCAGACAGACAGCGCGCCGAGGTTCTGGCGGAACAAGAGGTCGTTGGTGACGCGTTGGATATCAACCGAACGCGCGCCCGGCGCCGTGCTGGTGACGATGGCCTGGCGGCGCGAATAGTCCGGATTGGAAGCGTCGGCGACGTTGCGCGAGACGACGCTGGTCTGTCGCGCGGTGTTCATAAGCGCCGACTGGGCGATACTCAATGCGGTAGACAGTGACATGCGGGTCTTTCGCGGGCGGCGCCCGTCTTATCTCTTCAGGTTGACAAGGACGTCCATCAGATCGGAACCGGTCTGGAAGACTTTCGAATTGGCGGTGTAGCTGCGCTGCGCCGCGATCATGTTGGTCAGTTCTTCGGCGATATCGACGTTGGAATTCTCGAGCGCGCCCGAGATGATGGAGCCGAGCTTGCCTTCATTGGCGAAGCCGACACGGACCGCGCCCGATTCGGTGCCCTGCGAGTAGACGTTGCCGGGCAGTGCGGTGAGCTGGTCCGGGCTCTGCACGTCGGCCAGCGGGATCTTGTAGAGCGGCTTGGTGGAACCGTCCTTGTACTGGGCGTAGATGGTGCCGTCCTTGCTGATCTGGACCTTGTCGATGGTGCTCGGCGCGTTGCCGTTGACCTGGGCATCGGAAACGGTGAAGCCGGTGCCGAGCTGGGTCAGCGCCGACAGGTCGAGATTGAGGCTGGCGCCGTTCGGCACGGTAAATGAAACGCCGGTGGGAGTGCCGGTGAGCTTGCCGGTGGTGGTGTCGAAGGTCAGGTTGGCCGAGCCCAGCAAGCCGCCGGCGGTATAGGGGAACGATGTTCCAGGGGTGGCCTTCGACTGATCGAAGACCGCCACCTGCCAGGTGCCGGCGCCGGTGTTGGTGAAATAGACGTCGAGCAACTTCTTGTTGCCGAGGTTGTCGTAGGCGACCATCGAGGATTTCGACGTGTATTGCGCGCCCGCAGCGTTGGCGGCGGGCAGGTTGGCGGTCGCGACCGGTGTCGCGCCCGCCGGCAGGTTGCCGGCATAGCTACCCTCGGTGCTCGGCGTCGCGGTCATTCCCTGGTCGGAGATGACAACCGGGACCAATCCCTCGAAACCGTTGACCGTTGCCGCCGGTACGCCGTTGTCGTAGCTGTAGGCCATCAGCTGGAAGCCGGCCGAGTTGACCAACCTGCCCTGCCCATCGGGAACGAAGGCGCCAGCGCGGGTCAGGTAGGGCGTACCGCTCGGATCTTGAACGACAAAGAAACCATCGCCGCTGACGGCAAGGTCGGAGACCGAGGTCGTGTACTGGAGCACGCCCGGATCGCTGACCGCCTGACGGATCGTCGTGGTGACGCCGCCAGAATTGTAGGCGCCGCCCGTCGACGGCATGACCAGCGTCGAGAATTCGGCGGAGGACCGCTTGTAACCGGTGGTGTCGGAATTGGCGATGTTGTCGGCGACCGTCGACAGGCGGTTTGCCTGCGCGTTCATGCCGGACACGCCGGTCCGCATCATTCCATAGAGGCTCATCGAAACGTCTCCGCTGTGTCCATGCCACTGGCTACGAGGCTACGCGTGTTTTCTTGCGCGAGGCTGGCGCGGCGCTGCATCAGAAGACCAGCCGGTATCCCAGGAAACGCTTGGAATCGATCGGGTCGGTGCCCAGCTTTTCGCGCAGCTTCTTGCGCAGTTTGCTGATGTGGCTTTCCACCACGTTCTCCTCGACCTCTTCGTCGAAGATGCCGTAGATGGCGTTGAAAACCTGGGTCTTGGTGACGCGACGCCCGCGATTGCTCGCCAGATATTCGAGGATGCGGCGCTCACGACGCGGCAGGGGCAGAGGCTGACCGTCGATCTCTGGGTCACGGCCGTCCATGAAGATGCGCATGGCGCCGATCTCGGTGTAGGCGACGTCTTCCTGGGCGCGACGGCGGATGGCGGTGATGCGGGCCAGTATCTCGCGGATATGGACGGGCTTGCGAATGACGTCGTCGACGCCGCTCTCGAACAACCGCAGCGTGTTCTCCAGGGAATGCTGCTCGCTGAGCGCAATGACCGGAGCGCCGGTGCGGTCGCGGATCTGACGGGGAGAGATGGAGCCTTCGCGGCAGTCGCCGATGAGGAAGGCCCTGACCGAGCGCAGATCGGTGTCGGCGGCCGAGCTCACCCACTCACCGAATTCGCCGGATGCAAAGCCTGCACAGGCGATGCCCTCACGATCGAAAAGTGAATTGTATCCCTCTGTTACGAGCTCGCGCTCGTCAACGATCACAATCATCGGCCCCGCCTTCCGAATCAAATCATTTGCCCCGTGAAAAGAGGCGTAACCGCTGGGGAGAATCCTGAACAACCGTCATTTCTTGTAGCTAGTTTCTTGGGAGTCTGGAATCGTATCGGTTGCATTAGCTCGCAGCCAGATATGCTTTCGGGGGGTTGTGCGGTTGCTTTATTAGAAGCTGAAAATACGCTTATGGGTTGCAGAAGCCGCGGGCGTTCGCGGTCCATTTTCCAAAGCCGGTGGCGACCATGTTGGCAATGACGCGACAGACATAGGTCTTCTGCGCGGGATCGTTGTCGGGACCGGCATGATAGCGAGCGACGGCCATCGACCAGGTCTCGTGGCGGGCATGGAGGCTGGCCAGGAAGCGCGCCGCGTAGTCGACGTTCTGGCGTGGGTCGAGCATGTCCTCGACGCTGCGAAAATGCGACGCGTGGTAGTGATGGTTGATCTGCATGCAGCCCAGGTCGATCAGCGTCTTGCCCTCGCGGCGGGCGTCGGCGAAGGCGGCAAGCGCTTCGGCCCGGCTTCGTGGGAAGACCGCTTTTCCCTCTATATTCAAGGCATTGGGTTGAAGGCTGCCCTTGTTGCCGGTCTCCGTCAAGCCGACCGCGTAGAGGATGCCGGCGGGCACGCCATAGCGATCGGCGGCGCGCAGGATCTCCGGCTCGCATGGGTTGGTGGTGGCAGCGGCGGCACTCGCGACGCTAGATAAAGATATCGCCAGCGCGCTCGCGAGAAGGCGAAGTGCCGCGGCCGTAGTCCTGCGCGTCATCGTTGCGGTTCCCCGTGGACTGCCGGCCCGGTTGCTGGCCGCCGGCTCCACTACTGCCAGTTCCCGAATTCCCCGGTTGAAAGGACGATGGATCGCGGCCTGTTGCCGACGGCAAAGGGGCGGTTGCATCGGTGCGGGCAGTGGAGGGAACTGCTACCGAAGGTTGCAGGATCGTGACCTTGTCAACCTCGAACCCGAGCCCGCGCAGCGATTTGACGATGGCCTCGCTGTCGGCGGACAGCCGACGGTAGGCGTCATGTGTTTGGGGCTTCAGCTCAATCGAAAGTTGTTCTCCGGAGAGGCGAAGATTGGCCGTCACCATGCCGAGTTCGGCGGGGTGAAGTTCGATCTTCAACACATGTGTCGGAACGGCCACAGGGCTGGCCGGCTGAGTGGCCGCGGATGAGACTGAAAGCGCCTTTTGCGGGCCGTTGTCGGCGGCTATGGCGTTGATCACATCGAGGGCTGCCTGGCTGATGGGACTTTGCGGCGGTGCCGGGTAGCTCTGTTCGGACACCACGTCGATGCGAGCGGCGGACAGGGATTGTTTTCCCGCCTCGGGCCGCATCGCGGACTGGACATCCTCGATACTCTTCATCGTCGATGCGGCGTGCCTCGGCCGTACGCCGGGCACGTCGGCAGCCGGCGCGTCCGGCTGCTTCTGGGTTGCCACCGTGTTGTCGCGTTTCGGCGCACTCGAGACAGCACCGGCGGCGCTCTGTGGCTGAGCGTCAAGTTCCGTCAGAGGTCCGTCGGCGATCGAAGCCTGCTCCGGCTTCGACATGGTTTCGAGAGCCTCTTGTCCGGTCGTGGACTTTGACCGGTGGGTCTTTGGCGGTGGAGCCTGCCGGTCGAGCGCCGGGTCCGACGGGCTCTCGCCCAGTGCCGCATCGCGCCCGGCTGCCTTGGACGATGTCGAGAAATGGCGCAGGTCATGAAATGCGATCAGCAGCGGCAGGTCGTCCTGAAGCGGCTCGGCATCGGCGTCCGGAGCCGTCTCTTCGGCGTCGGCATCGTCCTTGTGCGACTTTGCTTCCAGGTCATCCTTGCTGGCTTTCACGGTCGGCCCTTTAACCGAGGCGATCTTTTCTGGATCGGCCGATGGCGGCTCGGCCTTGCCGGCATGCCCGGCAAGACCGGCAGCGAGCTTGCCCCAGCGCTGGTCGCGAGATCCCGCTTCCGTCGTCGGCTGCCGTTCTTGGCGGGCGGGACCGGTGTCGCCGTGCAGCATCTTGCCGAAGCCGTCGTCGTCGTTCCTGCCATTCGCGGCCGGTTGCTCCGACGTCGCGCGCGTGGAGGCAAATCCTGGCAGGGCCGAGCCGAGGCTGGTGGTCATTTGGGGGCGGCTCCAAGCATCTGGTCGATAAGGTCGAGCTGTCGACGTGTTCTGGTCATGGCGGCGTCGGTCGGATCGGTGGGCTCGGCAGCGGGCGATGGCGCCGAGGCCGGCACGACAGTCGCCACGTCGCCAGACGCCGCCGCAACCGCCGCATTGGCGGCTGGTCCGTTGGAAGCCGCGGTGACGGCGGGTTGCTCCGGGATCGCGCCTTCGACCGGTGGCAGTCCGCTGTCATCGGCGCCTTGCGCCGTGGCGATCTCGGGCACCGGTGGTTGCTCGGCCGCGACAGGGGCAGGCCTTTCCTCGGGAACGGCGGCGGGCGGCGCGACGACTTCGCCGGCAATAGCTTGCGCGGCGTCGAGCAAGGCGCGATCGCCTTCCGACAGCCGGCTGCGGTCGATCTTGCCAAGCTTGGCGCGGACGTCCTCGATGGTGCCCGAGGTGACGGTGGAAAGGCTGGCATAGAGCAGGGCGCGAGGATCGTCCTGGTTGGTGTTGCCGTCGCGGCCCTGCTCGGCCCGCGCCGAGGCAAAAGCCGACAGGTCGTTCAGGCCATCGATCGCGGCGCGGCGGGCGATGCGCAGATAGATCACCTTCTCGCGCTCGGAATCCATCATCGAGGTGATGTCGCCCAGCTTGTCCTGGCTGATCGACATATGCAGCGCGATGACGCCGGAGACGAAGGAGTCGGCGAACTGGCTGGCATAGGGCGAATGGAGGTAGCGCTCGACATACTGGGTGGAGGCAAGCGCGAAGCGTGCCGCGTCACCTTGCGCGACTGCAATGCCGACCGAACGGCGAAGTGCCGCTTCCTCGACCAGCGTGCCGGGGCCGAGCAATCTTGCCTCATCGAGCAGACGGAGTGCGGCCGCCGGCTGGTCGCCGGCAAGCAGCGAGCCTTTGACCAGGGCAAGGAAAGCGCCGAGATCGGGAGGCAGTGCCAGCGGATCGATCGGCCTCAAGGCTTCGATCGCCTCGCCGGGCCGGCCGGTCAGGTAGTCGATCACGCCTTTGGCTATGACAAGGCTTTGCGGGTCCGTCGTGGCGCGCGACGTGGCGACCTCGACGGTCACCGGATTGCCGCCGCTCATGCCGTAGACAAGCAGGGCGCGAAAGTTCCTGGGATCCTTGTAATCCTCGGCATCCGCCGCGCGCAGGCGCGCATCCGCCATCTCCAGCAGCTTGGCCTGCATCGGCAGGGCGGCATGATCGCCGACGGCTATGCGGTCCTGGATGAGCTGCAGCGAGCGCACCAGCTGATACGGCTGCAGCGCGTCCTGGGCGAAGCCGGTCGACGGGTGTCCGCCGGCCAGCAGCAGCAGGCCAATCAACCGGCTGGTGACGGCTGCTCGCCTCATCCGCCGGTCGCCATCAGGATTTCGATGCGGCGGTTCACGGCCGACAATGGATCCTTGGGATCCTTCGGATGGCGGTCGGCGAAGCCGGCGACCTCGGTTATGCGACGTTCGTCGACGCCGCCGCGCACGAGCATGTAGTAGGCGGAATGCGCACGCGCCGTCGACAGTCGCCAATTGTCGTAGCTATCGCTGCGGAACGGCCGGGCGTCGGTGTGGCCGTTGATGCTGATGGTGCCTTTCTGGGCGTTGACGATGCGGCCGATCTTCTCCATCGCCAGCACAAGTTCGCGGCGCGGCAGCGCCGAGCCGACCTCGAACATGCCGAAGTCGAACTGGTCGGTGATCGAGATGACGACGCCCTTGTCGGTGGCTTCAACCGAGACGCCGTCGTGCAGCTTGTCGCCGGGCTTGAAGGCATCGGCCAACTGCCGCTTGACGTCGGCCGCGGCCTTGATGGCGGCGGCGGTCGGCGCCTTCTCGCCGGCGTCGGGCTTGGCGGCCTTCTGCGCTTCGGGCTCGCCCTTGGCTGAGTCCGGTTTCATCTCGTCCGGTTTGATCTCGCTTGGCTTCGTGTCGCCGGCCTTGGCGAGGTTCATGGCTTGCTTGCCGGTCGCATCCTGGGCCAGCGGCTCGAGCGGTGCGGCCGCGACAGGCGGTACGGCTTTGACTTTGAGCACTTGCGTTTCGGCGGCCTTGTCGCCGGGCTTGGCCGGATCGCCCTCGATCCTGGTGCGCTCGGCACTAGCCTCGGCGGCGGGCGCCGCCACCTGCTGCGACCAGAAATCAGGCTCGAAGGGATCGCGATAGGAGGCGCCGCCGGAGGCGCCTGTCGCCGGGCCGGCGGCCTGCGCGCCGCCGTCGCCCTTCTGACTGACGTTCTGCATGACACCGGTATCGGTGGCGATTTCCGAAAGCACCGCGTAAGGATCGGCGAACAGATGCTCGTCGGAGTGTTCCGCCTGCGGGAGTTCTTGCTTGTCCTGTTTGCGGTCCGCCGAGCCGTCGCCGTCCTGACCGGCCTTGTTGGTCGCCTTCTTCGGATTGTCGGCCGTCGTCCCGATCGCGCGCGGACCGTCGCCGAGATCCTCCAGGCCCTTGCGGCTCGAATTGCGGTCGACCAGCTTGACCGGGTTGAAGTAGCTGGCGACGGCTGCCTTGGTCTGCTCGTTGGCGGCGTTGATCAGCCACATGACCAGGAAGAAACACATCATGGCCGTCATGAAATCGGCGAAGGCGATCTTCCAGACGCCGCCATGGTGGGCCTCGTCATGGTCGTCATGACCACGCCGCACTATGATGATTTCGTGGGGTGTGTGTCCGGCCTCGGCGACGCTCATGCCAGGACCTCTGAAAGGGTCGTCGACCATTCGGCCATGCGCGTCTCGAACACCGCCTCGTCGATGGCGACGGTGAGGTCGAAACCCGGTGCCTCGACGAAGTCGAGATTGGCGGCGCGGAGCCCAAGCGATGCCCTCAGTGTTTCGAACAGTGAGAGAGGCCCGCGCACGACGATGCGCACCGCTTCGGCATCGCCGACCGCTTCGCGTACGGCGCCGGCCAGTGCCTCCATCGAACGTTTCTGCAAGTCGTCGCTGACGATGCCGCCGATGATGCGGGCGACCGTGGCGGCGACAAGCCCGGTGACACGCGCCTCCATGGCATCGATGCGCGACGAGACCGCCCTGCCGACATCGTCGCCGAGGCTTTCTAGAAATACCCTTGCTTCCTCTGCATTGGCCTGGCGTTCGGCTTCGAGCGCTGCTTCATGCGCAACCGAAAGGCGCGCCTCAAGCGCAGCCTCGGCCTGGACAACCGCTTCCGCAATCAGCGTGCCGATATCGGCTTGCGGGGCCGGCGTCTCCGGATTGTGTTGGGGATCGACCGTGGCCTGGGCCTTGCTGGCACGTTGCGTGCGTGTGCCGAAATCAGGCAGAAGGTCGAAGAGGGCTGCGGAGGGCATGGTTACACCGCAACTTCCTGGGCTGCCCATTTACGCAGGATCTGCGCGGTGCGCTCCTCGTTGAGGTCGACCATTCGGGCAAGCCGATCCTGCGGCGCAGGTCTGATCTTCTGGCGAAGATCGTCGAGCGGCGTCGGACCTGGGCGCGAGCCGGGCAGGGCGGCGACCGCGGCATTGTCGGCGGCGGCCGTTGCTTCCGGCGTCGGCAGCGAGCGCTGCACGTCATCGAAGCTGGGACCTGACAGGGCCGGTGTCGCCTTCGCCGTCAGCGCCGACGCCATCGGCCTCAGACCGAAGAAGGCGACCAGGAACACGACGACGATGAAAGCGCCGGCATTGATCAAAGTGCCGGCATGCTGGCCAATGGAATCGAGCATTCCAGCCTGAGGGACCGCCTCGCCATCCAGCCCGTCGATGAACTCGACAGCCGAGACGTCGATGACGTCGCCGCGCTTCTCGTCCAGGCCGGTGGCCGAGGTCACCATTTTCTGGATGTCGGCGACACGCTTGGCAATCTGCTCCGGCGTGGCGTCCTTGCCGAGTATGGTCATCAGCCGCTGCTGGTTGACGACGACGGCAATCGACATCTTGGTGACGGTGTAACCGTTGGAGACAGTGGCGATCTTCTTGGAATTGATCTCGTAGTTGGTGATCTCTTCCCTGCGGTCGTTCTGCGAAGAAGATTGTGGACCATCGGTGGCGGTTGCCTGGGTCTCGGGCAGGTTCTGCTCGACGCTGGCCGGGGTCGAGGCCTGCTTCTGGTTGTTGTTCTCGTTGGCGCGCACCGACTGCACCGAGCGCTCGACGCGGGAGTTCGGATCGAAGATGGTTTCTTCGGTCTGACGGGTGTCGGTGTTGACCTCGGCCTTGACGCTGGCGCGGAAGTTGTCAGGGCCGAGATAGGCCGTCAGGGCACGGCGGATGTTGTCGCCGATCTGCGCTTCGACGGTCTGCTCGACGCCGAGCGTGCGGGCGGCGCTGGTGTTGGAAGGATCATCGCCCGCGGCCAGCAGATTGCCGCTGGAATCGAGCACCGTCACCTTGTCGGCCGACAGGCCAGGGACGGCGGCGGCGACCAGATGGCGGATCGACATGGCGCTCTTCTCGGCGTCGATGCCGGCGTAGCGGATGACCACCGAGGCGGAAGGCTGCTGCTCGTCGCGGCGGAAATTGGCACGTTCGGACATGACGATGTGGACGCGCGCCGCCTTGATGCCCGATATCGACTGGATGGTGCGGGCGATCTCGCCTTCCAGCGCGCGCACGCGGGTGATCTGCTGCATGAAGGAGGTGAGGCCGAGTGAACCGACATTGTCGAACAGTTCGTAGCCGGCATTGGCGCTCGTCGGCAGGCCCTTTTCGGCAAGCAGCATGCGCGCCTGCGCGGTGGTGCCGGCCGGCACCAGCACCGAGGTTCCGTCGGCGCCGACGTCGAAGCCGATGCCGGCTTCGCCCAGCACCAGCCCGATCTGGTTCACGTCCGCGCGGTCGAGCCCGACATAGAGCGTGTCGTAGGCGGGGCGGTTGAGATAGACCGAGGCGATGCCGATGACGCCCATCACCAGAACGGCGATGCCCGCCAGCATGGCAAGGCGCTTCACGCCAAACCCGCGGAGATTCGAGATGATGCTCTGGATCTGTTCCGGCACGGTTCGACGACTCCCAGCATGATTGTCCGCCGGAACAGTAGTCCTCGAAGCTTGTGCGAAAATGAAATCGGGCCGCGCTTGCGGCGCGGCCCGTCAATCGGGATGAGTAGGGATCGCGCCGGTGGCGCCAGTGACTAGTTCTTGAACAGCGACAGGATCGACTGCGAGGCGCTGTTGGCGATCGACAGCGCCTGGACGCCGAGTTGTTGCTGCACTTGCAGCGCCTGGAGGCGGGTCGATTCCTTGTTCATGTCGGCATCGACGAGCTGACCGACGCCGCGATCGATGGAGTCCATCAGGCTCTGGGTGAAGGTCTTCTGCAGGTCGATGCTGCTCTTGGCGGAGCCGAGGATGGTGGCGGAGTCGGTCAGCTGAGCCATGACCTTGTCGATCCTGTTCACCATCTGCGTGATGATATCGTCGGTTATCCCAGGTGCGGTGATGTCGAGGTTGTAGGCCGAGATGTTGTCGACCTTGGCGGGGGTGCCGGTAACAGCGGCTTGGCCCGCGGTGTTCGCGGCGATATCAGTCCCTCCGCCGGCGATCGCGGCAGCATAGGCTGTGTCATACTCCGTCTGGGCGGCTCCCGTGGAATAGATGGAAGTCTGGCGATCGAGGGTGCCATAGTTCTTCACGTCGGTGGCAAGGCCGTAGTCAAAGAGCTTGGTGCTCTCGACATCGATGTCGATCGTTCCGATCGAGATGGCGCCGGATGAGGAGCGATTGAATGAAGAAACAATCTGGGAGTCGGGCTGGACGCCGTCATAGTTGGCCGCGACCTGCTTGGAGGTCACCGCAAGGAAATTGGAGCCGGAGAAAGTGGCCGCATCGGCAAAGGACTTCATCTGCGCCTGAAGCGCCTTGATCTCGGTCTGGGTTTTTGCCTTGGCTGCATCCGTCTGGCCGACGGTCGAAAGCAGCTTGGTCTTGATCTGGCCGATGGTCGTCAGCACATTGTTCATGCCGGTATAGGCGGTATCGACTTTCGAGGCGCCGAGGCCGAGCGCATCCTGCACCGTCGACAGGGCCTGGTTGTCCGAGCGCATCGTGGTGGCGATCGACCAGTAGGCGGCGTTGTCGGAGGCCTGCGAGACCCGATAGCCCGTCGATATACGAGCCTGCGTCTGCTCGAGCGACTTGTTGGTGGCGCTGAGGCTTTGAAGCGCGGTTAACGCCGAAGCGTTTGTCATGATGCTCGCCAAGAAAGTCGCTCCTTCTCAAAAGCCGACATGCTCAGACATGCCGGATAGGCCCGTTCAACGCTGCTATCGTGCCGGTAGGGCCGATTCGCCAACTGTTGTAAGCTATTGGTTAACCATAACTAGCGCGACATGGTTAACAGCTTGTTAAGCGCTGGCTTTCGAGAGTTAAGGAGTGACGGTTGCGCGGGGCTGGAGCAAAAACGCAAATCGAGCCGCGCTTTTGGCGCGGCCCGATTGTCTAGCTGTAGTCGATTGAGAGCGATTAGCCGCGGAAGAGCGACAGGATCGACTGCGACGAGCCATTGGCGATCGACAGCGCCTGGATGCCGAGCTGCTGCTGGACCTGCAGGGCCTGCAGACGGGTCGATTCCTTGTTCATGTCGGCGTCAACGAGCTGGCCGATGCCGCGATCGATGGAGTCCATCAGGTTCGAGGTGAAGGTCTTCTGCAGGTCGATACTGCTCTTGGCCGCGCCGAGCTTGGTGGCGGCGTTGGTCATGTCCTTGAGCGCCGCGTCGACGACGGTCATCTGCTGCGCGATCTGACTATCACTGGCAGCGACGCCACCCGCGAAGATGGTCAGCGAGGCGACCGAATAGGTGTCGGTGCCTGCAGCCGCGGCGCCCAGGGTCGGGGCCGAGGCAGTAAGGGTGGCCGTACCGGTGGAGCCAACGCGGAGCGTGTCGAGGATGCCCTTCGCGAGTGTCGCGGTGGTACCAGCTTCATACAGCTTGATGCTTTCCACGTTGACGTCGATCGTCGAGATCGAAACCGCGCCGGTGGCGCTGCGGTTGAAGGCCGAAACGATCTTGACGTCGGCCGCCGTCGTGGCTGTCGCGCCGCTGTTTACGGACAGCATGTTGGTGCCGGAGAAGGTGGCGCCATCGGCATAGGCCTTCAACTGCTTCTGAAGAGCGGCGATTTCGACCTGGGTCTTTTCCTTGGAGGCATCCGTCTGGCCGTAAGATGCAGTCAGCTTCTGCTGTATCTGGTTGATGGTGGTGATCGCGCTGTTCATGCCGGTGTAGGCGGTGTCGACTTTCGAGGCGCCGAGGCCGAGCGAGTCCGAAACGGTGGACATTGCCTGGTTGTCGGAACGCATCGTGGTCGCGATCGACCAGTAAGCGGCGTTGTCCGAGGCCTGCGAGACCTTGTAGCCGGTCGAGATGCGGGACTGGGTGGCTTCGAGGTTCTTGTTGGTGGAGTTCAGGCTCTGCAGTGCCGTCAACGCGGCAGTGTTCGTCATGATGCTGGACATGGCTACTCGTACCCTGATTTTACACGTGTTTTTTTGACATACCGGCTCTACCGGTATGACGGTGCGGCATCATGCCAATGATCTCTGGAATTCGATCACCCGCCATCTGCGAGCGAATATGCGGGCAAGTCCCTACCAAAGGGCTAAACCGGACGGTTAATCGAAAATATATTGCGTGAATTCTGCGCCGGAGCAGCGCGCCAGAGCGGCGCTGCGGGATTCAGTTGCCGGGGTCAGTTGAAGGAGCGCACAAGGCTGCCGACAAGCAGATTCCAGCCGTCGATCAGGACGAAGAACAGGATCTTGAACGGCAGCGACACCACTGTCGGCGGCAGCATCATCATGCCCATCGCCATGGTGATCGTCGCGACGATCATGTCGATGACCAGGAATGGCAGCACGATCAGGAAGCCGATCTCGAAGCCGCGCCGGATCTCCGAGATCATGAAGGCGGGTACCAGGATGCGCAGGTCGACGGTGTCACGCGAAACGGTCTGGCCGCGCTCACGCGCGAGATCGGCGAAAAGGTCGAAGTCCTTGTCGCGCACATTACGCAGCATGAATGTGCGGAACGGATCGGAAATCTTGTCAAAGGCTTCGGTCTGGGTGATCTGGTTGTCCATCAGCGGCTTGACGCCGGTGTTCCAGGCCTGATCGAAGGTCGGCGCCATGACATAGAAGGTCATGAACAGCGACAGAGAAATCAAAATTAGGTTTGCCGGCGTCGACTGCAGGCCGATGCCTGCGCGCAGGATCGAGAAGGCGATGACGAAGCGGGTGAAGCTGGTCACCATGATCAGCAGGCCCGGGGCCACCGACAGCACGGTCAGCAGGCCGAACATCTGGATGATGTAGCCGACGGTGGTGCCATCGGCCTTGCCGATGCCGCCGAGATCGAGCTGCTGGGCCGCCGCGACGGAGGTGGCGGCGGCGATCATCGCCGTGGCGAGAAGGAACTTTCTCATTCGAGCAGCAATGTCCTGATGAGAACCTGTTTGGCGTGACCCTGGCTGCGGATCGAGGCGCGTTCCTCGAGATCGGCCTTCAGGTGCTGGTAGCCGCTGGCGCCCTCGATCTGATGCATCTTCAAGGTGCGCACCAAGGCCAGAAGATCCTGGTGGATGTCGTCCGACATTGCCTGTGGCTGCGGCCCATCATAGACGACGGACACCTCCATCCTGATCCAGGTATCGGCGGGCGAAGCGATATTGGTGGTGATCGGCGCCAGCACGACGAGCGTCGGCCCCACGCCTGGCTGGTCGGCCGAAGCCGGCTGCTCGGCCTTGCCTTCGTTCTCAGGCGCCGCCGGTACCGACGCAGGTGCATCGACGCCTTTGAGATAGCCGCCGGACATCCAGCCCATGCCGATGGCGGCCGCCGTCACCACCAGCAGCATGCCGCCCTGGACGGCGAGCGAAGGACCCTTGCGGGGCTGAACCTGTTCGACATTTGCCACGGCGCGGTGTTCCCCAATCCTAGAACGGAAGAACCTGGTCGAGAACCTGCTGGCCATAGGCAGGTTGCTGGACCTCGGTGATGCGGCCGCGTCCGCCATAGGAGATGCGCGCTTCGGCGATGCGTTCGTAGGGGATGGTGTTCTCGGCGCCGATATCGGCCGGCCGCACGATGCCGGCGATGGTCAGCACCCTGAGTTCGGCGTTGACGCGCACTTCCTGCGATCCCTTGATCATCAAATTGCCGTTCGGCAGGACATCGATGACGATGGCGGCGACATTGAGCTCCAGGGTTTCCGATCGCTTGATTTCGCCATCGGCCGTCGTGTCCGTGGTGGAGTTCAGAGCGCCAGCACCCTTGCCGGCGGTGCTGCCGATCTTGTCCCATTGCGCGCTGATGTCGAAACCGAGCTTGCGGTTGGCGGTGCGGCTCCTGTCGTTCTGGTTCTTGAAGTTGGCCCGGTCATTGATCCTGATCTTGACGGTCAGGATGTCGCCCTGGGACAGCGCCCGCGGATCGGTGAACAATCGGCTCTGGCGGTCATCCCACAACGAGAATTTCCTGGGCGGCGCGGGCGGCGTTTCCGGATAGCGATAGAGGGAAGAGGCGCTGCCGTCGTCGATGCCGGAGCCGACCGGTGACAGAGCCGGTTCCCTGCCGACCTCCTTCAGGTTGGTTCCACAACCGGACAACATGGCGACCGCGCACAGGACGAGCATCTTGCGGATCATGACGGGTCTACCCTTCGGGCTGCGCTGGCCATGATGCCGGTGAGCGTCGCCGCCGCCTTCTGGTCCATTTCGTTGAGGATGACGCTCGCCTTGCGGGAATCGAGCTTCATCAATATGGCCGCCGCCAGATCGGCGTTGACGATGGCCAGCCGCTCGGCGGCGGCGTCAGGCTTCATGCCGGCATAGATCTGGACCACGCCGTCTTCGGCCCGGGCCAGGAAAACCTCACGTCGCTTCAGCCAGGTCTCGTATTCGGCCTTTTTTTCCTCCAGTGCCTTCATGCGCTGGTCGATGCCGGCCTGGAGCTGCTTCAGTTCCTCCGCCTGCAAGACATAGCGGCGGTCGCGGGCGGCGTCGGCGATATTGGAGCAAAAACGCTCGATCTCGCTTTGGTCGGGTGCCTTCTCTCGCGCCAATTGCTGCGGGGGCGCTACGACCGGTGCTCCCGGCAAGACCTGGCGGACCGCCTCCTCACCACGTGCGGTATCGCTGGCAAAGGGCAGCGCCGCGAGAACGGCGGTCACGAGCAGGATTGCGACGGGGCGATATCTTTCATGGCGTGAGAACGAGCGCGTCATCGGCATAGCCTATTGCAGAACCAGGTCGGCCTGCAGGGCGCCGGCCGACTTGATGCCCTGCAGAATGGCAATGATGCCGTCCGGCTTGACGCCGAGCCGGTTGAGGCCGGAAACCAGGGTCTGGAGATCGGGACCATCAAGCACGGCAACGCGGGCATCGGGCCGGCTGGCTTCGATGGCGGTGAACGGTTCGACGGCGGTCTCGCCCTTGGAGAAGGGCTCGGGCTGCACGACGCGCGGTGCTTCGGTGATGCGCACGGTGAGCGTGCCGTGACTGATGGCGACCCGCGAGATCTTGACGTCGTTGCCGATGACGATGGTGCCGGTGCGCTCGTCGATGACGACACGGGCCGGCGTGTCGGATTCGACCACCAGGTTTTCAATCTCGGCATAGAAGCGGGCCGCCGAAACACCCTTTGGCCTTCTGATCTGCACGGTGCGTGAATCGCGCTCGGCCGCCACCCGCGCGCCGAAGCGCTGGCTGGTGTAATCGTTGATGGCATCGGCGATACGAATGGCGGTCGAGAAGTCGGGATTGCGCAGTTGCAGCGTCAGTGTTGCCTGATCGTCGAACTCGGCCTGGACAGCACGCTCGACGATGGCACCGTTCGGCACGCGGCCGGAGGTCGGCACGCCTTGCGTCAGCTGCTCGGCCTGCCCCTTGGCGGTAAAGCCGGAAACGATCACCGAGCCCTGTCCAACGGCATAGATCTCGCCGTCCGCCGCCTTCAGCGGCGTCATGATCAGCGTTCCGCCGGCGAGCGAGGTCGCGTCGCCCATCGAGGAGACGTCGATGTCGATGCGGGCGCCCGACTGCACGTAGGGCGGCATGTTGGCGGTGACAATGACGGCGGCGACGTTCTTGGCGCGCGCGCGGCCGCCTTCGGTGGCGATGCCGAGATTTTCGAGCATGGCGCGAATAGACTGTTCGGTGAACGGCGAGTTGCGTAGGCTATCGCCCGATCCGGCAAGGCCGATGACCAGGCCGTAGCCGACCAGCTGGTTGTCGCGCGAACTCTGCAGCTGGGCGATGTCCTTGATGCGCGAGGCGACCTGGCCCGGCGGCAGGGAACTCGGCCCGGTGGAAACCCGGAACATGCGGCTGGTGGTGGCCGGATCATATTCGGGATCGTTGTAGACGCCGCCATTCTTGGCGGCGAGCTCGCGCTTGGCCTTCGGCGTCAGGCCGTCGGCCAGTGCCGGCTGCAGGCCAAGCACGGCTGCCAATACCAGGGTAAGTCCGCGCATCATGAAGCGCTGACCTGGATGGTTCCATCCGCCATCACCGTGCCGGACAGGATCTTGCCGCTGTCGATGTTGCGGACCTTGACGAGGTCGCCCGCGGCACCCGGCTGCAGCGTCACGGCGGTCGCCGAGATCGTCAGTCCGCCGGCGATGAAGAAGACCTGCACGGACGCACCCTGTTCGACCAGCCAGGCCACGCGGATGGCGGTGGAAGGGATGTAGCGGCCGGGCAGCAGGGTGCGCTTGGCGACCTTGCCGTCGAGTTCCTCGGCCCGTGTGACGACTCCGTCCGGCTTGTGCTTGCCGGCGATGAGGATCACCTGTTTCAAGGCCGTAAGTTCGATGGTCTGGCCGGGATAGATGACCCGGTTGGGTATCAGCACCACCTCGCCGACAGGTTGATTGCTGGCGATCTGGGTGGCTGATTGGTTTGTCGATTCCTGGGCAAACGCCGGCATGCCACCGGTCACCAGCGCAAGGACGAGCGCGGTGCGGCGGAATGCTGAGCAGGAGATCGGCATGGCCATCATCCGTTACCTGATGTTCTTGGAGACGACGGAGGCCATGTCGTCGGCGGCCTGGATGACCTTGGAGTTCATCTCATAGGCGCGCTGCGCCGAGATCAGCTCGGTGATTTCCTTGACCGGGTCGACGTTGGAAGCCTCGAGGTAACCTTGCTGGATGGTGGCGAAACCGGGATCGCCGGGGACGCCGACATTCGCTGGTCCCGAAGCCGTGGTTTCCTGGAACAAATTGTCGCCGAGCGGTGCCAGGCCCGCCTCGTTGGCGAAATTGGCGATCTGAAGCTGGCCGAGGTTCTGAAGGTCGGTCTGGCCGTCGATGCGAGCGAAGACCTGTCCCGTCTTATTGATGATGACCTCGACGGCATCGACGGGGACGTTGATGGCCGGAATGACGGCAGCGCCGTCGACCGTCACCAACTGGCCTGTCGCGTTGGTGTTGAGGGCGCCGGCGCGGCTGTAGAGCGTGCCGCCGTCGGCACCTTCGATCTGGAACCAGCCCCTGCCGGTCAGCGCCAGGTCGAAACTGTTGCCGGTGCTGGTCAGTTCGCCCTGGGTGTGAACGTTGCGCACGGCCGTCGTCTTGACGCCGAGGCCGATCGAGACGCCCTCCGGCACCAGCGAGGCATTGGAGCGGTTGGGCACACCCTGCGTGCGATCGACCTGGTAGAGCAGGTCGGAGAATTCGGCACGGGCGCGCTTGTAGCCGGTGGTGTTGATGTTGGCGATGTTGTTGGCGATGACTTCCAGATTTGTCTGCTGGGCATTCATGCCGGTGGCGGCGATGGCGAGTGCTTTCATGGCGGAATTCCTCAGATGCCCATTCGACTGACTTCGAGATAGGCGGAAACCACCTTGTCGCGGATGGCGACGGCGGTCTGAAGCGCCTGCTGCGCGCTCATCACGGCGTCGACCACCTGACGGGTGTCGGCGTCGCCCTTGAGCGCCTGTATCGACACCTGCTCGGCGTTCTGCATCGTGTTGACGGTCTTGGACGCTGCCTGGCTCAGCGCCTCGGCGAAGGAGGTGCCGATGTTGCCGCCGGCCGAAGGTGTCGCGCCGCCCTGGAGCAGGCTTGTCACCGCGTCGTCGCCGCCGATCGACGGCTTGAACTGAAGCGCTCCGATACCGCTGATCATTACTGGTTCCTCATCAGGTCGATGGTCATGGAAATCAGGTCGCGCGCCTGCTTGACGACCTGAAGGTTGGCCTCGTAGGAGCGGTTGGCCTCGGTCATGTCGGCCATTTCGATCAGCACGTTGACGTTGGGCATCTTGACGTAGCCCTTCTCGTCGGCGGCCTCGTTGCCGGGCTGGAACTCGATTGGAAAGTCGCTGGGATCACGATCGATCGAGTTCACCGCAACCGTCGAGCTGCCGGAGGTCCGGTCGAGTTCGGAGACGAAGCTGATGGTCTTGCGGCGATAGGGGTCGGAGCCGGGCGCGGTTCCGGTCGACTGAGCGTTGGCTAGGTTTTCGGAAACGACGCGCAGCCGCTCCGACTGAGCGCCGAGCCCGGATGCTGCGACTTTGAGGGCTGCGGTGAGCGCGTCCATGGTCAGCTCTTAACCGCCATCATCATCATGGAATGGAACGCCTTGACGATCGCCGTGTTGAGTTCGAAGGAGCGGCGCACCTCGCCGGCCTTCATCAACTGGTCTTCTAGCACGACCGAGTTCTTGGATGGCATGATAACGCCGTCATCTTCCTGCGGCTTGATGGTGAAGCCGGCATTGGTCGCCGCGTTGCCTAGATGACCGGCCTGCGTGGCCTGAAGCGATACGGCTGTGCGATCGAGCACCTTTTCGAACGGCTCGACATCGTTCGCCGTGTATCCCGGCGTGTTGGCGTTTGCGATGTTGCCGGCGACGGCGGACTGGCGCACGGCCAGCCACTGGGCTTGCTTGGCGGCGAGGTCGAAAAGGGAAACGGGCTCCATGGGAATCTCCGGGCAGGTGCTCAGAGACTAGGCCGCGAGTCTTGCGCGGGCCTTGCGAATGACCAGAGACCGGAGAGCTTTATCGCGAAAGCTCGATCACCTGGTCGGTGCTGGTGACCATGACCCATTTGCCTTTGCGCTGCTCGATGGAAGACACCTGGCTGGAATCCGGGAGTATCGAGCCGCGCTGGACGATCCAGAGGCCGGCATCGTCCTCGATCATGGCGCGGCCGTTGGCGACATGGACCATGCGAAATTTCGCGGCGTCGGCCGGAAAAGGTTGATCGTCGGGTGCCGGCGCGGGATTGGCATCGTCCTGCACCGTTCCCGTGGCGAGCAGATCGAGATCGGCCGCGGGAACGTCCTTCGCTGTCAGCGGCGCGCTGCGTTGGGCGACCACGCCGCCGCCCGCCCGCCCCGAATTGGTACCGGTGCCACCGAACTTGATCGCCTGGACGCCAAACTGGTCCTGGTTGAAGAAGATGTACCACGGAAACAGGGCGCAGATCAGCCCGAGCGTGATGCCTAGCGCGGCAATGACGAGATCGCTGCGCCGGCTGGACTCTTTTTTCAACCTGGGAAACACCGCCTTCGGTGGCCGCGGCCACTCGTTGAGTGGGAACAGCCCATCGATCAGCGAGTCGCGGCTGGCCTGCGTCATCTCGGCGGCCTGCGCCCGGGGCGCCCGGGGCAAAGCGGGCTCGGCGGCCTTGGCCAGAACGGCCTCGGCTTTGGCGGCTATGGCACGGGCAGCCTTTGCCTTGGCGGCTCTCGCTTCGTCAGCTCGGGCTTCTTCCGCGGCATTGGCTTCGGCGATCATGTCGCGCAGGATGCGCTCTGTATATTCGCGTTCAGTCTCCGGCATCGGCGTTCAGCTTGCTCTTGAGGTGGCGGGCGAGGTCGGAGAATGGATCGGCTGAGGGGCGGTCCTTCGGCGCTTGCGTCAGTGCCTCGTAGATCAGCGGCACCTGGCGCACGGCAATATCGAGTTCGGCATCGACGCCGCCCTGATAGGCGCCCAGCAGGCGGATATCGCGCGTGTCCTCGAAGCGCGAGATCATCGACTTCAGCCTTGTCACCAGCGCGCGCTGTTCGGTGCTCCAGGCCTTGCCGGCCAGCCGCGAAATGGACGACAGCGGATTGACGGGCGGATAGCGGCCCTGTTCGGCGATCGTGCGGTCGAGCACGACATGGCCGTCGAGGATGCCGCGCACGGAATCGGCGACCGGGTCGTTGTGATCGTCGCCGTCGACCAGCACGGAGATGATGGCGGTGATCGAGCCTTTGCCTTCCGCGCCTGGCCCGGCGCGCTCGAGCAGCTTGGGTAGCTCGGTGAACACCGAGGCCGGATAGCCACGCGCGACCGGCGGCTCGCCGGTTCCCGTCGCCACCTCGCGCAGGGCGTGGGCGAAGCGGGTGATCGAGTCCAGCACCAGGAGCACGCGGTGCCCCTGGTCGCGAAAATGCTCGGCTATACGCATGGCGGTGTCCGGCGCCCGCCGGCGCATCATGGCGCTCTCGTCGCTGGTGGCGACGATGGCGACGGTTTTGGCCATGCTGTCGCCGATCGTGTCCTCGAGGAATTCGCGGACTTCGCGGCCGCGTTCTCCGATGAGCGCCACGACGACGGTGTCGAATGCGTCGGCGCCGGCAAGCATGGCGAGCAGCGTCGACTTGCCGACGCCGGAGCCGGCGAAGATGCCGAGGCGCTGGCCGAAGCAGAGCGGCGTGAAGATGTCGATGACCTTGACCCCGGTCATGAAGGCGGTGCCGACACGCTGCCGCGCCATGGCGCCGGGCGTCGTCTGGGCGCCGATCGATGCGTCATCGCCCCTGACCAGGGGCGTGCCGCCATCGATCGCCCTGGTGAGCGCGTCGATGGTGCGGCCGCGCCACGAGGCATGCGGCGCCACCGCGAGCGGACCGCGGCGGAACACGGCATCACCGATACCGGCATCGGCGCTGCGTTCGAAGGGGGCCACGACGACCTCATCGCGGCTGATCTTGACGATCTCGCCGCGGCGGGCGCCGGCATGACCGCGCTGCTCGACGATGTCGCCCAGCCTGGCGAAGTCGGAAAGGCCGTGCACCTTGTAGTGCGTGGGCGTGACTTCGGTGACGCGGCCGCCGCGCTTGAGCAGCGCCTCGGTGTCGGCGAAACGCCGCCAGACCCGTTCCAGAGCGACAAGCCGGTCTTCCGGCGCCGGCTGGAGCTGTCTTTCAAGTGCGCGCAGGGATGGCTGGTCGAGCGACATGGGTTACTTCGAGCCGAGCGTCTTGATCGCCTCGTCGGTGGAGGAGTCGGTCTGCCGCATCAGGGCGGCGGTGTTCTCGAAGGCGCGCTGGACCATGATCAGTCGGGTAATCTCCAGCACCGGATTGACGTTGGATTCTTCGAGAAACCCCTGGGCGATGCCGATATCGGAGCGATCGGTAACAGGCTCTGGCGTGCGCGCCGGAACGATGCCGGAATTGCCGTAGCGGACGAAATTTTCGCCCGGATCGAAATTGTAGAGACCGATGGAGCCGACAAGCTGATCGTTCTGGCGCAGCGAACCGTCGGCCCCGGCCTTGGGCGGGCCGTTGCGGGGGTCGAGCTGGATCGGTGAGCCGCCGGCATCGAGCACAGCGTGGCCCTCGATCGACATCAGCTCGCCGTTCTCGTTCATCGAAAAGCGCCCGTCGCGGGTCATGACGGTGCCGACAGGCGTGTCGATGGCGAACCAGGCATCGCCCTGGATGGCGAAATCGAACGGATTTCCGGTCTCGCTCAAGGCACCGTGAGCGCCGGAAAGATAGGTCT
This sequence comes from Mesorhizobium sp. M1406, assembly GCF_040317555.1. NCBI lineage: Bacteria > Pseudomonadati > Pseudomonadota > Alphaproteobacteria > Hyphomicrobiales > Phyllobacteriaceae > Mesorhizobium > Mesorhizobium sp. M1406. The sequence continues at coordinate 53,046 of NZ_JAMYKW010000010.1, read as the reverse complement.
TGCCAGGGGAGGCGAAGGACACCGATTTCGATCCGGTGCCGGACACGACGTCCTCGAACTTCACGCCGGTGGCGCGAAAGCCGATCGTCGAGGCGTTGGCGACGTTGTCGGCGATCGTGTCGAGGCGGCGCTCGAGCGCGATCTGCGAGGAAAGGGCGACGTAAAGGCTGTCCCGCATGATGCTCTCAGAACCTCAGTTTCTGCATGGCCATCATCAGGTCGGTGGAGATGCCGACCGTGATCGGCTGGGCAAACAGCACGCTGACCGAGGTGACGGCCGATGACGTCGGGTTGTTGATCTCGTACATGCTGGTGAAGCGCGTCAGGAACTTGCCGAGCTTCTCGGGGTCGGAGAAATCCGAGATGTCGAGTTTCTGCTCGAACAGCTGCGCCTGCTTGTCGACATCGGCGGTGGCGAAGGAATCGGGCAGGCCGAGCACGGTGCGCACGACGCTGGCAAGCGCGGTGTCGGCCAGCACGTCGTACCAACTGGTGATGGTCGGCGCCTTGCGGTCGAAATAAAGCGCCAGCCGCACGCCCTGGTTGGTCTGGCCGGCATCCTCTTCGAGGGTCTGGCGCATGTATTTGTCGACGGTCGGCTGCCGCGCCGGATTGATGGTGGTGGCGTTCGCGCCATAGGCTTCGAAATTGAAGGCGGAAGCAAGTGCCGCGTAGGTCTTGTCCGTCATCTTGTTGGCAACGCTGTCGGGATCGCGGACGCCACCCTGCAGAACCCGCTTGATGAGATCCTTGTCCTCCGTCATCGAATCGAGGCCGAATGAAGCCAGTGCGTATGTGTAGAGCCGGTTATTCGACATCAGGTCGTCGATCGACTTCACCTTGGTGATGTTGGCGAGATAGTATGTCGTCTCGCCTTTCACATAGGCCGAATTCGGATCGAGGCCGGCGATTTTCGCTTGCGTGGCGTAGTTCTTGGTCACCATCTGCTGTGTCTTGTTATAGATGGTCGCATCGGCGCCGTTGGCGGCGAAATTGAAGGCGCTGACGAATTCGGCGTAACGTTTGTCGGTCAGCTTGTTGGCGAAGCTGTCGGGATCGGAGACGCCCTCCTTGAGTGCCTTGACCATAAAGGCCTTGGCGTAGTCCATGTCCTCGAGCCCGTATGCCTTCATGGCATATTTGAACAAACGGTCATTTTTGACGAAATCGTCGATCGATTTCACCTTGGTGATGTTGTCCAGATAATATTTGGTGTCGCGATCGACCACGGGCTGCTGCTCGATCCTGTCGAGCGACTTTGAAATGTCCTTGGTGATGAGCTGGTAGCTGGTAAATGTATTGAGCAAAGACGCGCCTCCGGCCGAAGCTATGACAGGACAATATCCCCACTTCCTTGCGCGAAACTGAATCGGATCCGGCGGCTTCGATTCAAGCCTCACACAAGGCACGGGGGCTATCCCTTGCTCCTGATGTGAAATGCGGAAGGACCTCTTGTGGGCATTCTGATTGGACTTGTGGTGACGCTCGGCTGCGTCCTTGGCGGCTTCATGGCCATGGGCGGCCATCTTCACGTGCTGGTGCAGCCGTGGGAAGCCGTGGTCATCTGCGGTGCGGCGTTCGGCACCTTCCTCGTTGCCAACCCGATGAAGACGGTCAAGGACACCGGCAAGGCCATCCTCGAAGCCTTCAAGCAGGCGGTGCCGAAGGAGCGGGACTATCTCGAAACGCTCGGCGTGCTGCACTCACTGATGCGCGAGCTGCGCTCGAAATCGCGCAGCGAGGTCGAAGCCCATATCGACAATCCCGAGGAATCGGCGATCTTCCAGGCATTCCCGACCGTGCTCAAGAACCATGATCTGACGCATTTCATCTGCGACTACTGTCGCATCATCATCATCGGCAATGCCCGCTCGCATGAGATCGAGGCGCTGATGGACGAGGAAATCCAGACCATCAAATCCGACAAGATGAAGGCCTATCACGCGCTGATCGCGGTTGGCGATGGCTTGCCTGCGCTCGGCATCGTCGCCGCCGTTCTTGGGGTGGTCAAGGCGATGGGCGCGCTCGATCAGTCGCCGGAAATCCTGGGCGGCCTGATCGGCGCGGCCCTGGTCGGCACTTTCCTCGGCATCTTCCTGTCCTATGCGGTGGTCGGACCGATCGCCACCAAGATCAAGACGGTGCGCGAGAAGAAGAACCGCCTCTATACCATCGTCAAGCAGACGCTGCTGGCCTACATGAACGGCGCTCTGCCGCAGGTGGCGATCGAGTTCGGCCGCAAGACCATCTCGTCCTACGAACGACCAACGATCGACGCCGTCGAGCAGAGCACGATGAACACCGGCGCCGTCGAAAAGAAGGCCGCCTGAACGATGCGCGACAGATCGGTCCCAGCATCGCCATGACCAGTCCGGGCAGCCCATCGGAAGCACGCTCGCTGATCATCGAGCGGCTCGTCGGTGACAGCGGCGAGGCCGCGCAGATCATCGATGCAGGCCGCGCCATGGCCGAGCGCGCCGTGCCGCTGCTGCAGAAAAGCCTGACCGGCGAGCTTGGCGTTCCGGTCATTGTCGATCTCAAAGCGATCGAGATCAGCCGCGTTCCCGAGGCGCGTTCCCGCGCCGGTGAGAATTTCGCGATGACCGTCGTTGCCTCGCCGGCGTCGTCAGATGCGGTGACCCTCGTCATCGATGGCGCCGCGATCGCCATCATGGTCTCGACGCTGTTTGGGGGTGACCCGGATATGCCGGTGTCACCGATCGAGCGTGACCTGTCGCCGATCGAGACCGACGTCTCGACGATGGTGTTTCAGCAGGTCGCGCAGGCGCTAAACGGATCCGGTCGGCGCTCGCTTGAGCTACGGCTTCCGGCGCCGCGGGCGATGTCTGGCATGGAGGCCAAGCGACACGTGCTGCGCGACGGGGCCGCACTGCGCATCGTCCTCGGCATCTCGACGCCGGCCGACAGCGGCAGCATCACCGTGACGATGCCGCAGCGTATCGTGCTGGCCGGTCGGGACAGCGTTGCCGCCGTCAGTGAGAACGATCAAAACGCCAGCTGGCGCGCGCGCTTTTCGGAAGAGGTGATGCGCTCAATGGTAGCGCTCGAAGCCACCATGCCGCTGGCCCGGCTGACGCTCGGCGATGTCGCCGACTTCGATGTCGGCCAGATCATCGAATTCGAGGAAACGGCGCAATCACGGGCGCGTCTCAGTGCCCGCGGCCAGACGCTGTTCGTCTGCGAATTCGGCAAACTGGGACAGAATTATACCGTCCGAATCAAGCATCCCTTCGATGCCGGGCAGGATTTTATCGACGGGCTGATGCCGGCTGCCGCCGGACGCGCCTGAGCACTGGAGACAATTCATGGCCAAGACCAAGGTGGAAGCCGACCTCGACCAGCCGGACGAACAACTCGACCGTGCCATCGAAGAATTGCGCGGGGTCCTGCACGAAGAGGAACAACGCCCGGATGCGGCGTTCAGGGCCGCCTCCGGCGCCAATTCAAGCGTCATCATGAACATCCCCGTCGATGTTCAGATCATCCTCGGCAGCACCGAGATGCCGGTCTCCGACCTGATGGCGCTGCAGAAGGGGTCGACGGTGGCGCTCAATCGCCGTATCGGCGAACCTGTCGATGTCGTGGTCAACGGCCGCAAGATCGCGCGCGGCGAGATCACCGTGCTGGAAAGCGATCCGTCGCGCTTCGGCATCAGGCTGACCGAAATCATCGCTGGCACGAAGGGCGCCTAGACATGGGTTGCGGAGCTTGCCGATGGCAGCGGAGGCGAGTGGCATGACGACGCCGGTGACCTTGACCCGCGCGCAGAAGGCAGCCGCCATACTGGTGGCGATGGGCAAGCCGTCGGCCAGCCGCCTGTTGAAATTCTTCAAGCAGGAAGAACTGAAGGCGCTGATCGAGGGCGCCCGTCTGCTGCGGACGATTCCGCAAAGCGATCTTGAGCGCATCGTCGCCGAGTTCGAGGCCGAGTTCACCGAAGGGGCGGGATTGCTCGATTCCGCCGACAGGATGGACACCATCCTCAATGAGTCGCTGTCGCCTGAAGAGATGAGCGCGATCATGGGCGACAAGAGATTCGAGGTCGCTCCGGAAGGCCCGCCGCCGATCTGGCCCGAGCTCGAAAAGCTCGAACCGGCGCGGCTTGGCGCCTTCCTGGCCGGCGAGCATCCGCAGACCGCGGCCATGGTGCTGTCGAAACTGGCGCCGCAAGTGGCGGCAAGCGTGCTGCTGACGTTGACCAAGCCGATGCGTGGCGAAATCATCAAGCGCATGGTGACGATGGCCAATGTTCCGGACGCCGCCAGCAAGATCGTCGAAAACCGGCTGCGCACCAGCGTGCTGGCGGAAACCTCGACCAAGGACACTTCCGCCGGGCAGGCGCGTGTCGCCAGCGTCCTCAACGAACTGGACAAGCCGCTGCTCGAGGAGGTCATGCAGGATCTGGAAGCCGCCGGCACACCCGACCTCGATGGTGTGCGGGCCCGCCTGTTCGCCTTCGACGACCTGCCGTTGCTCGCCCAGAAAGCGCGGGTGCTGCTGTTCGATGGGCTGTCGACCGAACTGATCACGCTGGCCTTGCGCGGCACGCAGGCGGGACTTGCCGAATCCGTTCTGTCGGCGATCGGCGCGCGGTCGCGGCGCATGATCGAAGCCGAACTCGGACAAGGTTCGGAAGGGGTTTCTCTCGCCGACATAACAGCAGCACGCAAGACGATCGTGACGACGACGATCCGGTTGTCGCGCGAAGGCGCCTTCGAACTTCCGTCGACCCAAGACGCCGCCTAAGGCCGCGCCATGGCTGACGCGGTCGACAAGGATTCGAAAACCGAGGAGGCGACGGAAAAGAAGATCCGCGACACTGTCGAACAGGGCAAACTGCCCCATTCGCGGGAAACGGCGCTCCTTGCATCGTTCGTTGCCATACTGGTGTTCACCGTCTTCTACGCCAAGGACGCCGTCATCGATCTCGGCATGTTCCTGTCGATGTTCCTGGAGAAGCCGGAAGCCTGGCCGATGGACACCGAGACGGACGTCATCGCGCTCTACAAGACTGTTATTTTCGAGGTGGGCCGGGCCGTCGTCAGCCTGTTCGTGCTGCTGACCGTCGCCGGTGTCGGCGCCTCGGTGTTCCAGAACATGCCGCAGTTCGTCGGCGAGCGGGTGCGGCCGCAACTCTCGCGCATCTCGATCCCCAAGGGGTGGAACAGGCTGTTCGGCATTCAGGGCTGGGTCGAGTTCCTGAAGTCACTAGGCAAGGTTGGCTTTGCCGTCGTCGTGCTGAGCTTCACTCTGTCGGAAGACCACCGCAAGCTGCTCGCCGGCATGATCACCAATCCGGTCGCTTTCGGACTCGTCATCCGCGGCATTGCCGTCGACATCCTGGTGGCGATCGTCTTCGTCATGGGGCTGATCGCGGCAGTCGACATCGTCTGGTCGCGCTTCCACTGGAAGCAGGATCTGCGCATGAGCAAGCAGGAGGTCAAGGACGAGTTCAAGCAATCCGAGGGTGACCCGATCGTCAAGTCGCGACTGCGCTCGCTGGCGCGCGACCGGGCGCGCAAGCGGATGATGACGGCGGTGCCGCGCGCGACGCTTATCATCGCCAACCCGACGCACTTTTCGATCGCGTTGAAATACGTGCGCGACGAGGACTCGGCACCAATGGTGTTGGCCAAGGGGCAGGATCTAGTGGCGCTGAAAATCCGCGAGATCGCACGCGAAAACAACATCCCGATCTTCGAGGACGTGGCGCTCGCCCGCTCCATGTACAAGCAAGTTTCGGTCGATAGTGTGATCCCATCGCAATTCTACCAGGCCGTCGCCGAACTGGTGCGGATCGTCTACTCGAAAAAGGCTGAGCGCAGACAGATTTCATGAACCGTCAACCGCACGCAAAATCCCGCGAGATCATCGTCGCCAGTGCCATCGAGCAAGTGGTGGGAGAACTGAGGCTGATCGATGTAGCCGACTATATCGCCTTCATCCGACTGGAGCATTTCGCGTGCCTGTCGGATCTGGTCGATTCAGCGGTAGAGCTGTTCTTCATGCCAGGCACACTGCGGCTCGGCCATGGCGGCGAGGCGCATGTTGACTGGACCGGCAGCCCGCGCATCGTGCTTGATCTGGAGTTGAGGCCGCCTGGGGTCACCGTCTATTTCCAGCTGACGCTGAGCGAGAACGGTGCTTCGGTGGTGGTCAACTACGTGTCGTTCGAGAAGCCGGGCGAAGACCCGGAGCACAACACGGCCTTGCTCGAGACGGTCATCGAGCAGGCGCGTATCCGCAAGGCCGAGCCGCTGGCCTTTCTCGGAACATCGATCGCTTCCGACAGCCGCGGGCCAATCCTATAGTTGCCTTATTCAATAAGCCCCAGCCGCAGCGCCTTGGCAACGGCCTGGTTGCGGTTGACCGCATTCAGCTTCTGGGTCGACTGGGTCAGATACTGGTTGGCGGTGTGTACCGACAGTTTCAGCAGCCTGGCGATCTCCTCGCTGGTGTTGCCGTTGGCGGTCAGCTTCAGGCATTCGAGTTCGCGCTTGGAGATCGCACGCATCCTGCCGGCATCGCTAGGGCGGATGCGGGCGACGGCGGCGAACAGCGAGAAACAGCGGGCGTGGATCTCGTAGAGCGCGTCCTGCGGCAAGGCTATCTCCGAGCCCATGAAAACGACGAGGCCGCACTGCCCACGATCGGCGTGGACCGGAAAGGCGATGCCGCTGGTGCCGGGCGCCAGCGGCGCCATCTGCTCGGTCCAGGCGAGATTGCCGAACATCTCCGCCATGGCGGCGACGCCGTCGTCCGTCCACCAGCGCGGTTCCGTCGAGATGCGGGTGTGGCGCACGATCTCCTCGCCATTGGCGCCTGAAATGAATTTCGTCGCCACCGCAATGCCGGGGTAGTCGGAATCAAGGCAAGGGACGAGCCGTGCGCGTTCGGGCGAGGGGCTGACGAAGAACAGGCCAAAGGCGGATGCGTTGATGTCGACGGAGATCCAGCGGCAGCGGCGCACGGCATCGGGAATGGTGACGGCGTGATGGGTTTCGGAGCCGAGCGAAAAGGCGCCGAACGGATTGCGCTGCTCGTTGAAAAGGGCTTCGGCAGCCTCCTTGATGTCGACGTGTTTCAAATGATGCCGCTCCTGATCGCCGTGGCGATTGCCATCGCGCGGTTGCTGGCCGCGAATTTCTGGATGGCGTGGGTGATGTAGCTGTTGACGGTGTTGGAGGAGACGCCAAGGATGACGGCGACCTCGTCGGTGGTCTTGCCCTCGGAGACCCAGAACAGGCATTCGCGCTCGCGATCCGACAGCGGATCCTGCATCGCGGCGGCGGCAATCAGTTGCGGGATGTGCGAGAGCGCATAGCAGCATTTCAGCTGTGCCCTCATCAGCGCCGGCTGGTCGATGCTGCCGGCTGTCGCTGCCGAAAACAAGGCGAACAGGCGCTGGCGACCGACATTGAGGCGCAGCGAATAGATCTCGGCATGGCCAAGCACGTCGAGAAGGCGCGCTTCCTCACCGGTGATCAATCCGTCAGTCTCGGGCGCCTGGGATGCCACCAGGGCGATCGGGCGGATACCGGGCGCAACGGTGAGCGCACCTTGTGCAAGCCCGGCGATCAGCCGCTTGCCGGTCAGTTCGATGGCGTCGAAAATCCAATTGGACGAGACGATGCGCGCATCGTTGCGGTCCTGGTCGTGGACGATGGCGACCAGCATATAGCTGTCGGCGCCGATCTCGGCTGTCAGTTGCATGAAAAAGCTGGTCAGATCGCCGCGCGACGTCAGGCGCGAGCCCAATGTGTCGGATTGAAGTAGCGCGGCGGGACTGCTCATTCTTGTTGCTTTTGGCCGGAATCGTTTCTGCTGTCCGGTTGCTGGAAGCCAGCCGCCGAACCCGAATACGCATTACTTTGAAGACACACGCTTGGCGCAGGGCTGCGCCCACCAGATTCGAATCCATTCAGGGAACGCGAAGCCGTCCGCGTCTGGTGCCGGAAAAGCTCCGGAACAAGAGACTTTGGGTGGTCGCCGCGCCCCCCGAGGACCGGCTGATTCGGGTCTAATCTACCCGCAGTTGAATCCGACATCAAACGCGATTTGACAAAATCGAATCCGGCGGACTCGCGTGCGACTCAGAGGCGGATTCCAACCCCTTTCGCCGCCCTCACGCCCCTGAAAAGTCGACGCGAAAAGACCGAACCGTGTTTGCAACACCGCCGTATCGAAGACCGATCGTTTCCGATAAGTTTTCGGCGATCCGCAGGGATGGGCGTCCTTTGGATCGGACTGGGCGGGATGACCGGTGCTTCTCGGCCATAGGCATCGGGGTGGAGCATAGATTCACGCCAACTGATCGGTTCAATGCGCGGCCAACGGCCGAGCTCAAATTCTGGTATCAATGGTTTCGGGGGAAACAATGAGCGATTCATTTCGGGAAGTTACGTCGGTCTCGTGGTTCGGACGCATCAAGCGCGCTGTCGGTGGGGTCATCTTCGGCCTGCTTCAGGTCGTGCTGATGGTGATCGGGCTGTTCTGGAACGAGGGGCGCGCGGTGCAGACAGCGCGCTCTCTGGCCGAAGGGGCCGGAGCCGTGGTTTCGGCCAGCGCCGACAGCGTGGATGCCGCCAATGACGGCAAATTGGTGCATGTCAGCGGGCCGGTGACGACGGACAGTGGTCTCGCCGATCCGGATTTCGGCATTGCGGCGCAAGGTCTGCGCCTGTCGCGCAGCGCCGAGATGTACCAGTGGAAGGAAGAGTCCAAATCGGAGACCACCAAGAAGCTTGGTGGCGGTGAGGAGACCGTAACCACCTACAGCTATTCGAAAGTGTGGGACGACAGCCAGATCGACTCGTCGGATTTCAAGAAGCCGGATGGCCACCAGAATCCGCCGATGGCGATCCACGGCCGGACTTTCCAGATTCCGCAAGGCAAGCTCGTCGCCTTCGATCTCGACACGCCGGTGCTTGATCGCATCGAGGGCGACAAGGCGTATGCGCTGTCACCCGACCAATCGGCTGCGATCAAGGCCGCCTATACCGGCACCGGGCCGCTCAGCGTCGTCGACGGCAGGATCTATCTCGGCGCCGACACGACAACGCCGGCGCTGGGCGATTACCGCATCGGCTACGAGTTGGCACCGCTCGGTGTGATCAGCATCGTGGCGCGGCAGGCCGGCAGCAGGTTCGAGCCCTACCAGACCGAGGCGGGCGATGCGTTGCTGATGGTCGACACCGGCACTGTCCCGGCAGACAAGATGTTCGCCGAGGCGGTCAGCGCAAACACGCTGATCACCTGGCTGCTGCGTGCCGCCGGCCTTTTGTTGCTGACCATCGGCTTTGCCCTGTTCCTCAGCCCGATCGGCGTGATCCTCGACGTCATTCCGTTCCTCGGCGGCATGGCGCGGATGGGAACCGGCATCATCGCCTTCTTCCTGGCGATCCTGGTCGGCACGACGACAATTGCGATTGCCTGGTTCTGGTATCGGCCGGTCCTGGCGGTGGGCATCCTTGCGGCCGGCATCATCGCGGCGGCGGCGGTCTACTACCTCGGCCGCTCGCGCAAGGCAGCCGCACCGGTTGCCGTGCCGAGCACCGAGGCGGCAAGCTAGATCTAACGCCGAACAGCCACCGCCGTTCGGCGCTCATTTTACCGATCCTCGAAACCGGTCAGAACGCCGACGGCATTGACGCCGATCTCCTCGACGGCATAGCCGCCCTCCATGACGAACAGCGTCGGCAGGCCAAGCTTGGCGATGCGGCGACCGATCTTTGGATAGTCAGATGTTTTCAGCTTGAACTGGCTGATCGGGTCCTTCTCGAAGGTATCGACGCCCAGCGAGACGACGACGACATCCGGTGCGTAAGCGGCGAGCTTGGCGCAGGCATCCTCGAGTGAGGCGTTCCAGGCGTCCCAATCGGTGCCGAAAGGCATCGGGTAGTTGATGTTGAAACCTTCGCCGGCACCGGCGCCGCGCTCGTCGGCATGGCCGAGGAAGAACGGGTACTCGACCATCGGATCGCCATGCAGGTTGAGCACCTGGACGTCAGCACGGTCATAGAAGATCTCCTGCGTGCCGTTGCCATGGTGGTAGTCGACATCGAGGATCGAGATGCGTTCGGCACCCTGATCGCGGAACCATTGCGCGGCGACGGCGGCATTGTTGATGTAGCAATAGCCGCCCATGAAGCCGGCACCGGCATGGTGGCCGGGCGGACGGCAGAGGGCGAAGGCGGATGTCTCGCCGCCCTTGACCAGGCCGGCGGCGGTCAGCGCCACGTCATAGGACGACTTGATCGCGGCCCACGTGCCCTCGACGAAGGTGGCACCGGCATCGAAGGAATAGTAGCCGAGCAGGGCGTCGACGCGCTTTGGCGGCACGTCGCCGCGCAGGCCGCGCGTCGGCCAGGTGAAGGGCATCGCCGTGCCCTTCAGGCCGGCTTCCACCCATTGCGGCCAGACCGTCGGCAGGAAGTCGATATAGTCTGATTTGTGGATGCGCTTGGCGGCGGCGAGATCATGCTCGAGCGGCAGGACGATCGGCCCCAGTTTCTCACTCTCGACCCGCGCCTTGATGAATTCGGCCCGCGACGGCTTTTCGAAACCCGGCACGATGGCCGAGGTGACCAGTTCCATTTGGCCAGCATGACCAGCGTGAAGCGGCGAATAGACAGTCTGCATAGATTCCTCTCGAAGTGCGAAATCAGTCAAGATTGAGATACGGGCTCACCAGAGCGAGCCACATGGTTTCCACATCGTCCTCGATGAGGTCGAACGTCCGGCGGTCTTTTTTCAGCCCCACAAGCCGGCATACGTGCCCGACCTCCATCATCACCACGCCGAGCCGGCTGGCGATCTTGTCTTCAAGAGCCGGGTTCACATGCTGCAGCCATGCGGCGTAGAGGGCGATGATCTGGTCGTCATATTCGTTCTGAATCGGCCGGAGGTCGGCGTTACCGGAGATAGCTTCGATCACCGGCATCAGGCTGGCGTTTTCGAGGTAGAGCCTGGACGTGTCGATGAAGAGCCTGCGCACTTCCTGCCGAAATTCGTCGCGGTTGGTGGGCGGGGCGACCTTGATGCGCCTCGCGATGACCTCGGGAAAGGATGACAGCCAGCGCCGGGCGAGGTCCAGAAGAATGGCTTCCTTGTTGGGAAAGTATTGGTAGACCGAACCGACCGACAAGCCCGCGCGCTGCGCAATGGCGAGCGTCGTCGGCGTCTTTGTCCCTTGCTCCCGTGTCAAGATCAGCGCCGCGTCGAGAATCCTGTCGACCACCTTGCTCGACCGTTGTTGCCGTGGCTGCTTGCGCGGTTCGAGCGCTATCCTGGTTTTGCGGTCGAGACTGCGCTTCACGGCTTGATGTCCTCGTTCCCCGCCCGGTCCCAACACAGGCGCGGGGTGCTGTCCACAATACATTCCATATTCCGCATGTTGACAAACGCGAATAATCAGTCGCATTCTTTATCCACGCTGTCTCCCGGGATAACAAGGGGAATTTCGAAGACGGCGAGCTGGCATCTTTTTCCATCCCATGGCGCCGCTCCGGTGGAGCGGCAGGTCGTTGGCAGGGGGTTGTCGGTGTCAGCCAGTCGTCAAAAGCGCGGAGTCGCGATGTCTGTCACGGGTGCGGGTCACAATGCGGATTTGATCGTCATCAACGGTCGTGTGCAGACAATGGACGATGCCAATCCCGCCGCCGAGGCCGTTGCCGTCAAGGACGGCGCCATCATCGCCGTTGGCAGCCGCGCCTCGATCGAAGAGCTCAAGGGACTGGCCACCAAGGTCATCGACGCCAAGGGCGGTACGGTCGTGCCGGGCTTCATCGAAGCCCACATGCATCTGTTTTCAGGCGGGGCGGAGCTTTCCCATCTCCAGCTTGTCGGGGTCCACGGCTTCGAGGCGCTGCAAAAGGCGATACGCGACTACGCGCCGACGCGGCCTGATGCTCCGATGCTGGTCGGCCAGGGCGTCGATTACACCGTGCTCGGCAGCGAGCGGGTGACGCGCCATCACCTTGATGCCATTTTGCCCGATCGCCCGTTCTGTATGGCCGCGCCCGACCATCACACCATGTGGGCCAACACCAAGGCGCTGGAAATGGCGGGCATCCTGCATGGACGCACGCTTGGTCCGGGCAATGAGATCGTCATGGGTGACGATGGACTGGCGGCCGGTGAATTGCGCGAAGGCGAGGCCTTCGGCCCGGTGCTCGACCTTGCCGGCGAAAGCCGGGTGCGGCTGGGGCTGTCGACCGGCGGCGAGCCGGATCCGATGCCGACGGCAGCCGAGCGGGCCGCCGATCGCGATATCATGCGGCGCGGGCTCGCCTGGTGCGCCCGCCATGGCATCACCTCGATCCAGAACATGGACGGCAATCTCTATCAGCTCGAGCTGCTGGCCGAGATCGAAGCCGTGGAAGGCTTGCCTTGCCGCGTACAAATCCCGTTCCACTACAAGAATTTCATGACGCTCGACATGCTCGACAAGGCATCAACGATGGCCGAACGCTACAACAGCGAATGGCTGTCGTCGGGCATGGTCAAGGTGTTCTATGACGGTGTGCTCGATTCCTGGACGGCTGTCATGGTCGAGCCCTATGCCGACCGGCCCGACTGGGTGGGCGAGCCGCTGTTCACGCCTCAACAGTTCATCGATCTGGCCGTCGCGGTCGACAAGCGGGGGCTGCAGATCGCCGTACATTCGATTGGCGACGGCGCGGTGCGCGCGGTGCTCGACGGTTATGAGGCGGCGCGGAAGGCGAACGGCAAGCGCGACAGCCGCCACCGGGTCGAGCACATCGAGGTCACCACTACTTCGGACGTGCCGCGCTTCGCCGAACTCGGCGTCATAGCCTCCATGCAGCCGCCGCATCCGCCCGGCGCCATGGATTTTCCGCTGGAGCCGACGGTGTCGCGCATCGGGCCGGCGCGCTGGCCCTTGAGCTATGCCTGGCGAACCCTGAAGAATGCCGGCGCGCATGTCGTCTTCGCATCGGACTGGCCGGTGTCGCCGATCGATCCGATCCTGGGCATCCGCGCGGCGGTGTTGCGCAAACCGTGGGCAGAAAGCGACCCGGACCAGAGCTTCTCGCTGCATGAAGCGCTCGCCGCATACACGGTCGAGGGCGCCTATGCCGAGTTTGCCGAGCACCGCAAGGGCAAGGTGAAAGCAGGCTACATGGCCGATCTGGTGGTGCTTTCGGCGGATATCGAGGCGACGGCGCCGGAAGCGTTGCACGAGGTGCGGCCGGTGACGACGATCTGTGGCGGCAAGATCACCTATCAGGCCTGACAATGGCATGAGGCTTGCTGGGCATGAGCCTTGCCAGCCGAAAATACGAACTGAACCGTGATTCAATGCCGGGCTTGCCAACCTACCGGCCATGTGGTCACATCGAACAGGGGAAGAGCTCCGCCAGCAAGAGCGGGGTCAACAGTGAGGCGTAATCGTGCCGGACAAACCGGATCGGAATGCGATTGAAGTAGTAAACGTCAGCAAAATTTTTGGATCAGGAGAGGGGCAGGTCGCTGCCCTCGACACGGTCTCGGTATCCATCCGCGAGAACGAGTTCTTCACGCTGCTTGGCCCATCCGGCTGCGGCAAGACGACATTGCTCAGGCTGATCGCCGGCTTCGACTTCCCAACCGCCGGTGGGATCCTGCTCTATGGCCAGGACATCGCCCTGCTGCCGCCCTTCAAGCGGCCGGTCAACACCGTTTTCCAGTCCTATGCGCTGTTCCCGCACATGACGGTCGCCGACAATATCGGCTTTGGCCTGGAAATGCTCGGCAAACCGAAGGCCGAGATCAAGGCGCGCGTCGCCGAGATGCTGAAGCTGGTCAAGATGGAAGCGCTCGCCGGTCGTCGCACCAGCCAGATCTCGGGCGGCCAACAGCAGCGCGTGGCGCTGGCCCGGGCGCTCGCACCGCAGCCCAAAGTGCTGCTGCTCGACGAACCCTTGTCGGCGCTCGACTACAAGCTGCGCAAGGAAATGCAGATCGAGCTGAAGCGACTGCAGCACGAGACCGGCATCACCTTCATCTTCGTCACCCACGACCAGGAAGAAGCGCTGACCATGTCGGACCGCATCGCGGTGATGTCGTCGGGCAAGATCCTGCAGGTCGGTTCGCCCTGGGATATCTACGACAAGCCGGCCGAACGCTTCGTCGCCGACTTCATTGGCGAAACCAACTTCCTTATGGCCGCCATCAGCGAGATGGCCAACGGCAAGGCGCGCGCGACGCTCAAATCCGGTGCGGCCATCGAGGCGACCGTGGCCCAAGGTTTCCAGCCCAACGCCAATGCCACGGTCGTGGTTCGGCCCGAACATGCCAAGCTGAGCAAGGGCAAGGGCGAGTTGTCGGGAACAGTCGACAACATCGTCTATTTCGGCACCGACACCCACATCCATGTTCATCTCGAGAGTGGCGAACTCTTCACCGTACGCCAGCAGAACACGCGCAGCGCGGGCTGTGGTTTCGAGAAGGGCGACACGGTCGGCATTCTCATCGGCAGCGATGCCGCCCAGGTCCTGAAGGACTGACGATGGCGACCGCGGAAGAAGTCGCCAAGGCAGCGGAACGGCGCGATATCCGTGAGCGCTGGCTTTTGTCAGCCCCAGCGCTGTTGACCATTTTTCTCGCCGCGACCGGCCCGTTGCTGATCGTGCTCGTCTATTCATTCCTGACACCAGGCTCCTATGGCGACGTGAAGTGGCAATTCTCGCCGGAAGCCTGGATAGCGGTGTTTCTGGAACGCGATATCTTCGACGATACGCTTTCGATCGCCGCAGCCCACGTCACCATCTTCCTGCGCTCGATCAAGCTCGCGGTGGTGACGACCATCGCCACGTTGGTGCTTGGCTTCCCGACCGCCTATTTCATGGCGACGCGCAGCGAAAAGACTCGCGATCTCTGGCTGTTCCTGATCACCATACCGTTCTGGACCAACCTGCTGATCCGCACCTTCGCCGTGCTGCAGATCATCCGCAACGAAGGCATCATCAACACGATCCTGCTCAAGCTCGGCATCATCTCGGCGCCGATCCAGATACTCTACACCGACACGGCGATCCTGATCGGCATGGCCTATGTCTACCTGCCGCTGATGGTGCTGCCGATCTACGCCAGCATGGAGAAGCTCGATTTCCGGCTGGTCGAGGCGGGCTATGATCTCTACGCGACACGTTTCCAGGTGCTGCGGCGGATCATCTTCCCACTGGTCAAGCCAGGCGTCATCGCCGGTTCCATCCTGGTCTTCATTCCAGCACTTGGCGCCTATGTGACGCCAAGCGTGCTGGGCGGCGGCAAGAACATGATGCTGTCCAACCTGATCGAATTGCAGTTCGGGCAGGGCCGCAACTGGCCGCTCGGCTCGGCGCTGTCGATCGCCGTCATGATCATCGTCATGGTGGCGCTGCTTGCCTATGTGCGCAATGCCGGCAAGTCAGGGATGCGTCATGGCTAAGAACTTTTCCATCAAGCACCAGCCGGGATTCACCACGATCGCCGCGACCTGCTTTATCGTGCTCTATTTGCCGATCATCGTGCTGGTCATCTATGCCTTCAACGCGGCGAGCTCGACCTCCGAATGGGGCGGCTTTTCGCTGAAATGGTTCCAGTCGGCATGGCAGAACACGCAGGTCATCGATGCCACGCTGCGTTCCTTCCAGATCGGCTCCGTCGCGGCGGTGCTTTCCACCATCTTCGCCACCATGGCCGCGCTCGCCACCACGCGAACCGCGCCCTATCCCGGCCTCACGTTCAAATATGCGGCGATCAATCAGCCGCTGATGGTGCCCGAGATCGTCACCGGCGTGGCGCTGCTGATCTTCTTCTCGCGCATCAAAATATTCACCGGTTATTCCGGCATCGGTTATCTGATCGCCGCGCACACGGCGTTCTGCATTCCCTTCGCCTACCTGCCGATCCGGGCGCGGCTTGAGAATATGGACCTGACGCTGGAGCGTGCCGCCGCCGACCTTTACGCGACTCCGTGGAAAACCTTCCGCCGCATCACGCTGCCGCTTCTGTGGCACGGCATCCTGGCCGGATTGATGCTGGCCTTCGTCATCTCGCTCGACGACGTCGTTATCACAGAGTTCGTCAAATCGGGCGGCCAGGACACGCTGCCAACCTACATGCTCGGCCAGATTCGCCGCGGCATCACACCCGAGATCAACGCGATATCGACCGCCTTCCTGCTGCTTTCGGTCGCGATCGTCACGTTGTTTTTCTTCGTCAGCAGGAAACGAGACTGAACCGAAAATGGGAGTTAAAACGATGAACTGGAAGACAACAGCAACCGCCATGGGGTTGGCGTTGCTCGCTTCGACGAGCCTCGCCCGCGCCGACGGCGAATTGAACATCTACAATTGGGGCAACTACACCAGCCCTGACGTGATCAAGAAGTTCGAGGCCAAATACAACGTCAAGGTGACCATCACCGATTACGATTCCAACGACACCGCGCTCGCCAAGGTCCGCCAGGGCGGCACTGGCTTCGACATCGCGGTGCCTTCGCAGACCTACGTGCCGATCTGGATCAAGGAAGGCCTCGTCCAGGAGACCGATCCGGGCAAGATGGAGAACTTCAAGAATGTGGCGGCGGAATGGGCCAATCCCGATTTCGACCCGGGCCGCAAATACTCGGTGCCGTGGGCCCTGGGCACTGTCGGCGTGGTCGTCAACACCGACGCCTACAAGGGCCCGGCCGACAGCTGGGGCATCATCTTCAACACACCTGACGAACTGAAGGGCAAGGTCAATGTCGTTCCCGAAATGAACGACGTCATCTTCGCCGCGATCAAATATGTCGGCGGCCAGCAATGCACCACCGACAAGGAAGTGCTGAAGAAGGTGCGTGACACGCTTGTCGCGGCCAAGCCGAACTGGATCGCGATGGAGTACAACACCATCGAGAAGATGGGCGCCGGCGACTTCAAGGCAACCAGCGACTGGAACGGGTCGGCGCTGCGCCAGCGGCTGGCCAACCCGGCCATCCACTACAACTATCCGAAAGAAGGCTTTGGCCTGTGGAGCGACAACGTCGTCGTTCTGAAGGAAGCCAAGAACGTCGAGAACGCCAAGCTTTTCCAGAACTTCATCATGGACCCGGAAAATGCGGCGGGTCTCTCGGCCTTCCATCGCTATGCCAACGCCATCACCGGATCGGACAAGTACATGCCGGCCGACATGAAGGATGCGCCGGAAGTTGTCATCCCGGCAGCCGACAAGCCGCGTGCCGAGTTGCAGCAGATGTGCGCCCCGGAAATCCAGGACATCTACACCAAGATCTGGACCGAACTGCAGAAGTAACCGCGTTTTCGACGGACCCGGCGGCGCACGCCGCCGGGTCCGTTTTACGTTCAAGGGGCTCGGCCGTCATGGAATCCTACCGCAACTCCGATCCGCGGCCGCCGATCATGCAGGGTTCGCCGCCCGCCATGGTGCCGCCGAAGCTCGACTGGGACCGGCCACCGTGGAACCGCTGGGCGTTCCAGCACATCCGCGAAATTCTGCCGACCGCCGAAGTCTGGCGCGGCAATGGCCATCGCCACCGTTTCGAACGCGCCGAGATCGATCTCGACGGGCTGCCCGTGGAGGACAGCACGGGCGCGCCGACGACGCTCGTCGGGCTGCTCGACGAGACCTATACGGACGGCTTGCTGGTGCTGAAGGACGGCAAGGTCGCCTATGAGCGCTATTTCAACGGCATGAATGACCGTACGCTGCACCTGTCGCAGTCGATGGCGAAGTCCGTCACCGGTTCGGTATTCGCCATACTGGTCGGGCGCGGCCTGATCGATCCGGCCAAGCCAGTGACGACCTATCTGCCGGAACTCAGCGCGACGGGCTGGGCCGGCGCCAGTGTCCAGCATGTGCTGGACATGACCAGCGGCGTCCGCTTCTCCGAGGAATATACCGACCGCTATTCGGACATCGGCCAGGTCGATGTCGCCACCGGCTGGAAGCCGGCGCCGCCGGACAGCGATCCGGCCTTTCGCTGGCCCTCGCACATGTTCGAACTGATCCTGGGCTTGAAGGAAACGATCCGCCCGCATGGTGCTGCCTTCGAATACCGCTCGATCGAGACCGATGTGCTTGCCTTCATCATGGAACGGGTGACGGGCAAGCGGCTGCCGCAGCTGGTTTCGGAAGAGCTCTGGCAAAAGCTCGGCGCCGATGAAAGCGCGTGCTTCACCGTCGACAGCGCCGGCTATGCGGTGGCCGACGGCGGCTTCAATGCGACGCTGCGCGACTACGGCCGCTTTGGCCAGCTGATCCTCGACAATGGCGGCGGCGTCGTGCCCGCCGACTGGATCGAGGCCACGCGCAACGGCACACATGGGCCGGACTTCAGCCCCAGCCTGCCGGAGGGCAGCTATCGCAACCAGTTCTGGATCGAGGACCCGCGCTCGCGCGCGCTGATGTGCCGGGGCGTGTTCGGGCAGATGATCCATATCGACTGGAATACCGGAATGGTCGTGGTGAAGCTTTCGACCTATCCGGACTTCAGCAACGTCGCCTATTCCATGGCGACGCTGAAGGCCGTGCACGCCATCGCCGCTGCACTGAGCTGAGAGCCTGTTTGGAAACTCACTCCAGCGGCCATCTGACAGCGTTTTCTGCGCTTCCGATGCTCACGGACCTGAATGTCCGCTCCGCTCTGGTTCTCGAAACCGCCGCCATATGACTCGCCGGACCGACTTTCGAAACAGCCTCTAAACAAGACTTGGGAGGAACCGCCATGACCGGCAAGACCGCGTTCGAAACCCGCTACGGCTTCTGTCGCAACGAGGTGCTGCTCGCCAACTGGCGCGAAAACCCGTTCAACCGGTGGTCGTTCCAGAATCTCGGAGAACTGGTGCCGACCGCCCGCGTGGCGGCGGCCCCGGCTGGTGTCGAGACGCCGGTCCGGGACATGGGCGGTCTGCTCGGCGAGAAGGTCGCGATCGCCAGCGTGCCGGAGACGGTGGCTGAATTTCTCGGACGTTCGAGCACCGATGCGCTGACGGTGATGAAAGACGGCAAGATCATCGGCGACTGGTTCGCGCCGCACATGGATTTCGGCGCCCGCCACATCATCTTTTCGATCAGCAAGTCGCTGACGGCGATCGTCGCCGGCATACTGGAAGGCGAGGGGGTGTTCGACCCGGAAGCGCCGGTGACGGCTTACATCCCTGAAGCCGCCGGCTCGGCCTATGGCGACGCAAGCGTGCGGCATGTGCTCGACATGAGCGTCAGCCTCGATTTCGAGGAGGCCTATCTCGATCCGGAGAGCGCTTTCGCCCGCTATCGCCGCGCCACGCTGTGGAATCCGGGCGGCGGCACGGAAAGCCTGCGCGAATTCATCCTGACCTTGCAGCGGCTTGCCGAGCCGCATGGCCAGGCCTTCCGCTACCGCTCGCCCAATTCCGATCTGCTCGGCATCTTGCTCGAGCGCGCCTCCGGCCAGCGTTTTTCCGACCTGATGCGCGACAAACTGTGGCTGCCGCTGGGCGCCGTCAGCGACGCTTCGATCAGCGTCGACATGGAAGGCACGGCACGCACGGCCGGCGGCATTTCGGTGACGCCGCGCGACCTGGCGCGCGTTGGCGAGATGATGCGGCAAGGTGGGGTGGCCAACGGCCGCCGCATCGTGCCGGAAGCCTGGGTGCGAGACACGGTTGCTATCGGCGGCAGCTCGGAAGCCTGGCAGCGAGGCACGATGGCGCTTTTGTTTCCGAAGGGCCGCTATCGCAACAAATGGTACCAGACTGGACACGAGAACGGCGCCTATTGCGGCATCGGCATCCATGGCCAGTGGCTCTATGTCGATCCCAGGACCGAAGTGGTGATCGCCAAGATGTCGTCGCAGCCGGAGCCGGTGGACGATCCGTTCGATGTCGAGATCGTCGCCTTTTTGGAAGCGCTGAGCCGCATGGTCTGAGCGCGCCTGGGTCGCCACATTGGCGCGCGCTTTCCTGTGGACCCGCCGGGCTGATCAAAGCGCGGCGGTTGGCGGATCGGACGTCTGCGCCTATGGTCGCCGCTCTTTTCGACGAGAGCAGGAATGACATGGCATCCGACATCAAGCGCATTGCAGCCATCATCGCGGCCGAGATCACTGCCCAACCCGAACAGGCGGCCGCGGCGATCAAATTGCTCGACGAAGGTGCGACGGTGCCGTTCGTGGCGCGCTACCGCAAGGAGGTCACCGGCGGGCTGGACGACACGCAATTGCGCGACCTTGCCGAACGGCTCGCGTATCTGCGCGAGCTCGATGCGCGCCGCGACACCATCCTTGGCTCCATCCGCGAGCAGGGCAAGCTGACGCAGGAGCTCGAGGGCAAGATCGTCGCCGCCGCGACCAAGGCGGAGCTGGAAGACATCTACCTGCCCTACAAGCCCAAGCGCCGGACCAAGGCCGAGATCGCCCGGGAACGTGGGCTGGGGCCTCTGGCCGAAGCCATCCTCGCTAACCGGGCGTCGGTGCCCGCTGAGTTGGCGCTGGCCTATGTCACCGAAGAGGTGGCCGACGTCAAGGCGGCGCTCGATGGCGCGCGCGACATCCTGTCGGAACAGTTCGCCGAGAATGCCGACCTGGTCGGCAAACTGCGCACCCACATGAAGGAACGCGCCTTCATGCGGGCCAGGGTGGTCGACGGCAAGCAGGAGGCTGGCGCAAAATTCTCCGACTATTTCGACCATGTCGAGCGCTGGGCAAATGTGCCGAGCCATCGGGCGTTGGCCATGCTGCGCGGCCGCAACGAGGAAGTGCTGTCGCTCGATATCGAGGTCGATGCCGACGACACCTCACCGGTGAAGCCGGTCGAACGAATGATCGCCAATGCCTATGCCATTGGCGGCAGCCTGCCGGGCGATCGCTGGCTGATGGAGGTTGCCGGCTGGACCTGGCGGATCAAACTGTCGCTGCACCTGACGCTCGACTTGATGCGCGATCTGCGCGAACGAGCGGAAGAGGAAGCGATCCACGTCTTTGCCCGCAATCTGAAGGATTTGCTGCTTGCGGCCCCGGCCGGCTCGCGGGCCACGATGGGGCTCGATCCCGGCATCCGCACCGGCGTCAAGGTTGCGGTGGTCGATGGTACCGGCAAGGTGCTGACCACGACGACGGTCTATCCTTTTCCGCCGAGGAACGACGTGCGTGGCACGCAGGCCGAACTCGCCAAGCTCATCCGCCTGCACAAGGTCGAGCTGATCTCGATCGGCAACGGCACCGGCAGCCGCGAGACAGAAAAGCTGGTGGCCGACATGCTGTCTGACATGCCTTCTGATGGTGGGCCGAAGCCGCTGAAAGTGATCGTCAGCGAGGCGGGCGCCTCGGTCTATTCGGCATCGGCGACGGCGGCGGCGGAATTCCCCGGCCTCGACGTGTCGCTACGCGGCGCGGTATCGATCGCACGGCGGCTGCAGGATCCACTGGCCGAACTGGTCAAGATCGAGCCGAAATCGATCGGTGTCGGCCAGTATCAGCATGACGTCGACCAGTACCGGCTCGGCCGTTCGCTGGAAGCGGTGGTGGAAGACGCGGTCAACGCCGTCGGCGTCGATCTCAACACCGCCTCGGCGCCGCTGCTGGCGCGCGTGTCTGGCCTTGGCGCATCGCTCGCGGACGCCATCGTTGCGCATCGCGACGCGACCGGCCCGTTCGCCAGCCGAAAGGACCTGCTGAAGGTCGCCCGCCTTGGACCTCGGGCGTTCGAGCAATCCGCCGGCTTCCTGCGCATTGCCAATGGCAGCGAGCCGCTGGATGCCTCGTCGGTGCATCCGGAAGCCTATGGCGTGGCGAAGAAGATCGTCGCTGCCTGCGGGCGCGATGTTCGCTCGCTGATGGGGGACAGTGCAGCACTCAAGGCGCTCGATCCGCGCGTCTTCGTCGATGAGCGTTTCGGCTTGCCGACGGTACGCGATATCCTGGCGGAGCTGGAAAAACCCGGCCGCGATCCGCGCCCCGGCTTCAAGACGGCGACCTTCGCCGATGGCATCGACGACATCAAGGATCTGAAGCCCGGCATGCTTTTGGAAGGCACGGTCACCAATGTCGCCGCCTTCGGCGCCTTCGTCGATATCGGCGTCCATCAGGACGGGCTGGTGCATGTCTCGCAGCTGGCCGACCGGTTCATCAAGGACGCGCATGAGGTGGTCAAGGCCGGCGATGTGGTCAAGGTGCGCGTCGTCGATGTCGACATCAAGCGCAAGCGTATCGCGCTGTCCATGCGCAAGGATGGCGGCGAAGGTGGGGCGTCGAAAGGCGGGCCGCGCGACAATGGCGGCGGCAGGCCGGCGCCGCGTTCGCCGGCACCTCCACGCCAGCCGGAAAGGCCGGCGCAGCAAGGCGCGTTCGGTGCGGCATTGGCTGACGCGCTGAAGCGGAAGTAGCTACCAAGCCAGGACAGCCGGCTCCTTCTCAACTTGGCCCAGCAGCCAGTCGCGAAAGCTGGCGACCGGCGGATGGCCACGCTTGTCGTGCGGAACGACGAGATAATAGGCACTGCGGCTTTGCATGGGCTCGCCGGGCGCCGGTACGAGCTGGCCACGCTGCAATTCGCCCGCGATGAGGATCAACGGCAACAGCGCCACTCCGAGGCCCGCCATGCAGGCCTGGGCAGCGGTGCCGAACTGTTCGAATTGCATGCCGGGTCCGGTCGGCGCGCTCAGCCCCTGATGCTCGAACCATTCGGACCAGGCGCCAGGGCGCGTCGCCATATGCAGCAGCGGCAGGCGGCCGATATCAGCCGGAGAGGCGATGGCGCGGCCGGTGAGGAATTCGGCCGACACCACCGGCGCCACCGTTTCGCGCACCAGAAGCGTCGAGTCGGCTTCCGGCCAATCCGGCAGCCCGTAGTGGATGGCCGCATCCAGTCGCTCGCGGGCGAAGTCGAAGCGGCCGATGCGGGTGACGAAGTTGACGGTGATATCGGGATTGTTTTCGACGAAATCGGGGATCATCGGCATCAGCCAGCGCGTGCCGAAAGTCGGCAATATGGCAAGGTTCAGGATGCCACTATGCCGATTGCTCATCAATCCGAGGGCTGCGTCACGCAACTGGCCAAGTGCTGAACGTACCGCGTCGGCGTATATCTCGCCCGATGCCGACAGCCTGACATTGCGGCTGTCGCGTTCGAACAGCCGGCGGCCGAACTGATCTTCCAGCAATCTGATCTGCCGGCTGACCGCACCCTGGGTCAGATCCAGCTCCTGGGCGGCGGCGGTGAAACTGCCGAGTCGGGCCACCGCCTCGAAGGCGGCAAGGGCGCTGATGTTGGGCAAAAGGCGGCGCTGGACATTCATGATCCATTACTAACGCTCATTGATCGGTGAAGCAATTTCGTTTGATTTTTTCGAGGCGCGGGCCGATAAGCCGGGCCAGGATTTTGCTATGCAGGTCGGCGTCCGAAAGCCGCTGAACACTTTTGGGCGACATGCATTGGTTTGGGAGAACGCCATGGCCGCCGACAAGAATGCATTCGTCTGGGAAGACCCATTCCTGATCGAGGATCAGCTTTCGGAAGACGAGCGCATGGTGCGCGATGGTGCGGCGGCCTTTGCCGCCGACAGACTGGCGCCGCGGATCGAGGACGCCTATCTCAACGAGACCTTCGACACCGCCATCTTCCGCGAAATGGGCGAAGCCGGCCTGCTCGGCATCAATATTCCCGAGGAATTCGGCGGGCTTGGCGCCAATTATGTGACCTACGGGCTGGTCGCGCGGGAAGTCGAACGCGTTGACTCCGGCTATCGCTCGATGATGTCAGTGCAGTCGTCGCTGGTGATGTATCCGATCCATGCCTATGGCTCGGACGAACAGCGCAAGAAGTACCTGCCCAAGCTCGCAAGCGGCGAATGGATCGGCTGTTTCGGCCTGACCGAGCCGGATGCCGGCTCCGACCCGGGTGGCATGAAGACGCGCGCCGAGAAGACCGCGAACGGCTACAGGCTCTCCGGCTCGAAGATGTGGATTTCCAACGCGCCGGTCGCTGATGTGTTTGTCGTCTGGGCTAAGTTGAAAGGCGAGAACGCCAAGGACGAGATCCGCGGATTTGTGCTGGAAAAGGGCATGAAGGGGCTTTCGGCGCCGACGATCGGTGGCAAGCTGTCGCTGCGGGCATCGATCACCGGCGAAGTGGTGATGGAAGGCGTCGAAGTCGGCGAGGATGCGCTGTTGCCCAACGCCAAGGGCCTTGGCGGCCCGTTCGGCTGCCTCAACCGGGCCCGCTACGGCATTTCCTGGGGCTCGATGGGTGCGGCGGAAGATTGCTGGCATCGCGCCCGCCAGTACGGCCTCGACCGCAAGCAGTTCGGCAAGCCGTTGGCCGGCACGCAGCTTTACCAGAAGAAGCTCGCCGACATGCAGACCGAGATAGCGCTTGGACTGCAGGCATCGTTGCGCGTCGGACGGTTGCTCGACGAAGGCAAGATGGCGCCGGAAATGATCTCGATCGTCAAGCGCAACAATTGCGGCAAGGCGCTCGACATCGCCCGCCAGGCCCGCGACATGCATGGCGGCAACGGCATCCAGATCGGCTACCACGTCATGCGCCACGCGCAGAACCTGGAGACGGTCAACACCTACGAGGGCACGCACGACGTGCATGCGCTGATCCTGGGACGGGCGCAGACGGGGATACAGGCGTTCTTCTGAGCCTTCGGTAGCCGCTTAAATTAGGTGCACCGCAACATCTGTGCTTGGAGAATGGCCGCCATTTGTGTCAGGGTTCAGCGAAATCGCTTGAAACGCTGAATTCCGGGGCCCCATGGCAATTCTGGCAGCCGTCTATCACCTGACCCACTACAAATACGACCGGCCGGTGGTTCTCGGTCCCCAGATCATCAGGCTGCAGCCGGCGCCGCATTCGCGCACCAAGGTGCTCAGTCATTCGCTCAAGGTCGAGCCGCCGAACCACTTCGTCAATCTGCAGCAGGATCCCTACGGCAACTTCCTCGCCCGTTTCGTCTTTCCGGAGCCGGTGACCGAGTTGAAGATCGAGGTCGACCTCGTCGCCGACATGACGGTCTATAATCCGTTCGATTTCTTCGTCGAGCCGTCGGCGGAGGCGTTTCCGTTCGAATATCCGGAGGAAATACGCGACGATCTCGCCATCTATCGGACGCCGGAGCCGGCCGGCCCGTTGCTTTCGGCCTTGCTTGGGACGATCGACCGCAGCGCGCCGAATACTGTCAATTTCCTCGTCGATCTCAATGCCCGGCTGCAGCGCGAAATTGCCTATATCGTGCGCATGGAGACCGGTGTGTTCTCGCCGGAGGAGACGCTTGCCGCGAAACAGGGATCGTGCCGCGATTCGAGCTGGCTGCTGGTGCAGATCCTGCGCAATCTCGGCATCGCCGCGCGCTTCGTCTCGGGCTATCTGATCCAGCTCAAGCCTGACCTCGTCGCGCTCGACGGGCCGCCGGGAACCGCCGTCGACTTCACCGATCTGCATGCCTGGTGCGAGGTCTATCTGCCTGGCGCGGGCTGGATCGGCTTCGATCCGACCTCCGGCCTGCTCACCGGCGAGAGCCATGTGCCGCTGGCGGCGACGCCGCATTTCCGCAACGCAGCCCCGATTTCCGGCATGGCGAGCTTCGCCAATGTCGAATTCGGCTTCGAGATGCGGGTCGACCGCATCGCCGAGCATCCGCGCATCACCAAGCCGTTCTCGGATGAGAGCTGGCAGGCGCTCGACGCGCTGGGCAACAAGGTCGATGCAGCCCTTACGGCGGGGGACGTGCGGCTGACCATGGGCGGCGAGCCGACCTTCGTATCGATCGACGATTTCGAATCGGCCGAGTGGAACACCGCCGCCGTCGGCCCGACCAAGCGCGAAAAGGCCGACGAACTGATCCGGAAACTGCGCGAGCGTTTCGCGCCCGGCGGCTTTCTCCACTATGGCCAGGGCAAATGGTATCCGGGCGAAAGCCTGCCGCGCTGGACCTTCTCGCTCTACTGGCGTACCGATGGCCAGCCGGTGTGGAGCGATCCGTCGCTGATCGCACGCGAAAAGAGCGAGGCCGATATCGGCCCGAAACAGGCCGAAAGCCTGCTCACCGCGATTGCCGGCGAACTCGGCATCGACAAGACCATGGTCAGCGAAGCCTACGAGGATCCGGCCGAGTGGCTGCTCAAGGAAGGCAAGCTGCCCGACAATGTCGATCCATCCAACTCCAAGCTGGAGGATCCGGAAGAACGCAGCCGCATGGCGAAGGTGTTCGAACGCGGGCTGACCAAGCCGTCAGGCTATGTGCTGCCCGTCCAGCGCTGGAACAGCCAGGCATCAGGGCCACGCTGGCGCTCGGAAAAATGGAAGACGCGGCGCGGCCGGCTGTTCCTGGTGCCCGGTGATTCACCGGTCGGCTACCGCTTGCCGCTCGGCACGCTGCCCTATGTGCCGCCGGAGCAATTCCCCTACATCGTGCCGGTCGATCCGTCGCTGCCACGCGGACCGCTGCCCGCGCGTGAAGCCTTATTGCCTGTGACGGCTCCGGCCGAACTGGAAGGCGCCGACGAGATGGCGCGGCGCCAGCAGGCGGCGTCCTTCACCGCGGCGACCGGCCAGCAGGATCGCGTCGAACACACTACCCCCGAGTTTGGTGGCGCGGTGCGCACCGCGCTCTCGGTCGAACCGCGCGACGGGCGGCTTTGTGTGTTCATGCCGCCAGTTGAAGCGCTCGAAGACTATCTGGAACTGGTCGCGGCGGCCGAGAACGCGGCAAAGGCGATCGGCCTTCCCGTGCATATCGAAGGCTATGGCCCGCCGCACGATCCGCGCCTCAACGTCATCCGCGTGGCGCCGGATCCAGGCGTCATCGAGGTCAACATCCATCCGGCGTCCAACTGGCAGGATTGCGTGGCGACGACGACGGCGATCTACGAGGAAGCGCGGCAGACGCGACTTGGCGCCGACAAATTCATGATCGATGGCCGCCACACCGGCACCGGCGGCGGCAACCATGTCGTGGTCGGCGGTGGGACGCCCAATGACAGCCCGTTCCTGCGAAGGCCGGACCTGTTGAAGAGCCTGGTGCTGCAATGGCAGCGGCGTCCCTCGCTGTCCTATCTCTTCTCAGGCCTGTTCATCGGCCCAACCAGCCAGGCGCCGCGCTTCGACGAGGCGCGTCACGACTCGCTCTATGAACTCGAAATAGCGATGGCGCAGGTGCCGCATCCGGAGCAAGGGGCGGCACCCTTGCCGTGGCTGGTCGACCGGCTGTTCCGCAATTTGTTGACCGACGTCACAGGGAATACGCATCGCTCGGAAATCTGCATCGACAAGCTGTTCTCGCCCGACGGACCGACCGGCCGGCTGGGTCTTGTCGAGTTCCGCGGCTTCGAGATGCCGCCCAATGCGCGTATGAGCCTGGCGCAGCAACTGCTTGTTAGGGCGATCATTGCCCGTGCGTGGAAGAACCCGCTCGATGGCCGTTTCGTGCGCTGGGGCACCTCGCTGCATGACCGCTTCATGCTGCCGCACTATGTCTGGGCCGATTTTCTCGACGTGCTCGATGACCTCAAGCTCAACGGTTTCGAGTTCAGGCCCGAATGGTTCGACGCCCAGCTCGAGTTCCGGTTCCCGTTCTGCGGGGAGGTTCAACACGCTGGCGTCAAGCTGGAACTGCGGCAGGCGCTGGAGCCGTGGCATGTCATGGGTGAGCAAGGCGCGATCGGCGGCACCGTGCGCTTCGTCGATTCATCGGTCGAGCGGCTGCAGGTCAAGACCGAAGGTCTCAATCCGGAGCGTCACGCGATCGTCTGCAACGGCCGCATCGTGCCGATGAAGGTCACGGACAATCGCGAAGTCGCGGTGGCGGGCGTCCGCTTCAAGGCCTGGCAGCCGGCTTCTGGCCTGCATCCGGCACTGCCTGTCAACACGCCGCTGGTCTTCGACATCTATGACCGGTGGTCGGGCCGGGCGGTCGGCGGCTGCGTCTACCATGTCGCGCATCCGGGCGGGCGCAACTACGATACTTTCCCGGTCAATGGCAATGAGGCGGAGGCACGGCGCCTCGCCCGCTTCGAACCGCGCGGCCATACGCCGTCCGCTTATGTGCTACGTGAGGAACAACCCGCTGAAGATTTCCCGATGACCCTTGACCTTCGGCGGCCGGCAAGACTCTGATCAGTGATGGTAAAGGGGAATCACAAGAGGGTACGCGGCAAGCCGCGGATCCACAGCCTGCTGGAGCACTACCAGCCGATCGACGGCGTCGTCGACGAGATGGTCGATCCATCAGGCAATCCCCGTCCGGTCTGGAAGCACTTCATCGAAGCACTCGACGAACTGGGGCCTGAAAAGCTTAGCCAGCGTTTCGCCCGCGCCGACCAGTATCTGCGCGACGCCGGCGTCTACTACCGCGTCTATGACAAGGCCGGCACCAATGAGCGCGAATGGCCGCTGGCGCATGTCCCGGTTCTCATCGAGGAGAGCGAGTGGGCGGCGATCAGCGCTGGCCTCGTGCAACGCGCCGAGCTGTTCGAGGAAACCATCGCCGATATCCACGGGCCGAACCGGCTGATCGAAAAGGGCATCTTGCCGGCGGGACTGATCGCGGCCAGTCCGGAATATTTGCGACCCCTCATCGGCACCAAGCCACCCGGCGGTCATTTCCTGCATTTCTGTGCCTTCGAACTGGGCCGTGGGCCTGATGGCCAGTGGTGGGTGCTCGGCGATCGCACGCAGGCGCCGTCCGGCGCCGGCTTTGCGCTGGAAAACCGTGTCGCCACCACGCGCGCGCTGTCCGATATCTATGGCGAGATGCATGTGCATCGCCTTGCCGGCTTCTTCCGCCGTTTTCGTGATGCGCTGATCGGCATGGCCAAGGAAACCGACGGCCGCGTCGCCATCCTGACGCCGGGGCCGCTCAACGAAACCTATTACGAACATGCCTATATCGCCCGTTATCTCGGCATCATGCTGCTCGAAGGCGAGGATCTGACCGTTTCCGGCGGCAGGCTGATGGTGCGCACGGTTTCCGGCCTGATGCCGATCAGCGTATTATGGCGGCGGCTCGATGCCGCCTTCGCGGATCCGCTCGAACTGCGCGCGGAATCGCAGATCGGCACGCCGGGGCTGGTCGAGGCGATCCGCCAGGGCGCGGTTGCGACCGTCAATGCACTGGGCTCGGGCCTGATGGAGACGCGCGCGCTGCTCGCCTTCCTGCCCAAGATTTCGCGCGCCTTGCGCGGCGAGGAGTTGCTGCTGCCGAGTGTCGCGACATGGTGGTGCGGGCAAGCAACCGAACGGGCGCATGTGCTGGCCAATATCGATCACATGGTCATTGGCCCGGCGCTGTCGACGAGACTTGCCTTCGAGGATGACGACCAGACGAAACTTGGCTCGGCGCTGTCCGCCGGCGAGCGGGCGGAGCTGGTGTCGCGCATCGAACGCGATGGCGGCGACTTCGTCGGCCAGGAAGCGGTGACGCTTTCGACGACGCCCGTCTATGTCGGTGGCTGGCTGGAGCCGCGGCCGGCGAGCCTGCGCGTCTACCTGGCGCGAACACCCGAAGGCTGGACGGTGATGCCGGGGGGATTTGCCCGCGTCGGCCTGTCCCTCGACCCGACGGCGATCGCCATGCAGCGCGGCGGCCAGGCGGCGGATGTCTGGGTGGTCAGCGACAAACCGGTGGAGCGCGAGACGCTGTTGCCGCAAGAAGGCGACAGTTTCACCCGCACCAGACCCGGCAGCCTGCCCAGCCGCGCGGCGGAGAACCTGACCTGGCTCGGACGCTACATCGAGCGCTCGGAAGACACGGTGCGCATCCTGCGCGCCTATCATGTGCGGCTGGCCGAGACGTCAGATCCGGACATGCCGCTCTTGGCAGACATCAGGGATTATCTCGAACCTTTCGGCATCGACGTCGAAACGGCGATCCCGTCAGGGCTGATCGGTACGCTGGATAGTGCGGTCTACAGCGCCGGGCAGATTCGCGACCGCTTTTCGCCCGATGGCTGGCTGGCGCTCAAGGACCTGTCGAAGACCATCCATCAGTTCGCAACGACGGTGGCGCCCGGTGACGACGCGACCCGGGCGATGACGGTCATCCTGCGCAAGCTCGCCGGCTTTTCCGGCCTGCTGCACGAGAATATGTACCGCTTCGCCGGCTGGCGCTTCCTCGAGATCGGCCGCCGGCTGGAGCGCGGCATCCAGATCGCCCGCACGCTGTCCCGGCTGACCAGCGCCAAGGCGCCCGACGGCGCGCTCGACATGATGCTGGAGATCGGCGATAGCGTGATGACCCACCGCCGGCAATACCCGGTGCAGGCCGGCCGGCGCACGGTGATCGATCTCTTGGCGCTCGACCCGCTCAATCCGCGCTCCATCCTGTTCCAGCTCGAAAGGCTGAAGGCCGAGATCGGCCTGTTGCCGTCGATCGGCGGGGAGGGGCACATGTCGCCGGCGGCGAAGGAAATCCTGCAGCTCAACACCCAGATCGCCATCAAGGAGCCTTCGGACATGACGGCAAAGGCGCTGGATGAGCTCGCCCACGAAATCGGCGGCCTCTACAACAGCCTCGCCAAAGCCTATTTCGGCTAAGCTGGTTCCGAAACAAGAAAAGTAGGGCATGCTTTACGATATCAGGCTTCATCTCCATTACGACTATGCCGCGGCGGCTGGTGGTGGCCGCCATCAGATTCGCGTGCTGCCGTCGACGATATCAGGCGTGCAGCGCGTCATCGCCGCATCCCTGTCCTTTGCGCCGGCGCCCAACGAGCGTTCTGATTTTCCCGATTTCTTCGGCAACAACGTCACCTCGATCGCCTTTCGCGAGGCGCATGACACGCTCGACATAAGGATGAGCGCACGCGTATCGGTGTCGCGGCCCGAACCTGGGCTCGACGTGTCACCCGATATCGGCCGGCTCAGGCAGGAACTCGCCGCCGTGCGGTCGCTGGCGCCTGATACACCGCACCATTTCCTGACGGCCAGCACTCATGCCGGCATCGACGGTGCGATCACCGGCTACGCTCGGGACAGCATCACCGGCTCTGCCACCGGCACGGCGATGAACCTGTGCAATCGCATCCATCGCGATTTCACCTATGACGGCGAGGCGACCACGGTGCGAACCCGGGCCAGCGATGCCTTCAAGCTGAAGCGCGGTGTCTGCCAGGATTTTTCGCACATCATGATCGCCGGCCTGCGCGGGCTCGGCATTCCGGCCGGCTATGTCAGCGGCTTCCTGCGCACCATCCCGCCCAAGGGCAAGCCTAGGCTGGAAGGTGCCGATGCCATGCACGCCTGGGTCAAGGTCTGGTGCGGGCGCGATGCCGGCTGGCAGGAATTCGATCCGACCAACGGCATGCGGGCCAGCAACGACCACATCACCGTCGGTTATGGCCGCGACTATTCGGACGTGGCGCCGATCGTGGGCGTTCTCAAAACCACGGGGGGACAGGTCGGCGAGCAAGCTGTCGACGTCATTCCGGTAGTGCTCGAAAAAGCGTGAAAGCAGGTTGGTGCAGCGACCTCTTCGCTGTAATTCCGACGGACAAGACTACTTCTCAAACGCCGATGCAGCAGCTACTTTGCATTCGTTTCGAAGTGGACAATAATTGTATTCTTATGCGCGTTGGCGCGGGATTTAAGAGTGATCAGCGTCGTTATTCCTGCCCACAATGCGGCGGCGACCATCGGGGCGACGCTGGCTTCTCTTCGCAGCGAGGCCGAAATCATCGGCGAGATACTGCTGGTCGACGACGCATCGACGGACGACACGGCAGCCGTTGCGCGGCGGTTCGCGGCGGAACTATCGTTGCCGTTGCATGTGCTGCCGGCCAGTTGCCGCGATGCCGGCGGAACCCGCAATGTGGCGCTGGCGGAAGTGCTCCATCCCTGGGTATACCTGATCGACGCCGACGACCTGCATCTGCAAGGCGGATTGCGCTCGCTGCTCCGGAAGGCGCAGGAGCAGCCGGAAGCCGATATGATCGTGGGCGCCTACCGGCGACGGGTGAACGGCCAGGATCGACAGATCAAGGTGCCAAACGGCTATCAGGCCGCGTGCCTGGCAAACGCTGCCGCCTATGTGAAAGGCGACATACGGTCGGTCGCCGTGGGTAGCGTTCTGGCATCCCGAGCCCTGATCGGCGAGACGAGATTCCCGGTCGGATTGGCTTATGACGAGGACACGCTGTTCTGGGCGCGGCTGATGAGCAAGGCATCGCTGGCCATGGTTTCGCAACCCGTCATGGTCTATGAGGTTTCGCCGATGCGTTCCGACGACCGCTTTGCGATCAACCCGGTACGGCGCTTCCTGGATTGGCGCCGACAATTGCGCACGCTTACCGACTGCAGCATTCCGATGTCGGCGCTCAAGGCCAGGGAAGGGCTTGTCGCCCTCAAGATCGCCCGGGTCCATTATGCACGCGGCGATCTGGACACCGCGGCGCGCTTCCTGGCGGTGGCCGCGGCCGCGCCAAAGCGTCGCTCGGAAGCCTGGCGCTGCCTGCGCTACAGGTTCAAGCTTGCGGCGCGGCGGCGCTTGTCACCGCCGTCGATCCAGCTGCAAGGCGCCCTGTAGGCGCCAGTTCCGCTGGGACCGACACTATACAGGCGCACAGTCTTTTCAGGCGGCGTGTGGAACCAGCAATCGGCCAGTGGCTTATCTACCGATATTTGCGCGGAGCTGACATGCTGCAGAAATCCGGATTGTCGCACAGCCGGTCGGCTGACGAAGACGCTGTGCCGAAAAATCGCGCGCCGAAGAACGGGTCGCAAAGCTCGGCCGATCATGCGTCGCTTACCTATGTCAGTGACGCCGAGCCGGGTATCCGGCGGCTGAAGACAAGCAAGGGGTTTTCCTACAAGGGGCCGGATGGGCGGCCCGTTGCGGATGCTACCAGGGCGCGTATCGAGGCAATCGTCATTCCGCCGGCCTGGACGGATGTGTGGATTTCGCCCGACGCCGACGGCCATATCCAGGCAACGGGCAGGGACCTGCGCGGACGCAAGCAATACCGCTACCATCCGCAATGGGCCGAAGAACGCGACGGCGCCAAATATTCGAGCCTCATCGCCTTTGCCGAAAGCCTGCCGGACCTGCGGCGCAGGATCGACAGCGATCTGCGCCATACTGGTCTGCCGCTCGAGCGTGTCGTCGCCGCGGTCGTCTGGCTGCTGGACAACACGATGATCCGGGTCGGCAATGCCGCCTACGCCCGCGACAACAAGAGTTTCGGGCTGACCACGTTGCGTGACCGCCATGTCGATATCGTCGGTTCAAGCCTGCGGTTTGCCTTCAAGGGCAAGTCCGGCAAGGAGTGGAAGCTGAAGCTGATCGATCGCCGCATCGCTGGAATCGTGCGCGGCGCGCAGGATCTGCCGGGCCAGCAACTGTTCCAGTATCTCGATGAGGACGGCGGCAGGCGGCCGGTCCGCTCCGAGGACGTCAACCGCTATATCCGCGAGGCTGCCGGCGATGCGTTCAGCTCGAAGCATTTCCGCACGTGGGGCGGCACCATCCACGCCGCGTCGCTGTTTGCACAGACGGAATTGCCGGAAAGCCAGGCGCTGCAAAAACGGGTGATGAACAGCGTCATCGACAAGGTTGCCGAGCGGCTGGGCAACACACGTGCCGTCTGCCGCAAATGCTACATCCATCCGCAGGTCTTCGAAGCATGGTCAGAGGGGCAATTGCTGGACGAAATGGCGCGGGCCAGCAAGCGCAAGCGCTCGATCGATGGTCTGGACGACGAGGAAGCTCTCGTGCTGCGATGGCTGAAGATACGCGAGAGCTGACCGGGAGCGACGGAGCGTCGCCAAATCCGCAGCATCGGGATTTTTTTATCGACGCCGTGTCGGGATCGGTCTTACTGTTTCGTCCTTTGACAGAGAAAAGGACCAAGCATGCTCTACGCAATCCTCTGCTATGCTTCCGAAGATGTCGTCTGCTCCTGGAGCAAGGAACAGGACGACAAGGTCATGGCCAATCTCCTCGACGTCCAGGACAAGTATGCCAAAGCCGGCCGGCTAGGTCCGGTGGCAAGGCTTTTGCCGACGACCGCCGCGACGACGCTGAGGAGGGTCAAGGGCGAAGCGGTCGTCATCGATGGTCCGTTCGCCGAGACCAAGGAACAATTCCTCGGCTTCTACACGCTCGAATGCGCCGATCTCGACGAGGCCGTGGAATTCGCTCGCGAACTTTCCGAGGTCAATCCGAGCGGCGGCTCCTACGAGATCCGGCCGGTCTCGGTCTTCAACCGCAACAAGGTCCCGGCATGACCGAACTCGCCTGGATCAGCTCCGCGATCAGCGCCGCCCGTCCGCAGGCGATGGGCGCGCTGCTGCGTTATTTCCGCGACCTCGATACGGCGGAAGAAGCTTTCCAGGATGCGTGCCTCAGGGCCATCAAGAACTGGCCGCAGAACGGGCCGCCGCGTGATCCCGCGGCGTGGTTGATCTTTGTCGGCCGCAACAGCGGCATCGATGCGGTGCGCAAACGCGCCAAGCAGGCGCCGATGCCGGAGGAAGACCAGATCTCGGACCTGGAAGATGCCGAGAGCGATATCGCCGAGCGGCTGGACGGAGCGCATTACCGCGATGACATCCTTCGGCTGCTGTTCATCTGCTGCCATCCCGACCTGCCGGCAACGCAGCAGATCGCGGTGGCGCTGCGGATTGTCTCGGGCCTCACCGTCAAGCAGATCGCACGCGCCTTCCTGGTCGGCGAAAGCGCCATGGAGCAGCGCATCACCCGCGCCAAGGCGCGCATTGCCGACGCTGGCGTGCCGTTCGAGACGCCGGGCGCGGTCGAGCGGTCGGAACGGCTCGCCGCTGTCGCCGCCATGGTCTACCTGATCTTCAACGAAGGCTATTCGACCAATAGCGGCGAGGCGCCGGCCCGTGCGCCGCTGTGCGAAGAGGCGATCCGGCTGGCACGGCTGTTGCTGCGGCTGTTCCAGACCGAGCCGGAGATCATGGGGCTGACGGCGCTGCTGCTTCTGCAGCACGCGCGCGCACCGGCCCGTTTCGACGATGGCGGCGAGATCGTGCTGCTCGAGGATCAGGATCGCAGCCTGTGGAGCCGCAAGATGATCGATGAGGGGCTGGCACTGGTCGACAAGGCGCTGCGCCATCGCAAGCCCGGCCCCTATCAGGTGCAGGCGGCTATTGCCGCGCTGCATGCGCGGGCTGAAAAGGCCGAGGACACGGATTGGAACGAAATCGACCTGCTCTACCGCCTGCTCGAGCAGATGCAGCCATCACCGGTGATCACGCTCAACCGGGCCGTCGCGGTCTCGAAGGTGCGTGGTCCGGCAGAGGCGCTCGCCATGATCGAGCCGCTGGAAGAACGGCTTTCCGGCTATTTCCATTTCTTCGGCCTCAAGGGCGGCCTTCTGATGCAGCTTGACCGGGGGGAGGAGGCGCGTGTCGCCTTCGACCGTGCCATTGCGCTTGCCAACACAGCTGCGGAGGCGGCTCATATCCGCATGCATATCGACCGGCTGATGAGGGACGGTGCCGTTCGCGCACCGACGCAAAAGGCAAACTGAGCGCCGTCTGCATGTCTGGCTCAATCGTGTCGCCCGGGCTTGGACCATGCCGGGGTGGCGATTCTTCCCCGAAACGAGTAATGCCACGCCATGACTGTGCCCGAAGTGCTGACCGGCACGCGGGCGACATTGCGCGAGCATTGGTTCAACGCCATCTGATGGCGGTGGATCTGAAAGGGACAAAATGACGATAGCGAAGGAAACGATCGAGCTTCTGGCGAAACTGGGTGTGGCCGAGGGCGCGCTTACGGGCGGCGATCTAATCGTGCGCAGCCCGGTGACGGGCGAGCAGATCGCGGCGCTGAAGACGATCTCGCCCGCCGATGCAGCCAAGACCATCGATGCCGCGCACAAGGCCTTCCAGGCGTGGCGGCTGGTGCCGGGGCCCAGGCGCGGCGAACTGGTGCGGCTGCTCGGCGAGGAACTGCGCGCGCACAAGGCCGAGCTTGGCCGGCTGGTCTCGATCGAGGTCGGCAAGATCCCATCCGAAGGACTAGGCGAAGTGCAGGAGATGATCGACATCTGCGATTTCGCCGTCGGCCTCTCCCGGCAATTGTACGGCCTGACCATCGCCACGGAGCGTCCGGGCCATCGCATGATGGAGACCTGGCATCCGCTCGGCGTCGTCGGCGTCATTTCCGCCTTCAATTTCCCGGTCGCGGTGTGGTCGTGGAACGCAGCACTGGCGCTGGTCTGCGGCGATGCTGTCGTGTGGAAGCCGTCGGAAAAGACACCGCTGACCGCACTTGCCTGCGAGGCTATCTTCAAACGTGCGGTCAAGCGTTTCGGCGCGGACGCGCCGCAGGGCCTGGCGCCGGTGCTGATCGGCGACCGTGCCGTCGGCGAGATACTGGTCGATCATCCCAAAGTGCCGCTGGTTTCGGCTACCGGCTCGACCCGCATGGGCCGCGACGTCGGCCCGCGCCTGGCCAAGCGCTTTGCGCGCGCGGTGCTGGAGCTTGGCGGCAACAATGCCGGCATCGTCTGCCCGACAGCCGATCTCGACATGGCGCTGCGCGCCATTGCCTTCGGCGCCATGGGTACGGCGGGCCAGCGCTGCACGACGCTGCGGCGCCTGTTCGTGCATGACAGCGTCTACGACGCCCTGGTTCCACGTCTCAAGAAGGCTTACGAGAGCGTCTCGGTCGGCAATCCGCTGGAGACCTCTTCGCTGGTTGGGCCGCTGATCGACAAGGCCGCCTTCGACGCCATGCAGAAGGCGCTGAAGGAAGCCGCCGCCCACGGTGGCAAGGTGACCGGCGGCGCGCGGGTCGAGAACGGCCACCCGGATGCCTATTACGTGCATCCGGCGCTGGTCGAAATGCCCAAGCAGGTGGCCCCTGTCACGGAAGAGACCTTCGCGCCGATCCTCTATGTGATGAAATATTCGGATTTCGACGCCGTGCTCGACGAGCACAATGCGGTGGGCGCCGGTCTGTCGTCGTCGATCTTCACCCGCGACCTGCAGGAATCCGAGCGTTTCCTCGGTGTCGACGGCTCGGACTGCGGCATCGCCAATGTCAACATCGGCACCTCGGGCGCCGAGATCGGCGGCGCCTTCGGCGGCGAAAAGGAAACCGGCGGCGGCCGCGAGAGCGGCTCCGATGCGTGGAAGGCCTATATGCGGCGCGCCACCAACACGGTGAATTATTCCAAGGCGCTGCCGCTCGCCCAGGGCGTCTCGTTCGATATCGACTGACGGGGGGCCGGGGGTTGGGCATCGGCGGTGTTGGCAGCTTTTGTGCCGGCAGCTTTTCACGATAGGAATTTTTTCTTGACTCCGTGACCTCAGCTATGGTAGATATTCGTCCATGGTGCTGATTTGCGCCACTGACCCGCCGCGCAGGCGGGTTTTTCGTTTCCGTCAGCCAATGCGCCGGCGAAGGCTGCGAAGGAGCCCGTTAAGTTCGTTGCCCTGGGCGTCTCCCGCACGGGGATGCCCAACCGATCAGCTGTCTGCCGGCTGGTCAAAAGCCGCGTCGAAAGCGGCATCGACTATGGCCAGCTTGGCGGCCTGGACGGTCATGTATTCCTGGTAGAAGGTGCTCGACACCCACATCACCGAATGGCCGCGTTGGCCGAGCCAGCCGATGCTGCCGAGGTTCTCGGCAGCGCGCAGCTTGCGGGCGAGGTGAGTGCGCGACAGCTTGAGCCATTTGGCGAAATCGCCGATCGAAACCACGCTCGTCGCAATCCGCTCCAGGCCTGCATGATCGGGGTCGATGCCCGACATCAGCCAGTCCATGACGATGCCGCCATTGTTGAGCCAGATGAACAGGGAAAAGGTCTGGTTGGGTTCGCGCACCGGCGCGGAGGCTAGCAGGCCGTCCGCCACTAGAGGCTGCAGCATGGCAACCATTTCGGGATGCTCCAGGAATCTGGCCAAGCGGTCTGCCCCGTCGAGGCGATCCAGCGTCCGCAAATGGGCAAGGACCCAGCCGGTAAAAGTCTGCACGGTTGCCGCTGTCGGCTGCAAGGGGTGGGTACGACCGTCGCCACCCGACACGTATTCGGCAATGTGGTAGTGCAGCATCTCCTTGATGAAAGCGTCGGCCGTGTTGCGGCTGGCCACCGCGTGCTGGTGCACGAATTCGATGAAACGCGATACCGTCAGCTCCTTGCGGCGGTCGTGCGGGTCGCGCCTGAAATGCATGGCGAGGCCGACATGGCCCATCAGCCAACGCTGCTGCGTGGCGAAAATGGAAGCCAGCCGCGGGCTGTCTTGATAAATCTGGATCAGGGCCAGCGACTGCTCCTGAACGCAGCGATGCAACGCCGGATGGCCGGCAATGTCTTCCAACTTCAGCGCCATCTCCTGGTGTTCCGGCTCAACTCCAAAGCGAGTTGCGCTCCAAATTTTTCAGCCTTCGGCGGCTGTGTCCAGAGGGTATCAAATAGCGAGGTCAGGCCCTGTCCGGGTAGCGACCGGTTCATGACGCCCGCGCCCCGAAAGTCGCCGGAGGCGCCGTGCGATCATTGCGATGCGCGGTCAGCCGTTTGGCTGAGCAAACCCTGCTATGCGCCACCGCCCGTAGCGGCGAGAACCGGCAGGCCGAGAGGCATCATTCGACGCCTGGCAGGGCCGCCGACTTCGGGTGGTAGCGCTATTTCGCCAGCATTGCTCTTACGGGGCCAAGCCGGCCTAGCTTTGTCGCAAGCCGGCTTATACGGAGCCAGCTCAGATTTAGCCGCAGACGCGGACCTGCTCGATCACCCTGTGGTGGTGGCGCCAGTGCTTGATCAGTTCGATGTGGCAGCGACGATGCCGGTGGTGGCGGCGATACTCGCCATCGTTATAGTCGCCATATTGCACATTCTCGTCGTCATCATACTGGTTGTCGTAAATACGCCGGTCATAATGGCGGCGAACGACGATCTCGCCATTGTCGAACTGATCATCCGGTGAATACTGATCATCCGGTGAATATTGGCCGTCGTCGGACTGGATAATCACGCTTGCGGCTTGCGTGGGTGCCATGACTGCCGCTGTTGCGGCAAATGCCAATACGGAAGTTAAAATCAATTTTTTCATCCGGTCCTCCTGCGAATTCAAGACATATCAACTCGTGGAAGAACCGCGCGTTCCACAGAAAATCTACACGCTTTGCGACGCCTGGGACATCAAACCGTTATCGGCGTCAGCCATGCGCTCCAGTTGGACAAAGGCCGTCAACGGCAGATGGTCGGATGCAACCCGCGAAAGCGGCGTGTCATGCGCGTCGACGGCGGCAATCATGCCGCGCCTGTTGGCCATGATGCGGTCGAGCGCCAGGAGCGGCAGGTTTGAGGGGAATGTGGGGACCGCCGGCGGCTGCGGGCCGAACGTCGCATGCAGCGTGTTGAGCGCGGAGCGGTTGCCGAGGCGCCATTCGTTGAGGTCGCCGAGCAGCAAGGTCGGCGTTTCGTCCGGGCTGTTCATCAGGTCGAGCACGACACGTGCCTGCTGGGAGCGCGAGCGGCGCAGCAGGCCAAGATGGGCGGCGATGATGCGCAACGTCCGGCTTCCATCGAGGTCGATCTCCGCCACCACCGCGCCGCGCGGCTCCAGTCCCGGAAGCTTGATCTGATGCACGTCACGAACGACGCCCTTCTTGAACAGCAAGACATTGCCATGCCAGCCATGGCCCTTGCCGGTCGCGGAAATCGGCACCGGAACCAGGCCGGTTTCCCGCTCGAGCCGGGCCAGGTCGAGAAGCCCAACACGGTCGCCGAAGCGGTTGTCGGCTTCCTGCAACGCAATGACATCCGGATCGATTTCGCGGATGACGCGGATGGTCCGCTCCGGGTCGAACTTCCTGTCGACGCCGATGCATTTGTGGACATTGTAGGAGGCAACCAGCGTGCCGGTGGTCGCCGTCGTCTTGTGTGCAGCGGCGTTTGCCTTCCGCATCCGGCGGTCACGGATGGATAAAAGCATACTTGCCGGGAGGCTGCGTCCGGTCATGCGCATCGTGTGCCTACCATGGCCGCTGCTTTCACCATGCACCTCAAATAGCGTCTCTGGGTTTCTGTTCCATAATTGGCGTCAAACTATCCGGCAAACACGTCGTTTTGTTAAAGATGGGATGAACCCATCCAGAGATAGGGATAAACCCATCAAGAGATAGGGGTGAAACCATCTAGAGATAGGGCGAACCGAGCCAAAGGGCCCGGTCGAACAATCTGATAAGAAACGGCCGGGCCCGCAACGCTTCCAGCGTGACCGGTACGGCCGTTTCGAGCGCCGACCGGATGCGCGCTTCGATCTCGCCGGCAAAGCCGGCGTCGAGGATCTCGAGGTCGATCTCAAAATTCAGCCGCAGCGAGCGGGCGTCGAGATTGGACGAGCCGACATAGGCCCACACGCCGTCGATCGAAAGCAGCTTC
This sequence comes from Mesorhizobium sp. M1406, assembly GCF_040317555.1. Taxonomy (NCBI): domain Bacteria; kingdom Pseudomonadati; phylum Pseudomonadota; class Alphaproteobacteria; order Hyphomicrobiales; family Phyllobacteriaceae; genus Mesorhizobium; species Mesorhizobium sp. M1406. The sequence goes on along the minus strand of NZ_JAMYKW010000010.1, from coordinate 12,701 downwards.
GAATGGTCGAAAGGCCCCTCCGTGCGCCAGACGCGGCAATAATGTTTCAGCACCTGGTCGAATTGCGCCGTCATCGCACGGTCGACCAGGAAAAGGTTGTTCACCGCCGGCACGACGATGTCGATTTCGACACCTCGCCTGCCCGCGGTGATCAGCGCACTTATCAGTTCGCGGTCCGGCAGGAAATAAGGCGACATCAGGCGGATCGATTTGCGGGCGACGGAGAAGGCACCGATCAGCAGTTTATGGTTGGTTTCGTTGCTGGCGTCCGGGCCGGAAGCGACGGCCCGCACCAGCATCGGCACGCCGGGCGACGGCGACAGCGGGGCAATTCGCCAGTCATCGCCCTTCAGCGCTTCGTTGGTGGCGAAACGCCAGTCCTCGGCGGCAATCGAGAAGAGGTCGGCGACGACCGGACCGGTCACCCGGAAATGCGTGTCCCTGGCGCTGTTGGAACCGGCAAACTCGGCGGAGAAGCCCTTGCGGATGTTCATGCCGCCGGTGAAGGCGACCATGCCGTCGACCACGAGGATCTTCCTGTGGGTCCTGAGATTGGCGTAGGGCAGGCGCAGGCCCATGACGATGTTGCCGTTGAAGACATCGGCGGGAATGTTGGCCTCGCGTAGATGCCCAAGGATGCTCGGTACGGAGTAGCGGGCGCCGACGGCGTCGATCAGCACGCGGACGGTGACGCCACGCCGGACGGCGCCGGCCAGCGCTTCGACGAAGAGCAGGCCGACGGCATCATTGTCGAAAATATAGGTCTCAAGCAGGATGCCGCGCTCAGCGCCATCGATCGCCGCGCACATGGCGGCATAGGCCTCGTCGCCGGTCTCCAGCACCTCTATGGCATTTCCCGGCGTGAGTGCGCGCCGCGCCACCCTGTCGCCCAGTGTTCTCAAGCCGGTGAATCGCGGCCCGTATCGCTCGACGATCAGGGCCTCTTCGGCGGCGATGTCGCGCTCATGCTTGGCGGACACCGGGTCGCCGGCAAGCGGACGCTGCGCGGTGATCGTGGCACGACGGATGCGGTTGATGCCGGCGACGGCATAGATCAGCACGCCGAGGATCGGCGACAGCACCATCACGCCGACCCAGCCGGTAGCGGCGCGGACATCCTCCTTGGTCATGACGGCGTGAACGATGCCGACGGTCGCCATCACCACGGAGATGACCGCGAGAATTTGGGGCCAGTGAGTCGCCAGGGTCTCCAACATGGCCGAGACTATCCAGCGAGCGATTGCAGAAGGCAATGCGGCCGGTCTCCCGGCCTGACCGCGGCGTTCGACCCGTATGGTTTCGTTAAGCGCGCGTTGAGAGGAAGCGGGTCAGTCTGCGACCAATGGGCGTTTTCCGGAGCAGGGTCGCCGCCGATGACCTAATTTTTCGACGCGGCACCTCGTGGCGCTGCCCGAAAATAGCGATCCAACCGCGGCTTCGGCCGCCAATAGCCAGTGTGATTCTGGCCGCATCGGTCAGCGGGCGTTCGTTATCCTGTGCTTTCCCACACGTGGCGGCGTCAGGGTACAACCGCAGCGGGTCGATATCTATGTGCCATTTTTGCTACATCCCGCGGCTCTTCTGATCTGAATCGCCTTTTTAGTGGCAGCTAAACCAATAATCACTCACAGATTTCATGAATCTGTGAATAATCCATCGACGGGCAGGCCTTGGCTTGGCTATAGCGTTCAAGAATAGGGGCGCTGGGGAAACGTTAGGGTGGGTTTTATGAACACGACAAGCATGTCGACCATAGGCAAGCGCCTTGGTCTTTTGATGGCGGCCACCATGCTGACCTGCGGGGGCGCTCATGCGCTCACGCTCAAGGAGGCGATGGCCGTTGCGGTGGAATCCAATCCCGAGATTGGACAGGCAATCGAAAACCGCGAAGCAATCGAGTTCGAGTTGCGGCAGGCCAAGGGCCTCTATCTTCCCAGTGTCGATGTCGAGGCATCGGCCGGCGTTCGCCGGCTCGACAATCCATCCCGGCGCTCGCTTTCCATCGAAGACGACGCGCTCTATCCGGCTGAAACGGATCTTACCGTTTCGCAGACGCTTTATGACAGCGGCGCAAGGCGGGCCGAATTGAACCGTCAGGCATCGCGCGTCGACGGCGCTTCATTCCGTGTGCTGGAACGGTCCGAATTCATCGGGCTGTCCGTTGTCCAGGACTATCTGGAGTACATGCTGCAGGCTTCGATCGTTGTCGAAGCGAAGAAAAATCTCGGCTTCCACCAGGGCATTCTCGGCGACATCCGGCAAGGCATCTCGGGCGGCGCGCTGAACGAGGCCGACCGGCAACAGGCCGAGGAACGGCTGTTCGCCGCCAAGGCGCGCATGCAGGAGGCGACCGAGGAACTGGAAGCGGCCAAGATCCGCTTCTTCAAGACCGTCGGAAAGCCACTGACCAGTCCTTCGAGGCCGGGCGATGTTTCGGCCGCTCTCCCGCGCTCGCTTGACGAAGCAATAGGGTTGGCGCGGGAAAGCAATCCGCGCGTGCACATGGCCAACAGCGACATCGACGCGGCGGCTTCCCTCGTGGATGCCGCGCGGGCAAAATTTGGCCCCTCCATCATCGCTGAAGGTCGCGCCCGGGCGGGAGCCGACATTGACGGCGACGATGGCGACACCACCGACCTGCAGGCGCGTGTGGTCCTGCGCTGGAATCTCTATCGCGGTGGTATCGACAAGGCCAACGAGCAGGAGCAGATCCGCCGCACAAGCGAACAGCGTCTGGCCCTGCATCAGGTCCAGCGCGAAATCGAGGAGGCCGTTCGTACGTCATGGGATCGCCGTTTCCGGCAAGCCGATCTGGCAAAGACCCTGAGGCAGCAAGCGGCCGCCAGTGAGAAGCTGGTCGCTTCCTATCGCGAGCAGTTCAAAGTCGGACAGCGTTCGCTGCTCGACGTGCTCGATGCGCAGAATACGCGGTTCAACACCGCAACGCTGGCTGATACCTCGTCCTATGCATCGCTGTTTGCCCAGTACCGGCTTCTTGCCGCGACCGGACAGTTGCTGAAAACGATGAACCTTCAGCCGGCGAAACAAGCGACGGCCTATGCGCGAACGGAGTTTGCGGCACCGGAAACCGCGGACACTGAAACCTATGCGCGGACGCCGTCGGAGCAGAAGAACGACCTGCCTTTCGACATCCTCGCCCCGGTGAGGAAGAAATAAGACGACGCAAGGTCCAACGAGAGTCCCGACGGGCAGATCGTGAACCAGCAACCAAACATTCTCTCCCCCAAGGAGGCGTTCAAGGCCTGCTTCTCAGCCGTTGCCGGATATCTCGGCAGGCCGAGCGCGGAGACGGTGCTGTTTGCCGGCGTGCCGCTCTCGGACACGCGAATTGAAGTCGACGACATCCGGCACCTTGCCGAGCGTATCGGCATGGAAGTCACCGAGTTCAGCCACCGCGACTTTCTCAGGGGCCGCATCGACCTGCCCGCCATCGTCTTTCGCGTCAGCCAGTTGCCCGTTGCCCTGCTCGCTCAAACCGAAGACGGTGGCTATATCACCGCGCCCCAGGAAGACGGCCGCACCGCGATCGGCAGATCGGAACTCGCCGCCAGCTATATCAGCGGCGGAGCGTCCTTCTCGATCACCTATGCCAATGCCGCCGAGGGCATGTCGGTCGGCTCGGCAGCCAAGATCGAGCGAAGACACTGGCTTACCGGGACGATGGGCGCTTTCTGGCGCACCTATTCGAAGGTCGTTCTCGCGGCGGTGTTCATCAACGTCCTGGCCATAGCCTCGCCCATCTTCACGATGAACGTCTACGACAGGATCCTGCCGAACAAGGCAGTATCGACACTGTGGGTTCTGGCGATCGGCATTGGCGCCGTCATCCTGTTCGATCTGCTTTTGAAGACGGCCAGGGCTTCCCTCATCGATTATGCCGGGCGCAAGGCGGATCTTCGGATATCCTATCTTCTGTTCGAGAAAGTGCTGAACTCGTCGCTGTCGGCGCGTCCCGGTTCGACCGGCGAATACGCAAACAGGGTCACGCAATATGAGTTCGTCAGGGAGTTCTTCACCTCGAATACCATCAGCGTGTTCATCGACACGGCATTCGTCTTCGTCTTTCTCCTTGTCATCTATGCGATAGGCGGCTGGCTGATGATCATACCGGCGCTGGCCTTCGTGCTGTCGGTCATCGTCGGCTTGATCACCCAGCGCCGCATCGGCAAGCGCGTCGCCGCCTCGATGAACGAAGCTTCGCAACGCCAGGCCCTGCTGGTCGAATCCATCTCCACGCTGGAGACCATCAAGTCGCTGCGCGCCGAGGCGTATCTGCTGCGAAAATGGGGGGAGCACTCCAAGAACGCCGCCAACACATCCGAGAAGATCAAGCAGCTTTCGGCGGCCGCGGGCAACATAACCCAGTCCATACAACAGCTGGTGACCGTCGCTCTGGTCGTGGCCGGCGCTTATGCCTTCTCGGAAGGGCATGTTTCGACCGGAGCAATCATTGGAACGGTGATGCTGGCGAGCCGGGCCGTGGCTCCGCTCGGCCAGATCGCCATCACGCTGTCCAGGTTCCGCCAAGCCATGCTCTCGTTGAGAATGGTGAACTCGATCATGGCTCAGCCGGAAGACAGACCGGACACGGTGGGTTTCGTCAACCGCCCCATTCGCAACGGGGCGATGGTGTTCAGAAACGTAGGGTTCGTCTATCCCGGCACGGAAAACGAGGTTTTGACCGGCCTGAATTTCTCGGTGAAGCCGGGTGAGCGGATCGGCATCATCGGCCGCATAGGATCGGGAAAGACGACGATGGGTCGGCTGATCGGCCGGCTTTTCCTGCCGACCTCCGGCGAGTTGCTGCTGGATGGGATCGATATTCGCCAGTATCACCCGTCCGAGGTTCGCGCCGCGGTCGGCATCGTTGCGCAGGCTGGCGACCTGTTCTCGGGCACCATCAAGGAAAACCTCCTGATGGCATGCCCCGAGGCTAGCGATGAGCAGATCATCGAAGCCGCGAAGGCCGCCGGCGTCGACGAGTTCGTCTCGCGCCACCCGCGCGGCTACGACATGAATGTCGGCGAGCGCGGCACCAATCTTTCCGGCGGCCAGAGGCAGACGGTGGCGATCGCGCGCCTGCTTTTGACCAAACCGAAAATCGTCTTTCTGGATGAACCATCGGGCTCGATGGATCTCGCATCGGAACGCCAGTTGATAAAGCAACTCAAAGTCGCCTTTGACCGCGACACGACGCTGATCGTCTCCACACATCGCTTCAGCATGCTTGAACTGGCCGACCGCCTGATCGTTATCGAGCGGGGCAAGATCGTTGCCGACGGACCGAAGGACCAAGTCATACAGGCGTTGCAGAAAACAAGCGCCTGATAAAACAAATAGTAATGCATACAATGCGTTGGGGCGTGGGAAATGCTTGCCAGGGAAGATCGACCGCCGCTCTTTGCGTCGGCGTCCATATTCATCATAGGAGCACTCTTTGTCGTTTTTGTCGCCTGGGCATCCTTTGCCGAAGTCGATGAGATCGCACGCGGCGACGGCAAGGTCATACCCGCGTCCAAGACCCAGATCATTCAGGCGAGTGAAGCCGGTGTCGTTCAGGAGATCGCGGTGACGATCGGCCAGATCGTCAAGAAGAACGATCTCATCATCCGCCTGGACAACACGCTCAATACGTCCAGTCTGGGCGAGCAGCAGGCCAAGGCGCGCGCGCTGGAAGTGCGCATAGCAAGGCTGAAATACGAACAGGGCGGCAATCTCTCGGGCCCATTTCCGTGTCCCCAGGACATTCAGTCGATCGCTCCGCAAATCTGCGACAACGAACAGAAGCTGCTCATCGCCCGACGCGGGAATTTCGACAACAAGCTATCCGTGCTCAAGTCGCGCCTCGATCAGCGCGAGAAGGAACTGGCCGAGGCGATCGCCAATTCCGACCGTCTGACCAAGAACCTGGCCGTCAGTGACCAGGAGGCAAAACTGGTCGACGCGATGGTCAAGAAAGGCCTGATGGCAAGGACCGAGCAGCTCCGCGTAGAGCGCGAACAGACCGAACTCAACGGTCAGCTGAACCTGGCGGGCGAGACCATCAAGAAGGGCAAGGCGGCGATCACGGAAGCCCAGCTTCAGGTCGAAGAACTCGGCCTGCAACTGCAGCAGGAGGCGTTGGACGACCTCACCCAGGCGCTGGCGGACCTTTCGGTGGTGGATGAAACCATTAGGGGGGCGACCGACAAGGTGGCCCGCACCGATATCCGGTCTCCGGTGGACGGCATCGTCAACACGCTGGAGCTGAACACGGTCGGCGCCTTCGTCCAGCCAGGCGCCGTCGTGGCCGGCATCGTGCCAACCTCCGAGACTTTGCTGGTGGAGGCGCGGGTCTCGCCACGGGATGTCGCCTTCATCCGCCCCGACCAGGAAGCGCTTATCAAAGTCACCGCCTATGATTTCTCGATCTTCGGCGGCATCGAGGGCAAGGTCTCCAACATCACGGCCGACAGCCTGGTCGATCAGAAGACAGGGGAACCCTATTATCAGGTGCGCGTGTCGACGGACAAATCGACACTTCAGAGAGACGGCAAGGCCTATTCGATCATCCCCGGCATGATCTGTTCAGTCGACATCAAGACCGGGCGCAAGACGATCCTGCACTATCTCCTGAAGCCGATCAACAAGGCGCGTGAGGAGGCGATGAGTGAGCGGTAGCGCCAGCCTTCATCATGCCGATGGCGAGCGGCTGCTTCCCGCGGTCACGGCCGAGGATTTTGGGCTGGAATTTCGGGTCGTGGCGCGTGGCGGCATACGGCGCGGCATCCGTCTGGAACGGGCATTCTGGGTCTCGCTGAAACAGCTGGCCGAACGCAGGAAATGCACGATCGGCATGCTCATCGACGAGATCGCCGAAAGCCAGGCACAGACAGGCAACCTGACATCCGCGATCCGCGTGGCCTGCATGCGTGGATTGGCGGACGAAAACCTGACTTTGCGAAGGCTTGCGTCGATCAATACCATCAACGCCATACTGATCGCTTGCCCGTCACCGGCCTTTGCCCTGGCTTCGTCGAAGAAGATCCTGACGTTCAACGCGCCGTTCCAACAGCTGGTCAAGCGTCAACTGCCGATCGCTCCGAGCGATGATGCGCGCAACGACCTCAAGCTGGCGCTGGACCTCAATGTGGCTGATATCTTCTCGCGGCTCGATGCCAATGGCGAAACGCCGGTGGCCACCGGCTTTGTCATCGGCGCCGGCGAGCGTCGATACCGGGGTCAGTTGAATGCGGTGCGGGCCCCGGTGCTCGAGCCGGAGTTGCTGATGGCGTTCGTCTTCGGCGGCTGAATACACCGCAAATCCTAGTGGAAACCTATGGCTTAGCGGAAACCTATGGCTTAGCGGAAACCTATGGCTGAAAACCTTCGCCCGGCGCGACGGTGGCGAAACCGCCCTTGATGTCGGCCATCTGGGCTCCGCCCGGTCTGGAGCCGTGGATCCAGGCCCGGTCCGTGCTGAACGAATAGAGCGGAACGTAGTCCGGCAGATCGCTGTCGCGCACAACGGTGTTGCTGAGGCTGTCGAGAATGAAGGTGCCGCTGCCCGTGCTCACCGACAGCACCGCGTGAAAGAAGCCTCGCTTGCGATCCTGGAGAACGACCAGCGCCATGCTTTGCGTTGGAATGCCGGCTCTCAGCAGAGCCGTCATCTTGAGGATGGCGAAATCCTCGCAGTCGCCGGCCCGCCGTTCGAGGATTTCCGACGGCTTCGCCCAATAGTCGAGCTTGCCGTAGACGACGCTGTCTTTCCTGTAGGCGATCAGGCGATTTACGCTGCTGTTGACGAAGGACAGTTTCTCGCTGAACCCCTTGCCTTGAGCGGCGGCGACCATGCCGGCAAAAGCCGCGCTCTTGCGTTCGCAGTCGCTCTCCGCCGAGCAGGCGGTGATTGCCCGGTAGACCGGCGCCCAGCGAGCCGCGACGGGAAAATTGCGCATGGACAAGGCAACCGATCCGAACACGCCCGGAATGATCGACGCCGTCTGCACCGGATCTATCCCGGCTCGCGCCATTGACGGGCTGTCGCCGGGATCGACAACCGCCGGGCCATAGCTGCCGAACATCATGCCGATCCGGTAGGGGGCCGCAGGCTGCCAGGGCTGAGACCTCGCCAGCGACACGCCGCCGAGGCAGGGCGGCGTCTGGACCCTTTCCAGGGGCGCGCCGGGTGCGGCGGCATCGCTGGAAACGGCGTTCGCGAATGATGGCCCTGCCAGGCCGACAAGCCCGATCGCCAGCAGGAGCACCTTGAGCCCGGTTTTTCCCAGAGCTGAGTCTTCTTTTTTCATGACGCCCACCTTTGACTGTGGACGCTACCAATCTTGTCTCAAATTATTGGAAAGGAAGGTAGATAACTTTCCCCCAAATCACTTCATCTGTTTTGCATAAAATTTTATACAAATTTATACTTCTATTTACCAAAGAATCGCGACTCGCCCCCATCCATTCGGCCCCAGCGGACGTCAATATATATCAGGTTATATTGTTGTAGTTTACCACGTATAAAAAATGCCGAATCATGCATATCGGAATATATGAAATAGATTGCAGGGCTGTTGCAAAGCAGAGGTGGCCACTGTCTCTTTCCGGGAAATGACGGAGGGGTTTCAGCAATGACCACCAATATCGATTTGGACAGTTTTTCGGGTTCCATGGACGAGCATTCCGCGTCCGGTGAACACAACAGTCAGTCATCGCCGGCAGAGATGCAGGTCGCACAAGCAATTTCGACGCAGCCCGCACCGGCAGCGTCCGAACCGGTGCCGGTCGATGTCGGCGGAGCGCCCGTCAAGCCGGAAGCGCCTGCGACGGCAAACGCACCCGCTGCGACGGCACCGCACGAATATGTGGCCGACGCTGGCAACATCGTAAAACTTCCGTCCAACGTTTCCATCGACAACATCAAGGTCGACGGCAACAACCTTGTGCTCGAACAGGCCGACGGCTCGGTGATCGTGATCAAGGACGGCGCCTTGCACGTGCCGACCTTCATCATCGGCGACGTCGAGGTGCCGCGCGTTGCCTTGCTGGCAGCGCTGGAGGCAAGCCATGTCGATGTCGCCTTCGGCGCCGACGGTTCCATATCGGCCGGCCCGGGCGGTTCGAATTCAAGCGCGGGCGGAGACTTCTCGGTCCCCCCCGGCGGCATCGGCCACGGGTTCGACCTGTCGGCGCTGTTGCCGCCGACGGCCTTGCAGTTTGGTCAATTGGACCGGCGCGAGCTATTTCCCTCGATCGTCGACAGGCAGGTTACAGTGACGGCCACGTCATTGCTTGCTCCCAGCGAAGCGGCCAGTGAAACCGGTCTTGACGGCGGCCCGACGCAATCGCCGGGTAGTAACGCACCGAGCCATTCGGAAACGTCCGGCAAGGGAACGATCAGCATCGATGCGCCGGATGGAATTGGGTCGATCGTAATCAACGGCGTCACCGTCACCGGCGTCGGCCAGCAGATCCCGGGCGATTTCGGCTTCCTGACGATCGTCTCCTACAATCCGAGCACCGGTGCCATCGAATACAATTACACGGTGACCGAGTCGGTCACTCATCCCAATCAGACGAACGGATTCGATCCCAACGATACGGTTCCGGACAATTTCAGCATCACTGTCACGGATGTCGACGGCGATACGGCCAGCACCACCTTTGCCGTCGCCATCGTCGACGACGTGCCGACGGCGGTGGCCGACACGGACAGCATTGCAGCCGGCCAGTTTGGCCCCGCGACGGGCAATGTGCTTGTCGGCGGAACGGATGCCGGCGATGCCAACGCGACCGACGGCAATGCCGACGTCAAGGGCGCCGACGGCGCGACGGTGGTGGGCGTAGCGGCCGGCAACACCAATGCCGATGTTAATAACGCGGCCACGCTCGACGTGCCGTTCCAGGGCGCCTACGGCAAGCTGACGCTTCACGCCGACGGCTCCTACACCTATATTCGTGATGCGGGCACGCCTGGCGGTGTCAACGACGTCTTCACCTACACCATCAAGGATGGCGACGGCGACACCTCGCACACCACGCTGACGATCTCGATCGGCAACTCGACGCCTGTAATCACCGACCTGACGCCGGAGGCCAATGGCGGCGATGTCATCGTCAACGAGGCGGCATTGAATGTCGGCACGCCGGGCGGACCTGGGTCCGATCCGGCAAGCACTGCCGAGACCGCCGCCGGCACCTTCACCGTCTCGTCGCCGGACGGCATCCACTCGCTGGCGATCGACGGCAACGCCTTCATCACCGACGGCGTGTTCACCGCAGGCTCCTTCACCACCGCACTCGGCAACACACTCAATGTGACGGCTTACAATGCCGCCACCGGCCAGGTGAGCTACACCTACACGCTGGTCGACAACGAAGCGCATGCCGCCGGCCAAGACACGAACAACCTTTTCGAGAACTTCACCGTCACGCTGACCGACCAGGATCTGCAGAGCGCCAACGCCACGCTCTCCGTCAATATCGTCGACGATGTGCCGACGGCCCATGATGAAGCCTCGCAGTCGATTGCGGAAGGTGCTCCGGCGCTGACGGGAACACTGGACTTCGTCGCCGGCGCCGACGGCGCGACGGTGACGCATGTCAACGGCACGCCGCTGATCTTCGATGCCGGCACGGGCTACTCGCAGTCGGTCGACATCGGCGCGGGCACCATCCAGGTGAAGGCGGACGGATCCTACTCGTTCACGCCGGATGCCTCGGTCGACAACAGCTCTGGCCCGGTGGCGGTCAACGCGACCTACACGGTGACGGACGGCGACCTCGACACGTCGACGGCCAACATCGCCTTCACGATCACGGATGGTGCCGCCCCGGTTGCGGGCGCTCCGATCACGCTGGCGCTTGACGACCAGAACCTGAGCGACGGCTCGACGCCGGCCGGCCCTGACTTCGCCGCGAACTCGATCACCTTCACGCCGGGCTCGGACGCGATCGCCTCGATCGCCTTCGGCACCGATTTGAGCGGGCTGAACACCGCCAACCTGACCTGGACCAGGGTGTCGGACACCCAGGTCGTGGGCAAGGACGGCGCCGTGACGGTGGTGACGCTCGATCTGTCGGTTGCCAACAATGTGGCGACGGTGACGGCGACGCTGAACAACAACTACGATGCACATCCCGGCATCAATCTCGACGACCTGGTCAATCTGGGCCATCTCGGCGTGGTTGCCACCGATATCGACGGCACCCAGGCGACCGGCACGGTCAACGTGACGGTGTCCGACGACGTGCCGACAGCGCATGACGAAGCCTCGCAGAACGTCGCCGAAGGTGCGACGATCACCGGCACGCTGGACTTCGTTGCCGGCGCCGATGGCGCCACGGTGACGCATATCGGCGCCACCGCGCTGGTCTTCGGCGGCGACGGCTACTCGCAGTCGATCAACATCGGCGACGGTTCGATCAAGGTCATGGCTGACGGCCATTACTCTTTCACCGCCGACAATTCGGTTGTTGGCACCGGCGCGGCTTCTGCAATTTACACGGTGACGGACGGCGACGGTGACACATCAACGGCCGGCATCAGCTTTGCGGTGACGGACGCCAATGTTCCGACCGGCGGCACAGCTGCGGCCTCGGTTGACGACGACGGCCTCGCCGGCGGCAATCCAGCGAGCGTGACCGGTGATATCGACGCCAATTTGGGCGAGTCCCCGGCGAGCCTCAGCGAAGCAGTCTACAACGGCACACTGGGTGGTAGCGTCGGCGGTGATGGAGCCGGCTCCAACGGCTTCTCGTTCGCGACGCTGGACGGTACCGGGGGCACTGTCGGCCAGGAGAGCGTGACCTATAGTTGGGACGCCGCCACCGACACGCTGACAGCGACGGGTCCGCGCGGCGAACTGTTCACGGTGCATGTGACCGACCCGGCAACTGGCGCCTATACCGTGACGCTGCTCGACAACGTGCTGCAGGCCCAGGGCCCGAACGACGAGGACAATGCGACGGTCGACCTGGGCTATGTGATCACCGATGCCGACGGCTCGACGGCACCGGGCACGCTGACCATCACCTTTAACGATGATGCGCCGACGGTGGCGTTGGCTGATGTGAAGGTGCCGACGCTGAACGTGGATGAGAGCTTCCTGACGGCGGCGACGAACGGCATTGCCGGTTCGGGCACCGGCCCGGCGGGATTGACGACGGACACGCAGAACTTTGCCGGTGTGTTCACGGTTGTACAGGGCGCCGACGGTGCCACCACCAGCTATGGGCTGAGCATCTCGGCTCCGGGCGTGACGACCAACCTGATCGACAGCGCCACCAATACGGCGGTGGTGCTGACGCAGAGCGGCAATACGGTGTCGGGTTATGTGACCGGGCACAGCGGTGATGCGGCCTTCCTGGTGTTCACGCTGAGCGTCAATACGGCGACCGGCGCGGTGACGCTGACGCAGGACCGTGCGGTGCACGAGAACACGGTGGACAATCCGACCGACAGCTCGGAAGGCATCAGCCTGACCTCGGGCCTTGTGACGCTGACGGCGACGGTGACGGACAAGGATCTGGACACCGCCTCGCAGTCGGTCGATGTCGGCGGCAAGGCGACGTTCCACGATGACGGTCCGTCGATCACGGTCACGGGCACGGTGCCGACGCTGAACGTGGATGAGAGCTTCCTGACGGCGGCGACGAACGGCATTGCCGGTTCGGGCACCGGCCCGGCGGGATTG
>NZ_JAMYKW010000009.1:0-172056 GCF_040317555.1 Mesorhizobium sp. M1406 | reverse complement strand
GTCCGGATACCGCGGCTCAACAGTCGCAGTATCAGCCTCAGCACGGGGTTCAGTTCCTTTTCCCGGGCAAAGTCGGGATCCGGCGGACCGGAGATGGAGATCAACTTCCCACCCGGTTTCAGCACATTCAAGGATTTTTCAAGCGTTTTGGCGTCCTGGCTGTTCAAGACGACATCGTAGCCCGACAGGACTTTCTCAAAGTCATCTTTCCTGTAGTCGACGACGACATCGGCGCCGAGCCCCTTGACCAGATCGACACTTGCCGCGCTGGCGGTGGTCGCAACCGTCGCGCCGAGGTGCTTTGCCAGTTGGATGGCGAATGTCCCCACGCCGCCGGAACCGGCTTGAATGAAGACCTTCTGGCCCTTCTTCAGGTTTGCCCTTTCGATGAGCGCCTGCCAGGCAGTCAGACCGACCAGGGGGATCGAGGCCGCCTCTTCCATGCTGAGATTGTTGGGCTTCAAGGCCACGTCGGCTTCATCCATGGCGATGAACTCGGCGAATGTCCCGATCCGGCCATCGCGCGGCCGCGCATAGACATCGTCGCCAGGTTTGAACTTGCGGACTTTCGATCCCACGCGGACAACCGTCCCGGCCACGTCATGGCCCAGGATGAAGGGCCGGCGATAGGGCAGGATAAGCTTGAACTCTCCGGTTTTGACCTTGGAATCGAGGAGGTTCACCGCCGCGGCGTGGACCTCGACCATGATATCGCTATCCCCGAGTTCCGGTTCCGGCATCTCGGCCAATCGCAGAGTGTCCTTCTTGCTATATTTGTCGACGACGAATGCCTTCATGGCAGTGACTTTCTGAAAATGATTCTGGTGTGTCGCATGTGCGTGAACCCTTCTGCTCGCTGTGGTTCAAACCGGCAGGCGGAACTGCTTGCGCAGGCTCTTGTCGAATATTCCCGCGGGGGCAAAGCGGCGCAGCAGGCTGACCTGCCGCGCTGCCTTGCCGGCAGTATAGCGCCGTCGCGGATTGGCCTCGGTCGCCGCCTTGACGACCACCTGCGCCACCACTTCCGGCCGGTCGGCTACGGGCATCACATCGCGAAGGAGCGCTTCGAGCCCGGCTCGAGCCCGATCGTATTCTTTCAACAGAGAATCCGGCTCGATCCCATTCTGGTCGAAGACGGTGCGGACGAATGCCGGTTCGATGACCGAGACGCGGATATTGAAGGCACGAACCTCGTGATCGAGCGATTCCGAATAGCCCTCGAGCGCGTGCTTGACCGCCGAATAATGCGCTGAATACGGCGCCGGCACGAGTCCCAATACCGAGCCGATATTGACGATGCGTCCTTCGCCGCGCCGCCGCATCGACGGCAACACCGCATTGGTCATGCGGATGACACCGAACAGATTGACGTCGAACAGGGCCTGCACCTGTGCCACGGAGGATTCCTCGGCGCCTCCAAGCAGACCGACGCCGGCATTGTTGACCAGCAGGTCGATCCGCCCGGTCTGCGCGAGCACCGTTGAGACAAGTGCGGCGACGGCCTCACCGTCGGTCACGTCACAAATCAGCATGGTCACCCCGTCCGGGCCATAGCCTTGCGGCGGCTCGTTCCGAAGACAGTGAACCCTGCCCGCACTAGCGCCTCGGCACTGGCGCGGCCAATGCCCGAGGAGGCTCCGGTAACGATCGCGGTTTTTCCCGAATTCATATTCATTTCGTGCTCCAAACTCATGGGGGCTAGCTTTTTTGTGCCCGTTGAATTACAGTCATACTATCAGATTATGATTATAATGCAATAGCAAGGAGGAATAGCAGCCATGCGCTACGAAAAGGGCCGGAAAGACGCGTCACGCAGCCGGATCATGGAGGTAGCCGCCGACCGCTTTCGCGGCGACGGCATAGCCGCCTCCGGACTGGCGACCATCATGAGCGACGCCGGGCTGACGAACGGCGCGTTTTATCCCCACTTCCAATCCAAGGCGGAGCTTGTGCGCGAAAGCGTGGCGGCAGCCATGGAGCTTCAGGCGCAGCAGCTGGCGGAAGCATTGGCCTCGGGTGGCCCGGAGATGGCCATAGAGGCGTACCTGTCGGCCGAGCATCGGGACAATCCGGGAAAAGGCTGTGCGTCAGCCGCGCTGCTGCCGGAGCTGGCGCGTCAGCCACCTGAAACGCGCGACGCCTATACCGACCACTTGCTGGCTTTGGTGCGCCAATTGGCCGAGGCATTTCCGCGGGCCAAGGACCCGGAAGGCGTGGCGCTTGCTGTTTTTGCGACGCTCATCGGTGCGCTTCAAATGGCCCGCGCCGTGAAAGGGACCGAATTATCCGATCGCATCCTCGCGGCAGGCAAAGACGCGGCACGGACGTTGGTCCAGCCACACGTGGGCACGTAAAGGACATCCTCAAGCGGATTGGATGCAACGCGAAAGCTGGCCAAGATCTCTGAGCATCAATTTAAATCTTGGTGCGTCTCAATTTCTTATAAGACATGCCTAAGACATGCGGAATCGCTGGCGTAAAGGGGCATGCCGTGGCGAAAGCCACTGACCGACCTTGCCGATTCAGCCGCGACTTGGCGCTGATGGCCGAGATCATCAAGCGGATGAAGGAAAGCGGCCGGCGTTGAAGCATAGCCTACTGCCTACTGCCTACTGCCTACTGCCTACTGCCTACTGCCTACTGCCTTACTTCCCGCAGTGATGATCGTTGATCTTGTTCAACGCATTCGCGTCGGGTCCGACGCGATGGTAGGAGCACGCGCCGGCCGCCGTCGTGACCAGTTGCTGGTCGTAGTAACGCGGACCGCCGAACAGGATGTCGATGAGATCGCCTTCGGCGGGAACGTAGCGTTCGGATTGGACCCGGCGGTCGTGATGCCGGTCGCCAGCGAAGGCAGGGACGCAGAGGCTTGAGCCCATTGCCACAGCGAGAGCTAGGATCGCAATGCATTTCGTGGTCATCGGCAACACCCTCCTGGCCGTCCGGAATCGCACCATACATCCAAAATCGCCAGCCGGACAAAAGTTCCAACGAAGACCGCGATAGGCTCTTGCCGAAGCTGGCCACTTCGCTCATCCATGGTGCGTGGAAATGTGGGACCCGTGATGACCGATGCCGGCCTTCATCTCGTCGAAGCGACGATCGACCAGCTGCGCCGCGCGCTCGATGACGGCACCGTCACCAGCGTCGAGCTGGTCGGGGCGTATCTCAGGCGCATTGCGCATTTCGACCGGCACGGCATAGCCCTCAACGCCGTCCCGGTGCTCAATCCTGACATGTTCATTGAAGCGACCGCCTCCGACTGGCGGCGCCGCGACGGCGTTGTGCTCGGGCCGCTCGACGGCATCCCCTACACCGCCAAGGACAGCTACAAGGTGTCGGGCCTGACGGTCGCCGCCGGCTCGCCGGCCTTCGAACATCTCATCGCCAATGAGGATGCCTTCACCATTGCCAGGCTGCGCGCCGGCGGCGCGGTCCTGATCGGCCTGACCAATATGCCGCCAATGGCCAATGGCGGCATGCAGCGCGGCGTCTATGGCCGCGCCGAGAGCCCCTACAATTCCGATTACCTGACCGCCGCCTTCGCGTCGGGCTCGTCCAACGGATCAGGCACGGCGACAGCGGCCAGCTTCTGCGCCTTCGGGTTGGGCGAGGAAACCTGGTCGTCCGGCCGGGCGCCCGCCACCAACAACGCGCTGGTCGCCTACACGCCGTCGCGCGGCGTCATTTCGGTGCGCGGCAACTGGCCGCTTGTGCCGACCATGGATGTCGTGGTGCCGCATACGCGCAGCGTCCCCGACATGCTCGAACTGCTCGACGTGATCGTCGCCGACGACCCTGAGACGCGAGGCGATTTCTGGCGTGCGCAGCCTTGGGTCACCCTGCCGAAAAGCTCCGAGGTGCGGCCGCCACGCTATAGCGATCTTCCGCTAGCCGGATCTCTGAAAGGCATGCGGCTTGGAGTGCCCAAAATGTATATCGGCCGCGACAGCGAAGCGGACAAGCCGATCGAAACCCGCGAGTCCGTGCTGGCCCTGTGGAAGCAGGCCGCCGCCGATCTCAGTCGGCTTGGCGCCGAGGTGATCGAGGTCGATTTCCCTGTCGTCTCCAACTACGAGCGCGACCGCCCCGGCGCGCGCGGCATGGTCGAGCGCGGATTGGTGCCGCCGGATTTCGCCGAGCGCGAACTCTGGGATCTCTGCATCTGGGGCTGGGACGACTTTTTACGCGCCAATGCCGACCCGGCGCTGCCCGATCTCGCCTCGGTCGATGGCCCGAAAATCTTCCCGCGGCCGCCAGGCACGCTGCCCGACCGCTATGAAGGCGGCTTCGATCTGGCCGAGTATGTCGAGCGCGCGAAATCCGGCGTCACGGCTTTTGCAGACATTCCG
Organism: Mesorhizobium sp. M1406; assembly: GCF_040317555.1. Taxonomy (NCBI): domain Bacteria; kingdom Pseudomonadati; phylum Pseudomonadota; class Alphaproteobacteria; order Hyphomicrobiales; family Phyllobacteriaceae; genus Mesorhizobium; species Mesorhizobium sp. M1406. The sequence continues at coordinate 167,704 of NZ_JAMYKW010000009.1, read as the reverse complement.
ACACTCGAGGATGGCCTGAAGGGGCTGGAGGCGACGAGACGGATCGATTTTGAGGACTGGCTGGATGCGCTGGACATCGCGGCGGTGGTGCTGCCCGCCGCCGCCGATGTCGGGCCGTCCGACGCCGACGTCAACGAGGCATCCGCCGCCCCTGCCTGGCGCAACGGCACCTGGGTCGCCAACGGCAATCTGGTCTGGCGCCATTTCGGCATCCCGACCGTCACCGTGCCGATGGGAACCATGGCCGATATCGGAATGCCGGTCGGCCTCACTTTTGCTGGCAAGGCCTATGACGATGAAAGACTGCTGCGCATGGCCGGCGATTTCGAACGCTCCACGCAGCGCCGCAGCCGCCCGCCGCGCACGCCCGAGCTGCCCGACGATGTGTTTGTGGACCGCCCCGGCCAAGCCGCCGACACCAAGGCGTCTCCGCTCACCATCACGCTCGCAGCGGAGACGCGGCCTTCCGGCGATCAGGACGAGATCGTCATCACCCTTGACCTGCCGGGTGAAGCCGCCGAGGCGGCCAGCGTCAAAGTGCACATCAACGGCGAGGCGGCCGCCCTGCAGCGGAGCGGGGCACGCTTTAGCGGGCGTGCGTTTGTCCCGGCCGCCGAGCATCAGCGGTTCCACAGCGCCTGGCGCGGCCCGTATGGCTCGATCGTGACGGCGGTGGTGCGCTTGGAGGATGGGCGCACGGCTGGCGCGTATGCGGTTACGGGTGGCGTCGGATGAGCGTAGCGGCGAAGAACACTACCGTCGAATTCCGTCGCGCCCCCCTCTGTCCTGCCGGACATCTCCCCCACAAGGAGGGAGATTGGCAGTTCGGGCGCCGGCTCCCTTCCTGCAACGTCGAATATTGGCGAAGGTTACCATAACGGCCGATCTCCCCACCCGTGGGGGAGATGTCCGGCAGGACAGAGGGGGGCGCCGTAGAGCGCCATCTTGCCTTGCTACGCCCTCGTGACTTCAGCGGCTCTCGGCAAAAGCAATATCCCGGCGAATGACCTCCCGCTTGTCCTGCGACAGGCCGGCGAGCAGGTTCTCGTCGAGATAGCCTGCCCGAATGAGACCCGCGAAGACGAAAAGAAGCTGGGAGTAGCGGTAGTCGAACGTCCGGTCGATCTCCCGTCGCTGTTCACGCAAATAGTCTTCGACGTCCCACATGTCGGCGGCGACTGTCGCGGCGTTGGCCTTGCTCTTGAATTCGGCCATCGTCGTTGCAAGCGCCACCTCAAGTGCAGCGTCGAAGGCGCGGCGTGCGATCTTCTTTTCGGATGTGGACCAGCTTTCCCTGGAATTCATGATTTTCTCCATCTTTCGATCATCCCATCGCAAAACGCCGCCAGACGGCCCCTCTCAATCCGTCCGGATCCAGACGCCCTTGGTGTTGAGATATTCATCAAGGTGCTCGGCCCCACCCTCGCGTCCGTAGCCGCTCATCTTGTAGCCGCCGAAGGGCACCGCCGGATCGATCGCGTGGTAGGTGTTGACCCAGACCGAGCCGGCGCGCAGGCGGTTGGCCAGTTGGTGCGCCTTGCCGAGGTCGCGGGTGAACACGCCGGCACCCAGCCCGTAGGGCGTGTCGTTGCCGCGCCGCACCACCTCGTCCAGCGTGTCGAACGGCAGGGCCGAAATGACCGGGCCGAAGATCTCCTCGCGGGCGATGCGCATGTCGTCGGTGACTCCGGAAAAGACGCTTGGCGCGATGAAATTGCCTGAACCAAGCGCACCCTCGGTGATGCGGTTGCCGCCGGTGACCAGCCGCGCGCCTTGGCTGGTGCCATCCTTGATGAATCCGGTGACGCGTTCGAGTTGCTTGGGCGAAATCAGCGGCCCGATCTCGGTCTCGGGGTCGGCGCCGTCGCCGATCCTGAGCTTTGCCGCATAGGCCGAGACCCGCTCGACGAACTCTTCGTAGATCGGCCGTTCGACGAACAGCCGGGAGCCGGCGATGCAGATCTGGCCGGAATTGGCGAACACCGACATCGCCGCGATCGGCACTGCGCGCTCGAGATCGGCGTCGGCGCAGACGATGACCGGCGACTTGCCGCCAAGCTCCAGCGAGACCCGCTTCATGTTGCCGGCCGAGGCGCGCAGGATGCTCTGGCCGGTCGCTGTCGAGCCGGTGAAGACGATCTTGTCGACCTCCATATGGGCGGCAAGCGGCGCGCCGGCCTCGGCACCCCTGCCGGTGACGACGTTGACCACGCCGGGCGGCACCCCGGCCTCCATCATCAGCGCGCAGATCAGCAGCGGTGTCAGCGGCGCTTCCTCGGAAGGCTTCAGCACGATGGTGCAGCCGGTCGCCAGCGCCGGACCGATCTTCCAGATCGACGCGGCGGTCGGCGCGTTCCAGGGAATGATCGCGCCGACCACGCCGACCGGCTCCTTGCGCGTGTAGGAGACGATGTCGCCCGGCAGCGAATTGCCGATCGTGTGGCCATGAATAGATGTCGCCATGCCGGCATAGAAGCGCAGCATGCCAAGCACGCGGTTCTTGTTGGCGAGCGTGCGCATGATGGGCATGCCCATATCCGTGGTGTCGGAAAGCGCGATCTCCTCCCAATGGCGCTCCATCAGGTCGGCGATCTTGAGCAGCAGCACTTGGCGCTCATAGGGCTTGAACCGGCTCCACGGCCCGTCGAAGGCGCGCCGGGCCGCCGCCACCGCGAGATCGATATCGCTGGAATCGGAGAGCGGCACGGTGCCGATCACCGCGCCCGTGGCGGGATTGCGCGTCTCGAAGGTCCGGCCGCTCAGCGCGTCGCACCAGGCGCCGTCGATCAGCATCTTGCGGTGCCGGCCGTCGATGGGCGTGTGCAGCGGCAGATCCCTAACCGGTGCGGTCATGCTCGTGCCCTCTAACGGGCGGCCCAGACAAGGCCGCGCTCGACGATCAGCGCCATCTCCGGCACCGCGAACTCGTCGGCATTATGCCCCAGCGCACTGTAAAAAACCTTTCCGGCGCCATAGCGACGCTTCCAGACGACCGGCATGACGACGCCACCTATCCCCGGGAAATGCGCGTCGGTGAAGGTGGTCGTGGCCAGCACCTCGTTGCTCGGGTCGACATGCATGTAATACTGCTCCGACCGGTAGGCGAAATCGCTGATGCCCGATGTGATCGGGTCATCCGGCCTGGTGACGGCCACCGTATAGTCGATGATATCGCCGGGATGCGCGATCCACTGGCCGCCGGTCATGAACTGATAGTCGGGCTCGTTGCGGAAACTATCGCCCATCGTGCCGTGAAAGCCGCCCAGCCCACTGCCCTGGCGAACGGCCGACGTCAGGTTCTGCAGCTCGGCCTTCTCGATCGTCGACATCGTTATGACAGGCACGATGAGATCGAAGGAAGCCAACTCCGGATCGGCGAACACCGCCGTGCCCTGGCCGAGCGTGACGTCAAAGCCATTGCGTTCAAGCAGGTTGCGAACGATCTTCGCGCTCTGCTCCGGCGTATGGCCCTCCCAGCCGCCCCAGGCGATCAGCGCTCTCTTCGCCATGGTGTACCTCCCTGGAGTTATCCGCCTTGATCCGAACGTCAGCGCCAGACCAGCGCAGGCGCGACATGGGTCAGGATCGCTTCGATGACATGCGCATTGTAGTCGACGCCGAGCTGGTTCGGAACGGTGAGCAGCAGCGTGTCGGCCTCGGCGATCGCCTCGTCCTCAGCCAACTCCTTGATCAGCACGTCCGGCTCGGCGGCGTAGCTGCGGCCGAAGATCGCCCTCGTGTTCTCCTCGATGAAGCCGATCTGGTCGCGGCTCTCGTTGCCGCGTCCGAAATAGGCGCGGTCGCGATCGTCGACCAGCGCGAAGATGCTGCGGCTGACCGAGACGCGCGGCTCGCGCTTGTGGCCGGCCGCTTTCCAGGCCTCGCGATAGATGCGTATCTGCTCGGCCTGCTGGATGTGGAACGGCTTGCCGCTCTCGTCGAATTTGAGCGTCGAGCTTTGCAGGTTCATGCCGAGCTTCGCCGCCCATTCCGAAGTCGCGTTGGTGGCCGCGCCCCACCAGATCCGCTCGCGCAAACCCTCCGAGTGCGGCTCGAGCCGCAGCAGGCCAGGCGGGTTGGGGAACATCGGTCGTGGATTGGGCTGTGCGAACCCCTCGCCGCGCAGTGTGTCGAGGAAGACCTCGGCGTGATGCCGCGCCATGTCGGCGTCGCTTTTGCCTTCCGGCGGCGCGTAGCCGAAATAGCGCCAGCCGTCGATCACCTGTTCAGGCGAGCCGCGGCTGATGCCAAGCTGGAGACGCCCCCCGGCGATGATGTCGGCGGCACCCGCATCCTCCGCCATGTAGAGCGGATTCTCGTAGCGCATGTCGATGACGGCGGTGCCGATCTCGATGCGGCTGGTCTTGGCGCCGACGGCCGCCAGCAGCGGGAACGGCGAAGCGAGCTGGCGGGCGAAATGATGCACGCGGAAATACGCCCCGTCCGCGCCAAGCTGCTCGGCGGCGACGGCCAGCTCGATGGATTGCAAAAGCGCGTCCGATGCCGAGCGCACTTGCGATTGCGACGAGGGCGTCCAGTGCCCGAACGACAGGAAACCGATTTTCTTCATAGCCATGCGATATAAGGATGCGCGCCAGGCTTCAATGCAAAAGACGTTTTCCGGCGCGCGGATTAAGGCTCATGCATCGCTATTTTCGAAAGCGCCGATGCCTTGTGCGATGAGGTTGGTCGCCATCACCAGCGAGACGATTGCCGCGGAATTGAACACGACGACCCACCATTTGCCGCCGGTCAGGAAGCCGTAGCCGTCGGCGACGGCCAGTCCCCAATCGGCCGACGGCGGCTGGATGCCGAGGCCCAGAAAACTCAGCGTCGCGATCGAAAAGAACGCGTAGCCCAGCCGGGTGACGAGCTCGATGAGGATCGTCTCCCTGATGTTGGGCAATATTTCCAGGAACATGATGGCAAGCGGGCCTTCGCCGCCAAGCCGGGCGGCGCTGACATAGTCGCGCTCCTTCTGCTCGCGCACGGCGGCGCGAACGGTGCGCGCCACCAACGGCGCGTAGGCGATGCCGATCACCAGGATGACGGTCGGGTTCGACGGCCCGATCGCCACCAGCGTCATGGTGACGAGAACGATGAACGGAAACGCCATCAGCGTATCGAGCAGCCGCGCGCCGATGGCATCGGTGAGGCCACCGAAATAGCCGAGCACCAGGCCAATGATGCTGCCGGCTGCAACGCCGGCCAGCGTCGCCAGCGGCGCGACCAGCAGGATATCGCGCGATCCGACGATAATGCGGGACAGCACGTCGCGGCCGAGCTGATCGGTCCCGAACCAATGCAAGGCATCGGGCGGCGTCAGCGTCGCCAGAAAATCCTCGGCATAGGGATCATAGGGAACGAAGAGATTGCCTGATACCGCGCATACGACCCAGAACAGCAGCAGCAGCGTTCCGATCACGACCGATGGGGGCAGTCCAGGGAAAGCACCGCGGATCCTGCGCACTGCCGGAAAGCCGGCCACGGCGCGCCGTGGTGCGGGAGACTCCGTCAGATCCGTCATGACGAGGTCCGACGGCGTTGCCGCGGATCGAGCAAGGCCAGCACCAGGTCGCCCACCGCCGCCGACAGCACGAAGATTGCCGCCATCACCAGCACGCCCGCCTCGAGCATCGGGAAATCGCGCGCCTTGGCCGCGTTCAGAACCAGATTGCCAAGCCCTTGGATGCCGAACAGCGCCTCGATCACCACCAGCCCGCCAAGCATGTATCCGGTCTGCGTCGCCAGCACCGCGATGGTCGGCGTCAGCGCATTGCGCAGCACGTGCCGAAGGATGATCTCGCCCGGCTCGAGCCCTTTCAGGACGGCGGTGCGTGTGTAGTCGGCGGCCATCGCTTCGATCACCCCTGCCCGTGTCATCCGGGCGATGTAGCCGGCAAGATTGAGCACCAGCGGCAGCGCCGGCAGGATCAGATAATAGCCATGCGTCCAGAAGCCCGCGCCATCTGGCGCAACGCCTGAGATCGGAAACCAGTTCAGCCACAGGCCGAAAACGATGAGCAGCATCAGGCCGGACACAAAATCCGGCACGATGCCGAAGGAAACGCCCGCCATCACGATCAGCCGGTCGATGATGCGGCCGGCGTTGAGACCGGCGATGACACCGCCGCCAACCCCGAGCGGAATGAGAAAGATCAAGATAATGCCGGCAAGGGCCGCGGAGCGCTTGAGGCTTTCCAGCACGAAGGGGGCCACCGGCGCGCGCATCGACAGCGAGGTGCCGAAATCGCCTGTGACGGCCTTGCTGAACCAGAGCCAGTACTGGACGAGAACCGGCTGGTCGGCGCCGAGCCGTTTGTTCAGTTCCGCCACGGCCTGCGCGTCGGCAAACGGCCCGAGCATGACGCGGCCGACATCGCCGGGCAAAACCTGCCCGGCGAAGAACACCAGGATGCTGACCAGCCACAGCGTGAGGACAAGTGTGCCCACACGCGCTGACAGAATGCGGCCGGTCAGCATGTCGCGATCATGCCTGGACGAAGGAAACGCGATCGAGCAGCAGATGCGAGATCGCGGTGAAGCGCACGCCCTCGACCTTCGAGCTGACGATGCGGCTGTATTGCGAGAAGTAGCTGATGATCGCCGGCGTCTCATCGAGCAGCAAGGTCTGGATCTTGCCGGCAACAAGGCGCTGTGCCTGCAGATCACGCGCCTTCGAGTAGTCGAGCAGTAGCGCATCATAGGCCGGGTTGCTGAAATGCGCCGCGTTCCACGCGCCCGAACTCTTCAGCGTCGCGTTGAGGAAGATGTCGGGCGTGCCGCGATGGCCGTAGTCGGTGATGCCGAGAACCGAATCCAGCCAGGGCGAGCTGCCGAAGGTTGCCGAGCCGTAATAGGCGTCCTGCGGCAGGACATTGAGCTTGACGTCGATGCCGGCCTTCCGGGCGAAGTTCTGGATGATCACCGCATAGTCGGGAATGTCATAGGCGCGTTCGGTGGTCAGCGTCACCTCGAAGCCGTTGGGCACGCCCGCCTCGCCAAGCAGCCGCTTGGCTTCCGCAATGTCCTGCTTGCGCTGCGGCACCGACGGATCGGCCGAGGGGAAGATCGGCGCGAACGGGGTGTCGTTGCCGACGATGGCGCGGCCCTTCAGCAGGCCCTTGACCACCGCCTCGCGGTCGATGGTGAGGGCCAGCGCGCGGCGGATGCGCTTGTCGGTGAACGGCGCCTGGTCGGTTCTGAGATGCACCTGGTCGTGCGAGCTTGCCTGCACGCTCAGCAGCTTGAAATTGGGATTGCCCTCGATCGCCAGCTCCAGGCGCGTCGTGCTCGGGATGACATCGAGCTGGCCGGCCTGCAGCGCCAGCACCTAAGCCTGCTCGTCGTCGAAGAACTTGATTTCGACCCGGTCGGGCAGCGCCTTGTCGCCCCAATAATCCTCATTGCGCACGAAGCTGGCGCCTTGCTTGGGGCGGAAGGATTCGAGCTTGAACGGGCCGGTGCCGTTGAAATTCTTCTCGAAATCGCCGGCATAGTCGGCCGGCAGGATGACGGCATTGTAGACGTCGGAGGAGACATAGAAGGGGAAGTTGCTGTTCGGACCGTCGAGATCGAAGGCGACCGTCTCGTCGTCGACCAGCTTGGCGCCGCCTTTGGACAGGATGCCCTTGTAGGCGGAGAGCGCCGACGAGCCGCTGGCCGGATCGACCAGCCGCTCGAAGCTCGCCACCACATCCCGGCCCGTGACCGCGCGGCCATCGTGGAATTTCACCCCAGGCCGCAATTTGAAGGTCCAGCGGCTGGCGGTCTCGTCGGCTTCCCAGGACAGAGCGAGCTTCGGCTGAAGCCCGTCCTTCGGGTCGTCGAGGATCAGATATTCGCCGACCTGGCTGATCACGCCGATGCTGGCCGGATCAGTGACCGAAACCGGATTGATCACCTTGGTCGGCTGGCCGAGCCCGACACGCACCGTGCCGCCGGCGGCGGCCGCGGCGCGCGCGCCTCCAAGCCCCTGCGAGGCGGCAAAGCCGGTCAGGCCGAGCAGTGCGGCATATTTCAGAAGATCGCGGCGCTTGAGAAAGCCGCCCTGATATTCGTCGACGGCGACATTCCAGACGTCCCCCGAAAGATTGCGGAGTGCGTCGATATCCCTGCGTTTGGTCATGTTAAACCCCTGCTCTGAAATGAAGATTGAAAACCTATGCGACGGATTCGCCGTCGAGATGGATGCGGTCGACGGCCTGCGGATAGAAGGCGATGAGGCCCTTGATCTTGGGCATTTCCTCTATGGGATCCCGGTAGCTCCAGGCGATGTCCGGGCGCACCGTTCCGTCGCTCAGCAGGCCCGACCAGTACGAGGCGATGCCCTTGTAGGGACATCGCGTCGTTGTGACGGATGCTGTCAGCCGCTCCAGCCGGATGTCTTCCGCCGGCAGATAGAAGCGCGTCGGCAGATGGGTCTCGAACAGCAGCACTGGACGATGGCTGTCGGCGATCGGCTCGCCGTCGAACCAAACCTGCACATGGCTCGTGCTTTGCAGAACATCGATACGCGCATAAGGGTCTCGGGCGTGGACGAAGACCTCCTCATTCTCCTCGAACCATTGGTCGACGGCCTTCCAGGTGAAGGCGATGCGCCCGGCCAGCGACGCCAGGTTTTCATCCGGCGGCGAGATGAACGCCCAGGCCGCGTTGGCACTGCGCCTGACACCGCTGTCGATATCCCAATAGGCCGTCTCGCCACCGACGGGATGCGGTTCGCGATGCAGCGAAGGCTTCAGCACCGACGGGTCTACCGCTGACGGCGGGAAGAAATAGATCGGCAGGAAATGGTTGGAGCGCAGCACCAGCACGTTGCGGCTGTCGGCGATAACGCGGCCATCGAACTTGACGCGCACGCGCTTGGGGCTGTGCAGGATATTGACGAGCTGCGGAGCGGTCGCTTCACGCGGCTGCAATCTTGGCGCGACGGTCATGATCGTTCTCCCGGTCAGGACACGGCGCGCGCATTGTCGCGCTGCTCGGCGAAGCGGTTGGCGGGCCGCGCCAGGCCGAAGCGGTCGCGCAGCGTTCCGGGCGCGTATTCGGTCGGGAAGACGCCACGGCGCTGCAGTTCCGGCACCACCTTTTCGGCGAAGTTCACCCAGTCCTCCGGCAGCAGCGGGAACATCAGGTTGAAGCCGTCGGCGGCACCGGAGACGAACCAGTCCTCGAGCTGGTCGGCGATCTGTCTTGGCGTGCCGGCGACGGTCGGCACCGAACCGCTGTTGGCGAGCTTGCGGGCAATCTCGCGCAGGCTGAGATTCTGCTTCGCCCACTGCTTGACCCGGTTGAGCGACGTGCGCCCGCCATTGAAGGTGCTCTCGTCCGGCAGCGGCGGCAGCGGCCCGTCCGGCGGGAACACCGACAGGTCCAGCCCGCTCCAACTGGACAGAAGGTCGATGCCGACCTGATCGGGCAGCAAGGTCTGCAGATACTGCTGTTTTTCCCGGCCTTCCGCTTCGGAGGCGGCGACGATCGGCAGGATGCCGGGCAGGATCTTGAAGCTCTCCGGCCGCCTGCCGTGGCGGGCGAGACGCTCGTTGATATCCTGACGATATTTGATGCCATCCTCCTTGGTGCTGTAGATGGCGAAGTGCGCATCGGCCTGGCCGGTGGCGAAATTCTTGCCGTCCTCGGACGAGCCGGCCTGGACGATCAGCGGATGGCCCTGCGGCGGCCGCGAGACGTTGAGCGGCCCGCGCACCTTGAAATGCTTGCCTTTGTGATCGATGGGATGGACCTTGTCGGGGTCGGCGAAATAGCCCGTCGCCTTGTCGATCAGCAGCGCCTCGTCTTCCCAGCTGTCCCACAGCGCCTTGACGATATCGAGGAATTCGGCCGCGCGCTCATAGCGGAACGCATGCTCGATGTTGCCGTCGCGGCCGAAGTTGCGCGCCTCCTCGTCCATCGCCGAGGTGACGACGTTCCACGACGCCCTGCCCTTGCTGATATGGTCGAGCGAAGCAAACATTCGCGCCACATTGTAGGGCTCGCTGTAGGAGCTCGACGCAGTGGTGATCAGGCCGATGTGTTTTGTCACCCCGGCCAGCGCCGACAGCAGCGTCAGCGGTTCGAGGCGGGCATTGGCGTAGTGCGCGACACCGCTCTTGACCGAATCCCAGATCGACACGTGGTCGGCGACGAAGATGGTGTCGATCCTGGCCCGCTCGGCCGCCTGCACGAGATCACGGTAGAACTCGAAGTCCAGCACCTCCCGGCCCGGTGCCCGCGGATGGCGCCACGACATCCGATGATCGCCCTGCGGGTTGAAGAAGAATGCGCTGAGGATCATGTGGTCTCGAGCCATGCCGGTCTCCTTTCAGATCTGCTTCCGGAGACTTGTCGTGCTGCTTGCGCAAGCGGCGACAATCTCTCCTGATCCTAGAAAGGTAGATTGCGCTCCGGCTTAATCCGAGTAATTTTATAGAGATAATGCATTGCGAAAGCGGAAGCGATTGCCCTTGATCGCGGCGCTGGAAGAAAGTGGTTTCAAGCTCCCCATGTTCCCCTCGGTTCTGAACGTAGACCAGCTTTCCATCGCCTATGACGGATCGCATCCTGCCGTCAGTGGCGTCTCGCTCCACATAGGCGAAGGCGAAGCGCTCGGCCTTGTCGGCGAGTCGGGATCGGGGAAAAGCTCGGTGGCGCTCGCCATACTGCGTTATCTGCCGAGGAATGCCCGCCTCGCGGCGTCGGCGCTTGAATTCCAGGGCCAGGAAATCCGCGACCTCTCCGCCGAGCAGCTGCGCCAACTCAGGGGAAATCATATCGCCGCCGTCTACCAGCACCCGGGCGCGGCCCTCAATCCAAGCATGACGATCGGCCGGCAGATCACCGAGACGATCATGCGGCATCGCCCGGTTCGCCCCGACGAGGCGCGCGAGCGGGCTTCCGAACTGCTCGGGCGGGTCCGGGTGAGCCATCCGGAGCGGGTACTGGGGCTCTATCCACACGAACTCTCCGGCGGCATGCAGCAGCGTGCCAACATCGCCATCGCGATTGCGCTCAACCCGTCGCTGCTGGTGCTGGACGAGCCCACGACGGCGCTCGACGCCAGCGTCCAGTCCGAGATCATCGCCATCCTCTCCGACCTGCGCAAGGACCACAAAACCAGCATCCTGCTGATCAGCCACGACATCAACATGATCCGCCGCTCCTGCGACCGGGTGGCGGTGATGCAGTCTGGAAAGGTGGTCGAAAGCGGCGCCGCCGGCGATGTTTTCGACAACCCCTCTCACGCCTATACGAAGGCGCTCATCGCCTCGATCCCGGCGCTCAATTACACCAAGCGGAACGGGAGACTGGCGGAGACGGACGGCCTGCCATCGCATTCCGCGGTCCAGAATGAAAACGCCGGCCCGCCAAAGGAACGCCGGATCGCGATCGCCTGCAAAGGCATCAGCCATGCCTTCGGCAGCCAGCCAGTGCTGCACCACGTCGACCTCGACATCGGCCAGGGCGAGACCTTCGGGCTGATCGGCGAGTCCGGTTCCGGCAAGTCGACCCTGGCACGGATCGTCGCCGGCCTGCAGACGCCTGATGCCGGATCGGTCGAACTGTTCGGCAGGACGGTCGCGCCGCGCGTCGAGAAGAGGAACCTTGCCGAACGCCGCGACGTTCAGATGGTCTTCCAGTCGCCGGATCGCACGCTCAACCCGCGCCAGCGGATCGGCAAGATCCTCGGCCGCCCGCTGCGCCGGCTCGCTGGTCTGCGCAGCCGTGAGATAAAAGCCCGCGTCCGCGACTTGCTGCAATCGGTTCGCCTTGCCAGCACTACCGCCGAGCAGAAATCGCGATCGCTGTCCGGCGGCCAGCGGCAAAGGGCGGCCATCGCGCGGGCCTTTGCCGGCATGCCGAAGGTCGTCGTGCTCGACGAACCGACCTCGGCGCTCGACGTCTCCGTTCAGGCGACCGTCCTCAACCTGCTCAACGACCTGCAGCGCGACAAGGACACCACCTACCTGTTCATCAGCCACGACCTCAGGGTCGTGCGCTACATGGCCGACAGGATCGGCGTGCTCTATCGCGGCCGCCTGGTCGAAACCGGCTCATCCGACCAGATTTTTCACGGCCCCAATCACCCCTATACGGCCCTCCTGCTGGCGGCGTCCTCCGACGAGGCCGCGCCACTATCCGCTCAAATCGAGATCGAGGCCGCCGGCATCTCGAACACAGGATGCTCCTTCGCCGACCGCTGCCCCCTGGTCCTGCCCGACTGCCGAAAGGCGGAACCATCAGCCATGGAGGTCGCTGCCGGCCATCGGATCGCCTGCTGGCGGCACGGCCAGGCTTTGTAGCGGATCATCGACAGTCCGAAGGCCCGCAACAGCACGGTTCCTCTTTAGGCGCGATGCGATGCCGGGATTGTCGCAGCATTGGAATCCAGCTTGCAAATACCGTCTTTTGAGGCCAGCCTAGATGCATGATGGCACGCCGGTCGCCAAAACATATCCTTGTCATGCTGCTCGCGGTATTCCTGACCGCCGGGTTCAGCCTGTCTGCCGCTCAGACGAGCGTCATGTCGGCGAAGATGATGATGACACCTGGCAGCGGCATGACCATGCCTGCCGACACCGGCATGGCCAAGATGGCCGACACCGCCATGAATGGCGACTGCAACGCCTGCCTCAAGGGCGCGGGCGACACCGGCAAACCGATGCATTGTCCGCCGACCTGCATCGCACCGGTGCTCGCCGTGCTCCCTCAAAGCCTCGCCATCACCGTGGTTCCATCGGTGCAACAACCATCGGCGCTGCCGATGCCGTTCCTTCACGGGCGAAGTTCCTTGCCCGACCCATTCCCTCCCAAATCCACCGATCTCGTCTGACGCCGTTTCAGCCATCCCGCGGCTGATTTCCGGCGTTTGATTGCCGCTGGCGCTTTGCGCCGGCAGGCGCACAGCAATTCGACGTCGAAAGGCTCGCCGTCGATCGAGATCGCAAAGGGCTTGAGAGTGAGTATCGATTCCAGTCATTCCATTTCACGCCGCGGGTTCGCCCTCGCGGCGGCGGGCTTTGCTGCGGCCGCCCTGGTGCATCCCGCAACGCCAAGAGCATCCACCGCCGACGAGCGCCGCATCAGGATCGCGCCAGGCCATGCCAACTTCACCGGCCCTGGCGGTCCGCTCCCTCCTGTCTGGACATATGACGGGACGATCCCCGGCCCCATGCTGCGCCTGCGCCAGGGCCGACCCACTCGCATCACCGTCGAGAACGCATTGGACGAGGAAACCACGGTCCATTGGCATGGCATCCGCCTGCAAAACGCCATGGACGGAGTGCCCGGCTTGACGCAGCCGCCGATCAAGCCGGGGACAGATTTCGTCTATGAATTCACGCCGCCCGACGCCGGCACCTTCTGGTACCATCCGCATGCCAACAGCCTTGTGCAGCTCGGCCGCGGGCTCGCTGGCGCCCTCATTGTCGAGGAGATCGAACCCGTTGCTGTCGACCGCGACCTCTTGTGGTTGCTGCAGGACTGGCGGCTTGCCGAGGACGGGCAGGTGGCGCCCGGCTTCGGCAGCGCGATGGACGCTGCGATGTCCGGCCGCGTTGGCAACGTCGTCACCATCAATGGCATGGCGCCGGCCGACCAGAGCGTAAGGGCGGGCGAACGCGTCAGGCTGCGGCTGGCCAATGCCTCGCTCGCCCGCATCATGGCGCTGCGCTTCGAAGGCCACCGCCCGGTCGTCGTGGCGATCGACGGCCAGCCCTGTGATCCGCATGAACCGGAGGACGGCCGCCTTGTTCTGGCACCTGCCATGCGCATCGACGTCGTGATCGATATGCAGGGCGACCCAGGCAAGCGTTACGCGGTGATCGACGATTTCTACGACGGTCTCGCCTACACGCTGAACACGCTTGCCTATCACACCGCATCGCCGCTTCGGACCCATCCTCTCGACACGCCGCCTGGCCTGCCGCGCAACCCGCTGCAGCAACCCGATCTCGCCAGCGCCGAGCGCCAGGAGATCGTCCTGCAAGGCGGCATGATGGGTGGCGGCAAGCTCGCCGGCGTCGGCGGCATGATGGGCATGGCGACACCCGGCATGAAGGGTGGCGCTGCCTGGGCGATCAACGGCATGTCGATGACCGGTGACGGCCACGCCGGCATGGCGCCGCAGTTCACCTTGCCCCGCGGCGCAACCTGTCGTCTCACCATGCGCAACGAAACCGCCTGGTGGCACCCGATGCATGTCCATGGCTTCAGCATGCTGGTGCTTGCGCGCAACGGCTCGACGGTGCCGCACCGGCGATGGCAGGACACGGTGCTGCTGGCTCCCAAGGTACGATCGAATGCGCCTTCGTCGCCGACAATCCCGGCGACTGGATGCTGCACTGCCATGTCGCCGACCACCAGATGGCCGGCCTCATGACGGTGTTTCGAGTGACCTGATTTTCTCGTCAAACAACGTCAAGACAACAAGGAGAACTGCAATGAAACTGACTTATTCCCTCGCCGCCTTCGCAATCGCGATCGCCATGCCGCTGCCGGCTGTCGCGGCGACCATCAACGCGGTGATGTACAAGAACCCGCAATGCAGCTGCTGCGAATCTTATGCCAACTATCTGGAACACAACGGCTTCAAGGTCGACATCAAGCCCGTCAACAACCTGTCCCAGATCAGCAGCGATGCCGGCGTGCCGGCGGACCTCGAAGGCTGCCACACGCTGATGGTCGACGGCTATGTCGTCGACGGCCTGGTGCCGGTCGATATCGTCAAGAAGCTGTTGACGGAGCGGCCCGCCATCACCGGCATCACGCTGGCCGGCATGCCGACCGGTGCCCCCGGCATGGGTGGCGAGAAGGCCGGCCCTTTCATCGTCTACGCCTTCACCAAGGACGGCAAGGCGCCCACCGTCTACGCGACGGATTGAAAGGTAATCGCGATGTCTGCCGATATGTCGGGTTACCCTGCCCGAACCTGGCTCGCCATGACGTTCCTGCGGCTCGAATTGAGGGAACGGCAGCTATGAAGATGGTCGCTCTCGCTCTGTTCGGCGCACTGCTCGCGGTACCTGGACCTGCGACGGCCGGCGAGCCGCCGCAGAATTTTGCTGTTCAGGCGAGCCCGCAGCCGCTTCCGGAGATTCAGTTCCAGGACGGCGATGGGCAACCCAAAACGCTCGCCGATTTTTCCGGTAAGGTCGTGCTGCTCAACATCTGGGCGACGTGGTGCGCTCCCTGCCGCAAGGAAATGCCGACGCTCGACAGGCTGCAGGCCAAACTCGGCGGGCCGGACTTCGAGGTCGTCGCGCTGTCGATGGATCGCGGCGGGCCGGACAAGGTGAAAAGGTTCTTCGCCGAGATCGGCATCGAGCATCTCGCCCTCAACATCGACACGTCGGCCAAGGCGATGTTCGCGCTCGGCGCCTGCGGCCTTCCCATGACATTGCTGATCGACCGCCGAGGCAAGGAGATCGCCCGCCTGATTGGTCCGGCTGAATGGGATGCTCCCGACATGGTCGACTTCATCCGCAGCCATCTTGCTGCCAACTGAGGAGGAATTCACTGTGACCGCTACAGAACTGATCCGAGCCAAGGAGGCCTCGTTCGACCGCAATGTCCTCGCCTCCATTCGCTACTATCTCGGCGGCCGGCGTGGCTTCCTCGCATTGGCGGCGGTCGTGATCGTCGCAGGCCTTGCATTCAACTGGAGCTGGCTGGTCGCGGCGGGCGTCGCACCGCTGCTTCTCAGCGTTTTGCCTTGCGTCGCAATGTGCGCGCTTGGCCTGCACAAGATGACAGGTCGCGCCTGTCCGGCCGAAGACGGTTCCCCCAAAGCGGACGAAGTCACCGATGGTCCGACAACGGTGCCCGCCGATCTGAGAGGCAACAGTTGATGCCAGTCCGTATCCAAGAATGGATGCATTTCCTGCGGTGCCTGATTTCCGTGGCTGCCCTGATCGTGGGCTTCGTCCACGGCGCGCAAGCGCACTCGCTCGAAGAGCTCGACGCCATGCTCCAGGGCGACGAGAAGTATTTCCAGCAGATAGACGAACCCGCGCCCGACTTCACGCTGCGCACCGCAGACGGGCACATGGTGCGGCTGGCTGATCTGCGTGGCAAGGTCATCATCCTCCATTTCATCTACACATCGTGCACGGACGTTTGCCCCCTGCATGCCGAGAAAATCGCCGAAATCCAGAAGATGGTGAACGGCACCCCGACGAAGGGCCAGGCCACCTTTGTCAGCATCACCACCGATCCGACGCGAGACACGCCGAACATCATGCGCAACTACGGGCCAACGCATGGCCTCGACCCCGTCAATTGGTTGTTTCTGACCACGGCCCCGGACCAACCGGAAGATGCCACCCGCAGGCTGGCGGAAGTTTTCGGCCACAAGTTCACCAAAACGAACGACGGCATTCAGGCACATGGCATCGTCACGCATGTCATCGACAAGGAGGGCCGTTGGCGCGCGAATTTCCATGGCCTGGATTTCGCACCGATCAATCTCGTCACCTTGATCAATGCGCTGACCAATAGCATCGAGCGGCCGCATCATGAGCAGGAAGCTGGCTGGCTGGCGAAATTGAAGAACCTTTTCTGAAGCATCATCCGAAGGAAGGAGAACCCTATGATCTATAATTCAGGGCAATTCGGCGGAGTTTCCGGCAAAATGGCCCGTTCCCTCATGCTGGCCATTGCAACGCAGCCGCCAGGTGGCGCCGATCATGGCGGGCTTCGTCGTCGGCGACCAGATTTTCCCGGGCGCGACCGATTTTGCGACGATGAAGAGCCTGGTCGAGCAGGCCAGGGCCGCCAAATGAGCCGGATATCGCACCCCAGTCGACGAAAGGTTCTGGGCGGCATTTTTGGGACCGCCGCGATTATGGGCTTTCTCGAGGATTCGAATTCGATCGCCGCGGAGGACCCAGGTCTGGCGAGCCGCTTCAAAGACCTCAGCGAAAACGGCAACAGCACATGTTCGGCCAAATTTACGGAGTCGATCGCCACCATGCCGCCGACGTCGCGGATCAAGGGCTCTTGCTGCAGCCCGATGGAAATGAAGCGCTATGTCGAGCAGGTCGACGGCCTGGCCAAATACCGCGACATCGCGATGATCCCAACCGATCCATATGATATTCCGGCGGGCATCGCACAGAAGATGATGCCTTACTACGAAGTGCAGCTCAGCGGCGCCGAACAGCAGGCCTATGACCATGCGATGGCAAATTCCGAAGAAAAGGGACCATGCTGTTGCCAATGCTGGCGCTGGAAAGTGTATGGCGGACTGGCGAAATACCTAATCCACGAGCACGGTTTTAACGGCAAGCAGATCGTCGATGTATGGAACCTCTCCGACGGCTGCGGCGGGGCAATGTAAAATTGCCATGGCGTGCTGGCTTGCCGTAACCGGAAGCGCGGAGTTTCTACCGCCGTGCTGGGCTTGGGCACTTCCTCGCATACAAGTACATTCGTCTATGCTAATATATCCTAGTCATGCACAATCGTTCGTGACTAACATGTGGGAGGACGCAATGAAAACCATGAATCGCAGGTCTGCAATTGCTCTCGGTGTGACGGCTGCCGCGATAACGCCTCTGTTCACTTTGGTGGCGTCCGCGAAGGTCAAGAAATACGGCCCGAAGGAAGGCAAGGAGATTGCGCCCGGTGTCAGGGTGGTTGAGGTCGGCACCGGCAACTCCGACATTCCCGCCTACAAGAGCATCGCGATTGTCGACATAGTCTTTCAGCCCGGAGCACATGCCCCTCAAACCGTGATGGACAACGACATGGTCTGCACGATCACTTCCGGCGCGTTCACCATCAAGAAGGCAGACAAGGAATTCAAGCTCAAGACAGGTGACATGTACACCTGCTCCAAGGGCAAGACCGACGAGGCGACGAATACAAGCAAGGAGGTCGGTGTGCATCGTATCGCCGTCCTGATACCTGCCTAGCAACTGGAACTCCGGCCGGACGGTTGGTTGCATCTCGTCCGGCCGTCGCTTGCGTACACCCGGGTGCTTGGCCTCGTCCGGCCAACGCCCTTCAAGATCGGCAGGATTCCGCCGCTGGTGCCGGCCGGATCACAGTCGCATGCTCACTTTCCGTTCAGGCACAGTGCGATACCCGAATTGGCTCTTGAAGGGTCAACTCGGACGCGCGTACCATCGCGCCATCTGAAATGAGTCTGCTTTATTAGTCCGGGCTAACGTCCGGATTGGTTTGGATATTTTCCTTGAACACGCAAGCAATCGGCGGCGCGCCGGAGCGCGGCAAATCGTTTGCCCATGTGGCGGAAGCCTCGTGGGGCAAGGGCCTCGGCACCTTGCTCCGCATCGTGCGCATGACGCTGCGCCATCCCTGGCAGGTCGCCATCACGATCGTCTCGACCTTCATCGCCGCGACGCTGCAGCTTTTCATTCCGCGCCTGCTGGGACGCGCCATCGACCAGGCGCAGGGCGTGATGGCCGCGGGCGCCGGCACTGCTGCGGAGCAGGCGCTGTGGAACACGGCGCTGACCCTGCTCGTCGTCAGCATCCTGCGCGGTCTCTTCACCATGGCGCAGAACTACTATGGCGAGGCCGTCGGCCACCGCACCGGCTATGAACTGCGCCTGGCTTTCTACGAGAAGATCCAGCGATTGAGCTTCTCCTTCCACGACAGGGTCCACACCGGCGATCTGATCACGCTCGGGCTGCTCGATCTCGACGGCGTGCGCATGTTCTTTTCCACAGGCGTCCTGCGCGTCGTGCTGCTCGGCGTGCTGATCGGCGTCGGCGCCTATCTGCTGATCAGCACCGACCTCGTGCTCGGGCTGCTCAGCTTGAGCTTCGTGCCCTTCGTTGCCTGGCGATCCTCTGTCACCCAGCTGGCACTGCGCAGCACCTGGCTGACTTTGCAGGAGCGCCTCTCGGTGCTGAGCCGGGTGATGGATGAGAATCTCGGCGGCATCCGTGTCGTACGTGCCTTCGCGGCGCAGCGGCATGAGCTGGAAAAATTCGATCGCGCCAAGCTGTCGGCGCTGGAGCTTGCCAATCAGCGCGTCGACATCCGCGTCTCGAACACCAGCGCCATGAACTTCTCGTTCCTGGCCGCCATGGGCCTGGTGCTCTGGTTCGGCGGCCAGAAGGTGATCGCGGGCCAGATCAGCGTCGGCACGCTGGCCCAGTTCCTGACCTTCATGACCATCCTGCAGATGCCGGTGCGCCAGCTCGGGCTGATGGTCAACTCGTTCGCGCGCGCCTCGACCTGCGGCACCCGCCTGTTCGAGCTGCTCGACGCCGAACTCGACATCGAGGACGCGCCCGGCGCCAAGGACCTCGTCGTCACCGAAGGCGTGCTGCGCTTCGACAACGTCGGCTTCCGCTATGAGGGCGCGGGCGGACGGCAGACGCTGTCGGGCATCTCCTTCGAGGCCAGGTCCGGCGAAACCATCGGCATTGTCGGCCCGCCGGGCAGCGGCAAGTCGACCATCGCGCACCTGATCCCGCGTTTCTATGACGTCACCTCAGGTGCGATCACCATCGATGGCCAGGACATCCGTGAGGTGACGCTGCAATCGCTGCGCAAGGCCGTCGGCGTCGTGCAACAGGACGCGTTCCTGTTCACCACCTCGATCGAGAACAACATCGCCTATGGCAATCCCTGGGCGCGCGAGACCCGTATCGGGCAGGCCGCCGAGTACGCCCAGCTGCACAACTACATCATCGGACTTCCGGCGGGCTACACCACGGTCGTCGGCGAACGTGGCGCGTCGCTTTCCGGCGGCCAGCGGCAGCGCCTGACCATCGCGCGCAGCCTGATGTTGCGGCCATCGGTGCTGGTCTTCGACGATTCGACCGCGGCAATCGACGCCGGCACCGAGCAGCGGATCCGGGCGGCGATGAAGCGCTTCGCCAGGGATCGCGTCACGCTGATCATCTCGCATCGGCTGAGTTCGCTGATGCATGCCGACCAGATCCTGTTCGTCGAGGGCGGCCGCATCGTCGAGCGCGGCACGCATGAGGAACTGCTGGCGGTCGGCGGACGCTATCGCGCGCTCTACGACCTGCAGCTTCGGCCCGACGATGACCGGCCTGCGGCTATGGGAGCCGCGTAATGTCGACACAGAGCGACGACGACAAGGAAGACACCAGCGGCCGCCCGACCAAGGCCGTCGTCGGCTCGCATCGCGACGAGGAAGAGGTTTTCGGCAAGGCCTACGACCCGCGCATTGTCAGGCGTATCTGGAGCTTCGTGAAGCCGTATCAGAGCCGGATTTTCATCTCGGTCGCCGCGGTGCTGGTGTTCACGCTGACGCAACTGGCGATCCCGCTGGTCATCCGCTACGCCATCGACCACGGCATGACGGCAGGCCGGCTCGACCAGTCGGTGATGATCGCTGCGATCTGCGCTTTCTCAGCGATCATCCTCATCAACTACGCCGCCAGCTATGTTCAGGAAAGCGTCGTCGGCAAGGTCGCCGAGAACGTGCTGTCCGACCTGCGCCGCGCCATGTTCAGCCACTTGCAGCGGGTCTCGCTAAGCTTCATGGACAAGACCGAGGTCGGCCGGCTGATGTCGCGGCTGCAGGGCGACGTCAATTCGATGCAGGAGTTCCTCGAGACATCGGTGATGTCGGTGGGCGACATCGTGCTGTTGTTCGGCATCGTCAGCGTCCTGCTCTGGTTAGATTTCCGGCTCGGTCTGCTGACGCTGTCGACCATGCCGGCGCTGTTCATCGTGCGCCTGTTCTGGCTGCCGCGCGCCAAGGTCGCCTTCATGGCCGCGCACGAGACCAACTCGATCGCCAACGGCGCGCTGGCCGAAGGCATCCACGGCGTGCGCACCGTGCAGAGCCTGGAGCGCCAGCACGTCAATTTCGACCTTTATGACGAGAAGGTGCTGGCCAATCTCAATGCCCATCTGACGTCGGCGAAATACGCGCAGGTGATGGTGCCGATCGTCGACACGCTGACCGGCGTCGCCATGGCGACCGTCATCGTCGTCGGCGGCTCGATGGTGCTCTCGCACAGCCTCGATATCGGCGTCATGGTGGCGTTCCTGTTCTACATCCAGCGCTTCTTCGACCCGATCCGCTCGCTCACCATGCAGTACAGCGTCATGCAGCGCGCCATGGCATCGGGCCAGCGCATCTCCGAAGTGCTCGACGTGCCGGTGGACGTCAGCGACAGGCAAGGCGCGGTGGCGTTGTCGCGCGACATGGACGGCTCGGTCGAGTTCAGGAACGTCACCTTCGGCTACCGGCCGAACCAGCCGGTGCTGAAGAACATCTCCTTCCGCGTCAATCCGGGCGAGACCGTGGCCCTTGTCGGTCCGACCGGGTCGGGCAAGTCGAGCTCGATGGCGCTGGTGCACCGTTTCTACGATGTCTGGTCGGGTGAGGTTCTCGTCGGCGGCCACGACGTGCGTGACCTGACCCAGGATTCGCTCGGCGATCAGGTGGCCATGGTGCTGCAGGAGCCGTTCCTGTTCTCCGGCTCGGTGCTGGAAAACATCCGCTATCACAAGACCGGCGCCAGCCGCGAGGAGGTGGTGCGCGCAGCACAGGCCGTCGGCGCGCACGATTTCATCGAGAACCTGCCCGATGGCTACGACACCGAACTCGAGCAGCGCGGCGGCAATCTCTCGCTCGGCCAGCGCCAGCTGATCAGTTTTGCGCGCGCGCTGGTGGCGGACGCCAAGATCCTGGTGCTCGACGAAGCCACGGCCAGCATCGATTCCTACACCGAGATGCTGATCCAGAAGGCGCTGATAACGCTGCTGGAAGGCCGTACCGGGCTGGTCATAGCCCACCGTCTGGCCACCATCCGCGGCGCCGACCGCATCATCGTGCTGCAGAACGGCGAGATCGTCGAAAGCGGCAACCACGAGCAGTTGATGGCAGGAAAGGGCCTCTACGCCCGCCTCTACAACATGAACTATGCTTCGTTCGACGACATTTCGGAGAGCGAGCTGGAACTGGACGCAGCGGTCGGCAAGGCGACGTGAGCAGTGCCGACACATCGCCGACTGCTCGTGCCTCCCTTGAGAAGAAGACCTGTTTGCGAGATCCTCTGACGTGGCGGTCGAACTGCATGCCGTCCTCGGCGCGCAGGCACAGAAAGCCGGGAATGGAAAGCAACGGGATGATGGCGGTCAACAGAAACGCCTGGTGGAAACGTTCCGACGTCAGGACGTGGTTTTCTCCCAGCAGCATAACGATCTTCAAGAAAACCGAGCTGGCCGAAAGCCTGCAAGGAGCGGGTGCTCTCTTCCGGTAGCAATTTCGTCGGCAAGCAATTCTCCGGCGATTAGCCCAAGCGTTGCCCCGCTGTGGCTGAAGGCGAGGTAGTATCCCTTGATGTCCTTCAACTGGCCGAATACCGGCTCGCCGTCGCCGGGAATCGGTTTGGGACCAACACCGTAGGTTTCCAATTCCAGCTTCGGATGGCCGTCGAGAACCTTTGAGGCTTCGTCGAGAAGCCCCCGAACGGTCGAATCCTTCACGCTATACGTACCGTCCGAATTGACACCCACCTCTTCTTCCGACCAGGCGGAATCGAGCGCAAGAGCTCCGTCCGGCGTCGGGCGGACGGCGACGCGCGGCGTGTTGAGCACGGCCCGAAGGGGCAAATTGACCGGCTTGGTCCTGACCAGCAGCGCGACCGGTGTGCCATCTGCGATATGTTGGCCGGAGGCCGCAACCATTCGCGGTACATCACCGCCGGTCGCCAGGAGGACTGCATCGGCAGGAAAGCCGATGCCGCTTGTCGTCGTGGCGCCAGTGGCACGACCGTCGACGACCGTGACCGTGGCCCTGCCGGCATCAGTGACCAGCCGCCCGCCGCGCTCCACGAATTCTGCAATCAATACATCGATCAGCGACGGCAGGTCGACCCAGCCTTCGCCCGGATTGAAGATGGCCCCCTGGGGCGTGACAGCGCTTGCGGCAGCGCCAGGCGTGACCGATGCTATGGCAACTGCGGACAGGTGCTGTGCGTCATAGCCGAGGCCTTTTTCATGGGCGAAGACATCGGCGATCTCGTTTGAGGCATCGTCCGCATCCCATGTCAGGCCGCCGTCGAAACGCAGCCAGGCGGCATCCGGATATCTCGCGGACAGCGTGCGGTAGCGGTCGATACCGATCATGCGCAGGCGATGATACTCCGCCGATCGCTTGCGCGCGGAATTGAGCCAGGCGAGCGAGCGCCCCGAAGCTCCGTTGGCCAGCGGTCCATAATTGACGAGGATCGTTTCGATGCCAAGCCGCGCAAGATGAACGGCTGTGGAGACGCCGAAAATGCCGCCCCCGACAACGACGACCTTCGAGACCGGATGAGATGTAGCCATGGGATGTTCTTTCAATGTGTAGAGACTGGATTGAGCGGCCGGTGCGAAGGCGTTTCCACGCGTCGCTCGGCCGGGGGATGATGCGGATCACAGCACTTCGGCAAGGAAGTGCTTCAAGCGCGCACTTTTCGGAGTGTCGAAGATCGCAGCGGGCGTGCCGGCCTCGATGACACGGCCCTCATCCATGAAGATGACCTGATCGGCGACCTTGCGGGCAAAACCCATTTCATGGGTCACCACGACCATTGTCATGCCACGCCGGCCAAGGTCCGCCATCAGGTTGAGAACGCCCTTCACCAGTTCGGGATCGAGAGCGCTGGTCACCTCGTCGAACAGGATCACCTCCGGATCCATTGCCAGTGCACGAGCGATTGCCACCCGCTGCTGCTGGCCACCGGAAAGACTGCCGGGACGATGATGTTTGCGTGCGGCAAGGCCAACGTCGGCAAGGCGCGCCTCGGCGATGCGCTCGGCCTCCCGCACCGGAATGTCCTTGACCTTGGTCAGCGACAGCATCACGTTTTCCAGGGCTGTGTGGTCGGGAAACAGATTGAACTGCTGGAACACCATGCCGACACGTCGGCGCAGTTTTTCGGGCTTCATCGCCAGAATGCTCGCGCCATCGAGCAGCACATCACCGCCCTTGGGCTCGACCAGGCGGTTAAGGCAGCGCAGCAGGGTCGACTTGCCCGACCCTGACGGACCGATGACGCAGGTGACGGTGCCGGGTTTGACGATCAGGCTGACACCCTTGAGGACATCTAGGTCGCCATAGGCCATGTCGAGATTGCTGACGGCGAGACTGCCGCCCTTGAACCGGGGAAGCGCCGAGCGGTCTTCGGAGCCGGTCTCCGAAGGGGGGCCGCCGATGGCGCTTTCCAGTTCGCTCACCTCGGCAAGACCGCTGGTGACGAGGCCGGCCTTTTGCTTTCCAACCCGCAGCGAATTGTCGATGTAATTGACCACATGGGTCAACGGCACGGTGATGACGAGATAGAAAACGCCAGCCAAAAGCAACGGCGAGAGGTTTCCTGTGACCACCGCCTGGTCCTGGCCGACGCGGAAAATCTCGCGCTCCGACGCAAGCAATCCGAGGAAATAGACGAGGCTCGAATCCTTTACGTTGCCAATGAACTGGTTGACCAGAGCCGGCAGGACGCGGCGGATACCCTGCGGGATTACGATCAGGCGCATGCCCTGCCCGTAGCTCATGCTGAGCGCCTTGCAGGCTTCCATCTGCCCGCGCTCGACGCTCTGGATGCCCGAGCGGAAGATTTCTCCGATATAGGCGCCGGCGATCAGGCTGAGGGCGAGAATGCCGAGTGGATAGGGCGAAGGCCCGAAGATTTCGCGGCCGATGCGGGCGAAGCCCTGGCCGATCAGCAGAATGGTCACGATCGCCGGGAGGCCGCGGAAAACATCCGTGTAGACCCGGGCCGGAATGCGCAGCCAGAGAGATTGCGAGATGCCCATGACCGCCAGGATCATCCCCAGAACAACACCGAGTACCGTTGACGCGGCCGCAAGGATCAAGGTGTTCCTCAATCCGATGGTGATCATGCTCGGCAGCACATCCGCCATGGCTTGCCAGTCGAGGAAACTGCGACGCAAGTTTTCAAGCCAGTCCATTCGGTCCCCTTTTTCATTGCGCTGTTCGCGCCGCCCAGAGGCGCGCCAGCCGCCGGCCATCAGGGCCGGCGGCTGAGTTCGTTCATTTCTTGGGGAGATATTGGTCAGGCATCGGCGAGCCGGGGAACCACTTCTCATAAAGCGTCTTCCAGGTGCCGTCCTGCATGGCCGCATGAAGGGAGGTGTTCAATGCATCGCGAAGCTTGTCGTTGCCCTTGCGCACGACGAAGCCCGCTGGCGCATCGAAGGAGGGGATGTTAACGGCGATCTTTAGGTCCGGATAGCGGACGCCATAGTCCTTGGCAGCCTCGTAGTCGAGGAAATGGGCGTCGACAGTTCCATTGTTGAGCGCGGAAACGGCGGAGTTGTTGTCGGGGAATTTCACGAGATCCGTTCCGACAAAATTCTTCGCTGCATAGATTTCCTGCAATGTTCCCTGGACGACACCAAGACGCTTGCCTTTAAGCCCGTCAGCCGAATTTATCGCCTTGTCTGCTGTGAGCACCGAGAGATAGCCTGCGAGATAGCCGTCCGAAAAGTCGACAGTCTTCTTGCGCGCTTCCGTCGTACCGATCGCCGCCACCGCCACGTCGAAGCGTTCATTGGCCACCGACGGCATCAGCGCCGAGAACTCCTGACCGGTGAAGATCACCTGATCCGGTTTGAATCCAAGGCGGCTCGCGACATTTCGAAAGAATTCAATGTCGAACCCCGTGAACGTGCCATCCGCCTGGGTGAAAGCATAGGGTTTGGCGTCTCCCATGGTACCGACGCTGATGACTTTCGCATCGATGAGACCATAGGGATTGTCACCCGCCGCGGCCCGCGAAATCAAACCCGCTCCGATGCACACAACCATCAGAGCCATTGCGCCAACCTGGATCGGCGATATCAATGACTTGAGAATTCCAATCCTGCTCATGTCTTCTCTCCACTCTGGGGTTTATTGTTCTTGGCATTTGCGTTGAGCCCGTAAATTTCACGCCTCGCATCGTTCGTCGCCGCCACGGGCTTGCGCGGCCGACAGTCTCCACGCTCTGAGGACTCGTTCATTCGCGTAAGAGACCGGTCTCTTATTGTGTGAGACCGGTCTCTTTGCTAATCGTTATCGCCAGATTGACCTTCCGTCAACAACTCTTGTAGTCGTTCATCCGATGAAAACAACCGCGCCCAAAACCCGGTCGATAACAGTCAGCGACGTCGCCCGCGCGGCGAACGTGTCGAAAGCGACAGCCGCGCGCGTGCTCGGCGGATACGGCGTCGTCAGCGATATGATCCGCGCGGACGTCATGGCCGCAGCCAAGGCATTGGACTACCGTCCGAACGAGCTCGCTCGCAGCATGACAACCGGCAGGTCCGGCATCATCGGGGTGGTGGTCGGCGACATCGAGAACCCGTTCTTCAGCCTTGCGGTGCGCGGCATTAGCGATGCGGCAAAGGCCGCGGGGTTCAACGTCATTCTGGCCAACTCCGGTGAGAAGATCGAGGCGGAAAAGGCAGCTGTGAAGCTGCTGATCGGCAAGCGCGTCGACGGACTGATCGTCACGCCATCGGAATCGCGTGACATCTCGCATCTGCGCGACATCCATCGTTCAGGCCGGCCGCTTGCCCTGCTTGATAGGGCGCTGCCCGATCTGGATGTCGATACCGTCACGGTCGACGATCGCGGCATCGCCATGCGGGCGACCCGCATTCTTGCGGACGCCGGCCACCGCAACATCGCCTATGTGACCGCAGTCGACGCCGAAGGGCATGAATACCGCGATCTCGGGCAAATCTACACCTCGTCGGTTCGCGAGCGTATCGACGGTTTCCTCACCGTGTGCCGAGATGCCGGAATTGATCGGCCGGAAAATTATGTTCGCCTTGGTGCAACAAGCCCCGCCGAAACGCGCAGGGTTGCCGACAAACTGCTGTCCGGGCCAGATCGGCCGACGGCGATCCTTGCCTCCGACAGCGTCATTGCGCTGGAGATCTTCAGGGTGATCCGCCAGCGCGGCTTGCGGGTTCCCGACGACATTTCGCTGATCACCTTCCATGATGCAGATTGGACTAGCGTAACAACGCCGCCCATTACCGTCATTGACCAGCCAGTCTATGCGCTTGGCAAGAGTGTCGCGGAATTGCTCATCCGGCGGTTGAAGGGCGAAATGCGACCGTCGGAGCGGCTCGTCCTGCCAACCGCTATTATCGAAAGGGGCTCTGTGGGGCCGCCGATGATAGGGCCACCGGTGAAGCCCTGACGGGTTTCACCGAGTAAGAGCGATTAGGCGAGGACGCGCAGCAGATGAGACGCCTCTCGATCCTATTCAGACAGACGTTTCACATCCCGAACAGTCGCCCGCGCTCACGCAGTCGCCCAACTACGCCATTTCGGGGCGTTTTGAGCCCTCGCGGATGGCCTTGTGTACGCCGCGCTGTATATCCATGAATGCAGGGCTTTCCATCACCTCTTCGCGGCGCGGGCGCTCGATATCGACGTTGAAGGTCTGCGTGATGCGGCCCGGACCGATCCCCATGACGACGATCCGGTCCGACAGATAGACGGCCTCCTCCACGTCATGGGTGACAAACAGGACGGTCAACCTGTGTTCCTCCCAGATCTGGGTCAGCAGCTCCTGCATCTGATGCCGGGTCAACGCATCGAGCGCGCCGAAGGGCTCGTCCATGAGCAGCATCTTGGGCCGATAGGAAAGCGCACGCGCAATGGCGACGCGCTGTTTCATGCCGCCCGAGAGTTCGGCCGGATAGCGATCGGCACTATCCGACAGCTTGACGAGTTCGAGATGCTCCAGCGCGATGCTGCGGCAGGTCGAGCGATCGTAGCCGGCGGCCTTGAGGGCAAACTCGATGTTCTGCCGCGCCGTCAGCCAGGGGAGCAGCGTGTAGGACTGGAAGACGACGCCGCGGTCGAGCCCCGGCTGCAGGATGGGCGCGCCATCGATGCTGAGATCGCCGGCGTCGAAATCCTGCAATCCGGCCACGATCGACAGCAGCGTGCTCTTGCCACAGCCCGATGTGCCGACCAGGGAGACGAACTCATTGTCGGCAAGATCGAGGTTGATGTCGCGCAGCACTTCCTTACGCCGCTCGCCCGTGCCGAAGCTCTTGTGCAGACCGGCGATCCGCAATTTGGGGGGGCTCATCGACCGTTCCTCATTGCGAGCGGCCCTCTTGCTTGAACAACACCTTTTCCAGCGCCTTCATCACCTGGTCGGTGATGAGGCCGAGCAGGCCAAGCAGCAGGATGTAGCCGATGATGGTGTTGGTCTGGAAATAGCGCTGCGACACGGTGATGCGATAGCCAAGCCCGGAAGTCGCCGCGACAAGTTCGGCCAGCACCAGCCAAGTCCATGCCCAGCCCAGGCTGATGCGCAGCGTATCCCAGATACCCGGCAACGCACTGGGCACGACGATGCGCGTCAGTATCTTGCGATCCGGCAGGCCGAGCGTGCGCCCAAGGCCGATGAAATCGGCGGGAACCCGTTTCACATTGTCCATGATCATCAGCACCTGCTGGAAGAAGGTGCCGATGAAGATGATCAGGAACTTCTGCGAATCGCCGGTGCCCGCCCACAGGATGGAGAGCGGCACGAAGGCAACGACCGGCATGTAGCGGATGAAATCCACCAGCGGCTCGATGGCCGCTTCCCAGGAACGGAAACTGCCGATCAGCACGCCGATCGGTATCGATAGCGCCGAGGCGATGAGGAAACCGATGGAAATGCGGTACATCGAGGCTTTGAGGTCCAGCCACAACGTGCCGTCGCCCGCGAGCTTGGCAATCTGCGTCGCGACGCTGCCCGGGGACGGCAGGAAGATGGGCTTCACCAATCCCAGTCCGGTCGCCGCCCACCAGGCAAGGCCAAGCCCGACAAAGACAGCCACGGCGATCGTCAGGAAACGCGACCTGACGATGGGCACGCCGATCCCGGAGGATCGGCGGCGCCTCGCCGGTTTCACGGCCGGTCCCGGTGGGGGACGAGCCGGATCCGTTTGAGCGGGACGCTCCCCGGACATTCGCGTCACCACCTCGGTCCGGCCTTGGTCATTCCGCCGCCTTGACGAAGGACGGGTCGATCATCTGCTCCGGCGTCACATCGGCCTGCAGCAGCTTGGCGTTCTTGGCGGCGGCCTCGACGTCGGCGAAGGTCTTGGTGGTGAAGTCGCCGGTGAGCGCCGTCTTGTTTTCGGCGAGCGAGTAGTAGCGCACGCCGTCAAAGGCGGTGTCGAGGTCCTTGACGTCCGAACCGACCGCCTTGGCGATGATGGCTCGGCCACCAGGCGTGTCGGCATTGTAATCCTTGAGCGCCGCGTCCCAGCTCTTGATCATGGCCAGCACCTGGCCGGGCCGCGACTTGATCACCTCGTCGCGCACCACCAGCACGTCGCTGATCAGGCCGGGATCCTCGCCGGCGGTGAACAGCAGCTTGAGATCCTTGTTCTGCGCCATGGCGACGGTGAGGTACGGTTCATAAGTCACCGCGACCGGCACCTGGCCGGCGATCAAGGCGCTGCCGGCGTCGGACGCCGGCATCGGAACCGGCTTCACGTCGTCGATCGACATGCCGTTCCTGGCGAGTGCGTATTTGAGCAGGATGTCGCTCGTCGTGCCTTCCTCGAAGGCGACTTGCTTACCCTTGAGGTCCACGATGGAGGTGACGTCCTTGCCGGCGATGATGGCGTCGGCGGTCATGGAGACGTCGAGCAGCAGCACGATCTTCACCGGCAGGCCGGCCGCAACCATGCCCATCGCCGTGTGGGTGGCGATGTTGGCGGCGTCGAGCTGGCCGCTTGCGAGTGCTGCGTTGATGTCCTTGTCCTCGGCGAAGTTGACGATCTGGACGTCCGTCAGGCCGTTTGCCTTGAACAGCGCCTTGGCCTCGGCGACATGCCACTGGCCATAGCCAAGCCACGGCTCGATGCCGATCTTGAACGCTCCCGCCTCGGGTGTGGTGGGAATTGCCGCATCGGCCGCGTAGGCCGCCGGGGCGGCGGCGAGCCCGATGGCGGCGGCCATCACGAGCGCGCGAAATTGTCCTGTTAGGTTACGCATCATCTTTGTTCCCCTTGATGATCAGACCGCTTTTCTTACCCAGGCATCCGGTCTGGTGAGACTGCGGGTTTCTGCTCTTGCGGCACTGTGCCTTGGCGTCTTACCTGCCACTTCAGGGTGAAGTGCGAAGATATTTCAGCGTCAGGGAGAGCGGATGTCAAGGCTAAAATACATACATGCATATACAACCTAGTTGGGCTCCAATTTCCACTCTGATCGGGCGCATCCGTCTGCCCTCAATGCATGTATATACATTGGCAACGAAACCTTTCCGTCTTGCGTCGCAGCGTTGCCGTCAGCTGTTTTTGGAAGGGGAATAGCGGCTGCCGAGCGAGTAGCGGCTGCCGGCATAAGTCAGCTTGCTGATCGTGGCCACCACCGCGCCCGTCCATGTCCGGCGGTGCAGGAATAGGCAGCAGGCGCCGACATCGATAGCCAGATGCCGCGCCGTCTCGGCATCGGCCGGGATCGCCGAGATGATATGCTCGACCTCGGTCACCGGGGTTTTCTGCATCAAGTAGTCGTAAGTCGCCGTCTTCGAAAAATCCTGCTTGTCGTAGTCGGGTATCAGAGCCGGATTGACGAAGCGCTCTTCCACCTGCACCGGCAGATCGTTCTCGAAATTGACGACGACGGAATGATAGATGGAGACACGCTTTGGAAATTCGAACGACAGCGCCAACTCCTTTGTCGGCATGATCGTTTCGAGGACGAGGACCTCGGAGCGATGCCTGTTGCCGCGCTCGACGATTTCCGCCGCGATGTTGTTGATCTCGATCAGCGTCGATTGCGGCCGCGGCGGCGCAATGAAGGTTCCCACACCTTGCAGCCTAGTCAGAAATCCCGCCGCGGTCAGTTCCCGCAAGGCCCGGTGCACCGTCATCCGCGACACGCCGAGCGACGCCACCAACTCATTTTCGGACGGCAGCTTGCGATCCTTGCTCCACTGGCCTTTTCCGATGTTGGTCAGGATGTAGTCCTTCACCTTCTCGTAGAGAGGGCTGGCCGTATCGGGCAACGTGATCATTTCAAAAGTCCTTCCCGGCGATTTATCGGAAATCACGACTGCTCGACAGGTTGCCGCATGCGGATGATTGTTTTCAAGCCGTCGCTGCGCCCCGCCAACAGCCGCTCATAGGCGGCGGGAACCTCATCCAGGCCGATCTCTTGGTCGATCAGGGCCAGCAGCGGCTCGCTGAGTTCACCCAGCATCCGGACGGCCTCGGGCAGTTCGTCGGCAAAGGCGTGACATCCCAGCAATCCGATTTCGCGTTCGACCAGACTATTGGGATCGATGTCGAGGCGGCCATGGAAGATGCCGACCATGGCGACCGTGCCGCCGGGATCGAGGACGCCGAGCAACTGGTTGAGCACCGCGACGCTGCCGGTCGCTTCGACGGCCGCGAGCAGAGGGGTATTGGCGGTTGCGGCGGCGATTGCATCCCGGTTCAGATCGACGATCGTTGCCCCCGTCACCCGCGCCACGCGGGCGCTGCGAGCCTGGTTGCGGTCGGCGACGAGCACGGTGCCGGCAAAGGTCCGCGAAAGCAGCAGCGCGGCGAGACCGCCGATGGGACCGCAGCCGACGACCAGCACCGAGCCCGCCGTCTTCGGCAGGCGCCGCACCGCGTGCAGCGCCACCGCCAGCGGCTCGGCCATCGCCGCGACCCGTTCGTCGAGCTCGGCATCGATGATATGCAAAAGCCGTGCTGGCAGCACCGCATGTTCGGCAAATCCGCCGTCGCAGATTTCTCCCACGAAGCCCAGCGACGCGCAGAGATGCCGCCTGCCGGCACGACATTGCGCGCAGTCGCCGCACCAGAAACGGGAATCGGCAACCACCCTGTCGCCGAGGGCGACGGTGTCGACGTCCGCGCCAATGGCGGTCACCGTGCCGGTCAGCTCATGACCGGCCGTCGAAGGCGCCCGGCTTATCCACAGGCCCGTGCGGAAATTGTGTAGATCCGAACCACAGATGCCGGCGGCATCGACCCTCAGCTTCACCCAGCCCGCGTCCGGCGCGCCTGGCGTGGCGATATCCTCGACGCGCAGATCGCCGGGTCCATAAAGTCGTGCGGCCTTCATCGTGATCGCGTCCGCTCAGCCGGCGAGATAGCGGTCGCGGATCTCCGACACCGCGTTCTCGTGCGAGCTGAACCCCTCATAGCGGGCGAGCCTGCGCGCATGCAGCGCGAGTTCAGGATAGGCGGCCGAGGTGACATAGCCGACCGACGAGCGCTTGACGAAATCCGTCACCGAAAGCGGCCCGTAGGTTCGCGCCCAGCGGCTGGTCGGCAGCACGGCATTGGGTCCGAGGACGAAGTTGGCAAGGGTCACCGGCGTGTGCGGTCCCATGAGAATTTCGGCCGCCTCGGTGATGCGCCCGAGATGCGCGAACGGCTCCGTCGACAGGATCTCGAGATGTTCGGGTGCATAGTCGTTGATGAAG
Source organism: Mesorhizobium sp. M1406 (assembly GCF_040317555.1). Classification (NCBI taxonomy): domain Bacteria; kingdom Pseudomonadati; phylum Pseudomonadota; class Alphaproteobacteria; order Hyphomicrobiales; family Phyllobacteriaceae; genus Mesorhizobium; species Mesorhizobium sp. M1406. The sequence continues at coordinate 135,278 of NZ_JAMYKW010000009.1, read as the reverse complement.
CGGTAGCTGTCTTCCAGCGACGCGGTCAGCACGATGCCGCCGCGCTTGCCGGTCAGCACCGCGCGCGAGAACTCGACACGCTGTTCGGTCATCCGCGACCAGTGTTCGGGGATTGCAGCCAATGCGGCTTCGGCGACCTTGCGGCTGTGTGTCACCAGATAGGCCGACGAATCCGGCCCGTGCTCGGCTTCGATGAGAAGATCAAGCGCGGCAAGCCCGCCGTCGACGCTGTCATCGGCAAAGATGATCGCTTCCGACGGGCCGGCTGGAAGACCCGTATTGATGACCGAGGACAGGACGCTCTTGGCCGCCACCACCCACGGGCTGCCGGGTCCGACGATCTTGAGCGCGGGCTTCACCGTCTCGGTGCCGTAGGCGACGGCGGCGACGGCTTGCGCACCGCCACATTTGTAGACGGTCCCCACGCCGGCGAGGCGCGCGGCGACCAGCGTCGCCGTGTCCACCGAACCATCCGCTGTCGCCGGCGTCACGATGGCGATTTGCGGCACGCCGGCAATCACCGCCGGAACCGACGTCATCATCGTCACCGACGGAAAGGCGCCCTTGCCGCGAGGGACATAAAGCGCGACGGAAGCGATCGGCGTGTACCTGTCACCGGCATAGGCGCCCGGCCGGACTTCCTTGAGCCACATCGTTTCCGGCTTCTGCTCCTCGTGGAAATGCCGGATGTTGTCGATGCCGAACTGGATGCTCTCCACGACATCCTTTTCGACCTTGTCGAACGCCGCGTCGAATTCCCTCTCGGACACTTGCAGTTCACGCTCGGCGACGTTGGCCTTGTCGAGTTCCCTGGCAAACCGGATCAACGCGGCATCGCCTTCGTCCTTGACGGCCTGGATGATCGGCCGGACCTTCTCGACGAAGACCGTCAGATCGGCCTCGGCGCGCTTCAGCAGACTGGCGCGCTGGTCGGCATCGATGGATGACAAATCATGGAAGCTGATGTCGGACATGGCTGCTCGTTCTCCTGGAATTCTTGGAACGCAATGACGGTTGGCGCTGGTTGGCCATAATCCGCTGGCCAACAGGTCGGCCCGGGACAAGAATAAAAGCCATCGAGGCTTCGCTCGGGCAAAAGTATATACATGTATGTATGATGGTCGCCAGCAATTTTTCCATCATCGTCCCGGTCGAAATTGCGGAGATAAACCGCACATCAGATCGAGGCGAGAAAGCCGCCATCGACCGGGATGGACTGGCCGGTGATATAGGCCGCGGCGTCCGAAGCGAGGAACACCGCGATGCCGTGCAGGTCGCGGAGATCGCCGAAACGGCGCTGCGGGATCTTGGCCAGCATGGAGTGCTGCCACGCCTCGTTGCTGTAGAAAACGTCGGTCATCGCCGTCCTGAAATAGCCCGGCGCAATGGCATTGACCCGGATGCCAAGCTCCGCCCACTCGGCCGCAAGCGCCCGCGTCATGCCGAGCAGGCCGGACTTCGATGAGCCATACGGCACTGCCGTCGGAATTCCGACTTCGGATGTCAGCGAGCACAGATTGATGATGGCGCCGGACCGGCCGCCGTCCCGCATCTGTCGCGCGGCGGCCTGGGCGCAGAAGAACGCTCCCTTCAGATTTGTATCGACGATCCTGTCCCAGAGCGCCTCATCGACATCGAGCGACGGCCGAACCTCTTCCGTCCCGGCATTGTTGACGAGAATGTCGAGACCGCCAAGCAGACTGGCGGCCTCGGCGGTTGCCGCCCGGCACCGCTCGACATCGGTGACGTCGAGAGCGATGGCGTGCGCCACCCCGCCGGCCGCGCGGATGGCAGCCGTCGTGTCCTCAAGCGAGGCCAGGCCGCGCGCCGTGACCGCGACGTCGGCACCAGCCGCGCTGAGTGCCTCGGCGATGCTGCGCCCGATGCCGCGGCTTGCACCGGTGACAAGCGCCTTTCTGCCGGACAGATCGAAGAGAGAAGCGTTGCGCATGTGATCCTCCTTGGCGGTGTCGGCTTCGACGCCGGTTTCGATGCTATCAGGTCGCAGGTTACATATACAAGCATATACAAACTGTTTCGGCTACGCTACGGATGATGAAATTCGCCGCACGAGCCCCTGTCGGCAACCGGGCTTGCACCTGGGAGGATGCAGCGAAACCCCGTGTTTGAGAACCTGCCGATGACGGGAACCTGTCGGCCTGCCGCAGAGGAGCCTGCTGTGTCGAAAGCCTCGGTCAGCATCGGCTCGGCTTCGGAGAATGACCACTTCATGGCCGTTCTATCGGAGCTGCTGTGAACGCCCGTCTGTCGGCACGCGCCTAGCCGCCAGCCAGCGATGCCGGGATCAATAGCCGCCGACGACCGGCAGGATCTCGCCCGTGATGTAGCTGGAGCACTGCGCCGAAGCGAGAAACACGTAGGCCGGTGCCAGTTCCTCAGGCTGCGCCGGACGCTTCATGGGCGTGTCGGCACCAAACTTCGAAACGTCATCGGCCTTCTTGTCCGAGGGGTTCAGCGGGGTCCAGACAGGTCCTGGCGCCACCGCGTTCACCCTGATCCCCTTGCCGATGAGGTTGCCCGACAGCGCTCTCGTAAAGGCATGGATGCCGCCCTTGGTCATCGAATAGTCGACGAGCGCCTTGGAGCCGTCTATGCCTGTCACGGAGCCAGTATTGACGATGGCCGAGCCTGGCTTCATATGCGGCACCGCCTCCTGCGCCATATGGAAATAGCCGTAGAGGTTGGTCTTCAGCGTTGTGTCGAAATGCTCCTCGGTCAGGTCGGCGAAATCGGTCGAGTGCACCTGGAAAGCGGCATTGTTGACAAGTACGTCGAGGCCGCCCAACTGCTTCACAGTCGCGGCAACCGCCCGGCGACAGAAGGCCCGCCTGGACACGTCTCCGCGCAGCAGCACGCAGCGCCGGCCTTCCGCCTCGACGGCCTGCCTGGTCGTCTCTGCATCCTTGTCTTCGGCCAGATAGACGATCGCCACGTCCGCTCCCTCGCGCGCAAAAAGAACCGCGACCGCGCGGCCGATACCGGAATCGCCGCCGGTGATGAGCGCTATCTTGCCGTCCAGCTTCCGCGAGCCGATCCAGTACGGCGCATCGTACAGCGGCGCGGGCACAACCCGCCCCTCCTCGCCAGGCTTGGGATGATGCTGTTTGGGGAAAGGCGGCGCGGGATAGTTGCGCGCGCCGGCCTGCATGGCGCGATCCGGTTTCGACCCATCCTTGCCGCGGTCGTCGAGGTCCACCTTGCGCTGTATGCGCCGCTGCTTTTGGGTGGCCTTCGCGGTATCGTCGTTTGTAAGCATGGCGTGCCTCCTTCTGCGGAAAATGTCGCAGCGGGCGGATCGTTCCCCACTCAGGACCGATCGTTTCTCATCCGATTTTGAGCCAGGCTTGTTGGCTGCCGCGCGGTTCGTCGATGTCGATGGCGTATTTATTTGGCTTTGGCCGACCTCGGGCCTTAACTTTCGCGGCGCGGGTTTTTACATCTCGGGGGTCTGCAAACCATCGACGCTTGAGGAGGCTCCCTTGCAGCAACCAGATGACATCGCCGCCCGCCGGTTGGGCATTCTCATCGAGCAATATGTGGAAGCGCGCAAAAAGCGCTACGACTATGTGTCGACCGAGCAGGCCTATCAGGCCATCCGGAAAGTCCTCAAACCTGCCATTCCCGATCGCGAACTCGACGACAGGGTCGCCTCGCTTGCCGTCAAGAACGGCCTGGCGGTCGTTTTCGATCGCCAAACCAAAGCGTCCGCCGATGATGTTCCTCCGGGGGCAATGCTTTAGATCGACGCACGTCTACCGGCGCAGGGCTCGGCCACATCGATACGGGGCCAAACGCATCGTTCGGCCCCGTATCGATGTATCGCTGGAGGAATCTGCGATCCACCTGCGGCTCGGGCATCGTCCGTTCGCTCGAGCAGGAAGGCTTGGTCTCGCAGGGCGAGGCGCAGCGCGGCCGCTTCGGGCAGCCGACCAAAAAAGCGTCGATCTCCGCGCCTCGATCGACCTCGGCGTGCCCGAGCCCAAGCCGGCCTCGATCAGCGGCGATCAGCTCGAAACGTCGACGGCATTGTGGACCTGCCGGACGGTCGGCGTCTGGGAGTGCACGCCCCGCAGTTTCACCGCATCGCGCGACACCGAAAGTCTGGAAAGGCCAATGGACGATCCACGAGAAGACGCGCAAGCTCTACATCCTGCACGTCGAGGTGTGAGTCCGACTGGAACAGACGCTACTCGTCGTCTGAACGATTGCCCTTGGCGACATCAGGCTTGCCTTCTATCGCCTGCCGCAAGGCGTCGTTGATGCGGTCCTGCCAGCCGGGTCCATCCTCCTGGAAATGATCCAGAACGGCGCGGTCGATCCGGATCGAAACAAGCTCCCTGACGCCTGGAGCGGCCGAAGGCTCACGAACCGGGGCAGCCGGCTTCTTCACCGGCTTGAAAGCCGCCTCGGCGGCCGTCATCGGATTTGTTGGTCGGCGCGGGGGATTTGCCATTGGATGACCCTGACTGAAGACGATTCGTGCTCGAAACTGCACGCTTGCACCACCTTAGCCCAACTGGCGCCGTCGCGCAGGTCCTTTTGGTCTTCGAGCGGACCCTGGATGTCGGGCACACTCTCCCACCCTGCTCGTCACTCGGCTGCCTGAAGGATTTGTGCGTCGACGATGACCCTGATCTCGGCGCGGCAGGAGCCGCAATTCGTCCCGGCGTGCAGGGCCGCGCCGATTGCCGCGACGCTGCCGCAACCCTGGCGCACCGCTTCCGCGATCTGGTTGGCGCCGACGCCGAAACAAGAGCAGACGATGGCGCCGCGGTCGACGTCGATCCCGCCCGGCCGCCCGGCCACGATCGCCAGCCTGCCGCGCCGGTCGAAATGATCGGCGCTCAACTGTTCCGCCGCCCAGCCGCGCGACACCGCGACAGGACCGGGGGCGACGAACAAGGCGCCGGACAATTGATCGCCGTCAAAGGCGGCGATGCGATGCTGGCCGGCGTCGCGGTCGTGATAGGCGAGGATTTCGGCACCCGGGGGCGCGCCGAACAGTGACCCGGCGAAGCCGGCCCAGTCGATGTCGTCATCGGCAAAGGCAAGCTCGACCCGCCAGCCGCCCTTGCATTTGGCCACGGCCCAGTAAGCTGCTGCTACATGCGCCGGCCTCTGGCGCATCACGGCGAAGCCGAAGGCCTTCGCGGCGAATTTCTCGATGCGGGCCGCGACATGTTTCAGCGCCGGCTGGCCGGAGACCGGATCGGTCAGCGGCGCGGTCAGTGCATCGAGCCGGCCCTTTGCCGCAAACTGGTCGGTCCAGTGCATCGGTGCAAACAGGCTGCCCTGGCGCTGGCGTGCTGTCACCAGCGCGCGCACCAGCACCTCGCCGCGAGGAGTAGAAACGCGCACGATGTCGGCGTCGCCGATGCCGAAGCGCTGCGCATCCGCCGGGTGGATTTCGACGAAGGGCTCGGCTATGTGCTGGGAAAGCCGCGGGCTTTTCCCCGTCCGCGTCATGGTGTGCCAATGGTCGCGGATACGGCCGGTGTTGAGGATCAGCGGATAGTCGGGGCTGGTGCGGACTTCCGTGGTGGGACGGATGGCAATGAAGCGCGCCTTGCGGTCGGGTGTGTAGAAATTGCCGTTGGCGAAGAAGCGAACGGGTTGGCGCCCGGTCGTGCTCGGCGCTGGCCACTGGAACGGCTCAAGCGCCTCATACCTCTCCGCATCAACACCAGCATAAGCGCCAATGTCGAAATCCCGCGCACCATCATTTTCAAAACCCGACAGCGCGGCATGCTCGGCAAACACCTCCGCCGGCGTGGCATGGGAAAACGCCTCGCCAAAGCCCATCCTTTTGCCCACCTCGGCAACAATCCGCCAGTCGGGCCTAGCCTCGCCGGGCACCGGCAGAAAAGCGCGCTGGCGCGACACGCGGCGCTCGGAATTGGTGACGGTGCCGTCCTTCTCGCCCCAGGCGGCGGCGGGCAGCCGGACATGGGCGTGGCGGACGGTGTCGGTCTGGGCCAGCACGTCCGACACCACGACGAACGGGCACGCCTTGATCGCCGCTTCGACGGCGTCGGCGTCCGGCATCGAATCGACCGGGTTGGTGGCCATGATCCATAGCGCCTTGATGCGCCCATCGGCCAGCGCCTGGAACATCTCGACCGCCTTCAGGCCGGGCTTTTGGGCAATGGTCGGTGCATTCCAGAAGCGCTGCACGCGGTCGCGATGTTCCGGGTTTTCGATCTCCATGTGAGCGGCCAGCATGTTGGCCATGCCGCCGACCTCGCGACCGCCCATGGCATTCGGCTGGCCGGTCACCGAAAACGGCCCTGCCCCCGGCTTGCCGATGCGGCCGGTGGCCAGATGGCAGTTGATGATGGCGTTGACCTTGTCGGTGCCCGAAGACGACTGGTTCACGCCCTGGCTGTAAACCGTCACCGTTTTCGCGGTCGCCGCGAACAGGCTGTAGAATCGGCCAAGCTCGTCCTCGCTCAGGCCCGTGGCGGCGGCGACGCCGGCAAGGTCGAGCGCGGAGGCGGCGAAAAGCGCTTGCCCGAAGCCGTTCGTATGCGCCGTGATATAGGCGCGGTCGAGCGCATTGTGCTGGCCGAGATAGGCGAGCAAGCCGGTGAACAGGGCGACGTCGCCATCCGGCGCGATCGCCAGGTGCATGTCGGCGATGTCAGCGGTCATCGTGCGACGCGGATCGATCAGCACGATCTTCATCTCCGGCCGCTTTTCCCGGGCCGCAGCGATGCGCTGGTAGAGCACTGGATGGCACCAGGCGAGGTTGGAGCCGACCAGCACGATGAGGTCGGCAAGCTCCAGATCCTCATAGGTTCCCGGCACCGTATCGGCGCCGAAGGCACGGCGATGGCCGGCGACCGAGGAGGCCATGCACAGGCGCGAATTGGTGTCGATGTTGGCCGAGCCGATAAAACCTTTCATCAGCTTGTTGGCGACGTAATAGTCTTCGGTCAGCAACTGGCCGGAGACATAGAAGGCAACCGAATCCGGACCGTGCTCGGCGATGGTTTGCGAGAAGGTCGAGGCGACGAGGTCGAGCGCCTCGTCCCAGCCGGCGCGGCGGCCGTGGATCTCCGGATGAAGTAGCCTGCCATCGAGGTCGACGGTCTCGGCCAGTGCCGAGCCCTTGGAGCAGAGCCGGCCGAAATTGGCCGGATGGTCGGGATCGCCGCGGACGGACACTTGCCCGTCCGCGGCGACCTTCGCCAGCACGCCGCAGCCCACCCCGCAATAGGGGCAGGTGGTCCTCACCTCGCGCGCTTCTTCAATTTCCATGTGTCAGGCCGCGCGGCTGGCCAGCGCTTCCAGCGCAATGAACAGATGCTCGCCATCGACCCGCACCGGAATGGTACGCACCGCGCCCTCGTCAGCGCCGAGCGCCTTGCCCGTCTCCAGCGAAATCACCCAATTGTGCAAGGGACAGGTCACCGCCGTGCCATGCACGATGCCCTGGCTGAGCGGTCCGCCCTTGTGCGGACAATGGTCGTCGATGGCGTAGACCTGATCGTCGGCGGTGCGGAAGACAGCGATTTTCCCTTCGGGCGTGGCGACGCAGCGCGCGCCGCGGCGGGGGATGTCGGAGATGGAGCCGATGGCGATCCAGTTCATCATGATCACTCCGCCGCCTGCGCAAAGCCGACCGAGGCCATCGGCCGGAATTCGTGCTTGTCCTTGCCGGACACGCGTTCCGACCATGGATCGACCTGGGCGAATTTCTGGCTGAAGACGAAGCGGTCGTAATAGGCCTTGCGCTTCTCTCCATCGTCCATGATCTGGCGCTTGATCTCGGGGATGCCGACGCGCTTGGCCCATTTGTAGATGCGCTCCAGATAGCGGCCCTGCTCGCGGTACATCTGCGTCAGCGCCACAATATGCTCCAGCGCCTCGTCCTCGGTCCTGACCAGGCCGAGCACTTCGGTGCCCTTGATGTCGAGACCGGCAGCACCGGCAAAATGGATCTCGTAGCCACTGTCGACGCAGATGACGCCGACATCCTTGCAGGTCGCCTCGGCGCAGTTTCGAGGACAGCCCGACACCGCCATCTTGACCTTGGCCGGGGTCCACGAGCCCCACATGAATTTCTCGATGCGGACACCAAACCCCGTCGAATCCTGCGTGCCGAAGCGGCACCAGTCGGAGCCGACACAGGTCTTCACGGTGCGCAGCCCCTTGGCGTAGGCGTGGCCGGAGACGAAGCCGGCCTGGCCGAGATCGGCCCAAACCGCCGGCAGGTCCTCCTTGCGGATGCCGAGCATGTCGATGCGCTGGCCACCGGTGACCTTGACCATCGGGATTTCGAACTTGTCGACGACGTCGGCGATGGCGCGCAGTTCGGCGGCGTTTGTCACCCCGCCCCACATGCGCGGAACCACCGAATAGGTGCCGTCCTTCTGGATATTGGCGTGGACGCGCTCGTTGATGAAGCGCGACTGGTAGTCGTCGGCATAGTCGTCCGGCCAGTCGCAGACGAGGTAGTAGTTGAGCGCCGGCCGGCATTTGGCGCAACCGCAGGAGGTCGTCCATTCCAGCTCCTGCATGACCGCTGGAATGGTCTTGAGGCTCTTGGCTTTGATAAGCCGGCGCACCTCGTCATGGCCGAGCGTCGTGCAGCCGCACATCGGCTGCACCGCCGCCGGATTGTATTTGTCGCCGATGGTCAGCACCATCAGCTTCTCGACCAGCCCGGTGCAGGAGCCGCAGGAGGCCGACGCCTTGGTATGGGCGCGCACATCGTCAAGCGAGGTCAGGCCCTTGGCCGTGATCGCGCCGGTGATCTTTCCCTTGCAAACGCCGTTGCAGCCGCAGATTTCCGCATCATCCGGCAAGGCTGCAACGGCCGCCATAGGGTCCAGCGGGGCACCCCCCTGGTAGGACTGGCCGAAGATGAGCGTATCGCGCATCTCTGAAATATCGGTCTGCTTCTTCTTCAGATCGTTGAACCAGGCGCCGTCCGCCGTCTCGCCATAGAGCACGGTGCCGATGATGCGGTCGTCCTTCAGCACCAGGCGCTTGTAGACGCCGGCGGAGGCATCGCGCAGCACGATCTCCTGGCGGTCGTCGCCCTCGGCGAAATCGCCGAGCGAGAACAATTCGATGCCGGTGACCTTGAGCTTGGTCGGCGTGTCCGAATGGACGAAGGCCGCGGCCTCGTCGCCGGCAAGCTGGCTGGCGGTGACGCGTGCCATCTCGTAGAGAGGGGCGACCAGCCCGTAGACCTGGCCGTTGACTTCGGCGCACTCGCCGAGCGCGTAGATGTCGGGGTCGTTGCTGCGCATGCCGGCATCGACGACGATGCCGCGATTGACGGCAATGCCGGCCTCCTTGGCCAGCGCCGCGTTCGGCCTGATGCCGACCGCCATCACCACCAGGGTCGCCGGGATGATGGTGCCGTCGGCAAGCTCAATCTGCTCGACCTTGCCGTTGCCGGTGATGGCCTGCGTGTTGGCCTTGGTGATGACCTTGATACCGCGCTGCTCGACGGCGCGCTGCAGGAGATAACCGGCGGCCGGATCGAGCTGGCGCTCCATCAATGTCGGCATGACATGCAGCACGGTGACGTCCATGCCTTGCGCATTCAGCCCGGCCGCGGCCTCCAGTCCGAGCAGACCGCCGCCGATGACCACGGCCTTGGCCCGCGACTGGGCGGCAAGCATCATCGCCCGGACGTCGTCCAGATCGCGATAGGTGAGCACGCCGGGCAGATTGTGGCCGGGCACCGGGATGATGAACGGCACCGAGCCGGTGGCGATGACGAGCTTGTCATAGGGCTCGGTAACGCCATGATCGGAGGTGACGGTCTTGGCCTCCCGGTCGATGGCAACGATCTTGTGGCCCTTGTAGAGGGTGATGTTGTTGGCGATGTACCAGCCGTCGCCGTGGATGATGATTTCCTCATAGGCCTTCTCGCCCGACAGAACGGGCGACAGCATGATGCGGTCGTAATTGACGCGCGGCTCGGCGTTGAAGATGGTGACTTGGTAGCGGCCAGGAGCCTTTTCCAAGAGATGCTCAAGCATGCGCCCAGGGGCCATGCCGTTGCCGATGATGACGAGTTTTTCTGTCATATTCCTGATCCGCTCCGGTGTCACTCAGCCGCGTATGAAAGGGCTGGGGCTTCGGAAGATGCCGCGCGCTCCATCCGCCGAATGCTGAACTGCATCCAGGCAAAGCAAGCGACGACGATGACAAAGAGCAGCATGAAGCAGCTCGACCAGACGCCCGTGAGGTCGTTGAGCGCGCCGAAGGCAATCGGCAGGACGAAACCGCCGAGCCCGCCGATCATGCCGACGACGCCGCCGACCGCGCCAACGCTGCCTGGATAGTAGGCCGGTATGTGCTTATAGACGGCAGCCTTGCCGAGGCTCATGAAGAAGCCGAGCACGCTGGCGACCGCGATGAAAGCCACCGGCCCGATGGCGAAGTGGAAAGCGATCGGCCCGGTAATGCCGTGCACGATATAATCGGTGGGTGGCAGCGACAGGATCAGCGTGGCGGCGGACGACACCGCGAAGGTCCAATAGAGCACGGTGCGAGCTCCGATCCGATCGGAAAGCACGCCGCCATAGGCACGGAAGACGCTCGCCGGGATCGAATAGGCTGCGCCGATCATACCGGCGGTCGCGATGCCGAAACCGTAAACACCGATCAGGTAGCGCGGCAACCACAGCGACAGCGCCACGAACGCGCCAAAGGCGAAGAAGTAGTAGAAGGCGAAGCGCCAGACCCGCACGTTCTTCAGCGGCGCGAATTCCTGCCAGAAGCTTCTCGCCGGTGCCGCCTTGCCGGCGCGGCGCTCGCGGATGACCGGATCGTCGCCGGTGGTGAACCAGAAGACGGCAGCCATGACGACGAGTGCTGCCGCCCAGATCAGCGCGACCGACTGCCAGCCCCAGGACAGAAGCACGAACGGCGCAAGGAACTTGGTGACCGCGGCCCCGACATTGCCGACACCGAAGATGCCGAGCGCCGTGCCTTGCTTGCCGGCGGGGAAGAAGCGCGAGACATAGGCGACGCCGACGGCAAAGGAGCCACCGGCGAGCCCGACGCCGAGCGCGGCGATCAGCATCTGCCCGTAGGTGTGCGCAAAAGCCAGCAGGAAGGTCGCGACCGCGGCCGCAAGCATGGTCGCGGTGTAGACCAGCCGTCCGCCAAAGCGGTCGGTCCAGATACCGAGCAGCATGCGTACGAGCGAGCCGGTGAGAATTGGTGTGCCGACGAGCAGGCCGAATTGCGTCTCGTTCAGCCCAAGCTCCGTTTTTATGCGGATGCCGATGATTGAAAAGATCGTCCACACCGCGAAGCAGACGGTGAAGGCGATGGTGGACATCATGAGCGCCTGCCGGGAAGCATTGTCCTGGCTCGGCGCGGCTGGGAGATTTGCGGTCATTATTGGGCTCCGGTTTGCGGCGTGGGAGGCACCGCCCTTGTCTGTTCGTTCGCGACTGTCAGCGGCGCGGCATCGGCGAACTGGTTGAAACCGACGTTTGCGCGGTCACTTCGAGGCCCTTGCCGTCAGTCTTGGCGCCTGCGGGAAAGAGGATGAGCGCAGCGGTGAACAGCGCCGCCGTCAGCGCGCTGCTGGCCAGAAAATCGCGGCGGGTGAAGTCCGCGAGGGACGCGCCAGTTCCGATCCGTTTCGTCATCGTCGTCTCCAGTTGGGCGCCGCTTGGGACCAGCGCCGTCGATTGCGTGTTCGGTCAAAACAAAAAAGCTGCTGGCCAGGCCGCCGCGTCCGTCTATCCGGATCGCGTATTGACCTGAGCAGCAGCTTTGCTTGTGGCGCCCGCCATTGGACGCCGTGTCACTTGGCCCTTGCGGGCCTACATTCTGAAATGCAGGAAACGTGCCAATTCGACAGCGCTCTGAATTATCGAGTGAAATCAATGAGAACCGCAGCCGCGCGACTTTTGACCAAGCCCGGCAGCGGATCAAAGATTAGTCAGAATGCCTTGCAGGGCAGCATAATATTTGTGCAATGCGGTATGTTGCCCATTGCCGATGCGGATTGCTTTTCGGCCATGGCTTAGTCCGCTGCTTCGACGAAGCGGTGGCGTTCGTAGAGGAACTTCAGCACCGCCTCCCGGCAGCGCAGGAAGGTGCGGTCGGAAGAGAGTTCGACGCGGCGGCGCGGCCGGGCAAGCGGCACGGCAAGCACCTCGCCAATGGTCGCCGCCGGGCCGTTGGTCATCATGACGATACGGTCGGAGAGCAGCACCGCCTCGTCGACATCATGGGTAATCATGATCGTCGTCGAGCCGAGCCTGGAATGGATGTCCATCACCGCGTCCTGCAGATGGGCGCGCGTGAGCGCGTCTAGCGCGCCGAACGGCTCGTCGAGCAGCAGGATCTTCGGCTCCATGGCCAGCGCCCGGGCAATGCCGACGCGCTGCTTCATGCCGCCGGAGATTTCCGCCGGGCGCTTGTCCCTGGCATGCGCCATCTGCACGAGGTCGAGATTGCGCATGATCCAGTCATGCCGCTCGGCCTTGTTCTTCGAGCGACCGAAGACCTTCGACACGGCGAGGTTGATGTTTTCGTAGACGGTCAGCCACGGCAGCAGCGAGTGGTTCTGGAACACCACGGCGCGTTCGGGTCCGGGGCTGTCGACCTCCTTGTCCTCGAGCAGCACGGCGCCGGCGGACACCTTGGTCAGCCCGGCGATCAGGTTCAGCAAGGTCGACTTGCCGCAGCCGGAATGGCCGATGATGGAGACGAATTCACCCTTGTCTATGGTCAGCCGGATGTCCTTCAACACCTCGCTGACCTGGTTGCCGCGGGCGAAGGACTTGTCGATATGGTCGAGTTTCAGATAGGCCGTCATCGCCCCTCTCCTCACTTTGCCGTTGCGCCGCGGGTGACGAAGGCGCCGACCGCCGCGACCAAACGGTCGAGGCAGAAGCCGGTGACGCCGATATAGGCGAGCGCGACGATGATGTCGGGCAGCCGCGACGAGTTCCACGCGTCCCAGATGAAGAAGCCGATGCCGACGCCGCCGGTCAGCATTTCGGCGGCGACGATGGCGAGCCAGGAAAGGCCGATGCCGATCCTCAAGCCGGTGAAGATGTACGGAGCGGCGGCCGGCACCATGATTTTCACGAAGAACTCGAACTGGTTGAGCCGCAGGATGCGCGAGACGTTGCGGTAGTCCTCGGGGATGTTGCGCACGCCGACGGCGGTGTTGATGATGATCGGCCAGATCGAGGTGATGAAGATGACGAAGATCGCCGACGGGCTGGAATCGCGAAACGCGGCCAGCGACAGCGGCAGCCACGCCAGCGGCGGCACGGTGCGCAGGATCTGGAACACGGGGTCGAGACCGCGCATCGCCCAGATCGACTGGCCGACCAGCGCGCCGAGCGCCACGCCGACGATTGCCGCCAGGCCGAAACCGATGGCAACGCGCTGCAGCGAGATCAGCACGCGCCAGGCGAGCCCGATATCCTGCGGGCCATTGTCGAAGAACGGATGCGCGATCAAATCGTAGGCCTCGTTCCACACCTGGCTCGGCGGCGGCAGGCTTGACGTCGGCGACGAGCAGGCGATCTGCCAGACGACCAGCATGAGCGCGATGACGATGGCCGGCGGCACCAGCGCACTGGCCAGCTTGCCAGCGATGGCGAGCAGATCGAAGCGGCGCCGCGCCTTGGCGGTGAACGCGATGACCGCCGCCGGTTTCGCGGGGAACGCCTTCACCTTTGTGTCCTCGATAGTCTGGATCGACATGTCCGGGAAAAACTCCGTGGTCGGGATTTGCGACAAGCGGCGCGAGCGCTGCTTGCGTGCGACAACGGCGCGAGAGGCGCCGTTGCTCTTGGGGTCGACAAACGGCTCATTGCGCCGTTTGCGACGGTCAAGCCGAAGCCTTTATCTTCAGGCTGTCGAGATAGGCGGATGGGTTGGCCGGATCGAAGATCTTGCCGTCGAAGAAGGTCTCGACGCCTCGCGACGGCGACGCCGGGATGTCGGCTGCCGCGACGCCAAGGTCCTTGGCCGCCTCGCGCCACAGATCCTCGCGGTTGACCTGGTCGACCAGCGCCTTGATGTCGGTGGCCGGCGCGAATTTGCCCCAGCGGATGTTCTCGGCGAGGAACCACGTATCGTGGCTCTTGAACGGATAGGAGACGCCGCCTTTCCAGAATTTCATGTAGAGATCGGTGCCGTTGGCGACGCGGCCGTTGCCGTAATCGATGTCGCCCTTGAGGCGGCCAATGATGTCGGCGACGGGCACGTTCATCCATTGCCGCTTGCCGATGATGGCCGCCATCTCGTCCTTGTTTTCCTTGGCCTCGCACCATTGCTGGGCCTCCATCACGGCCATCAGGATCGCCTTGGTGGCGTTCGGGTATTTCTCGATGAATTCGGCGCGCAGGCCGAGCGCCTTTTCCGGATGCCCCTTCCACAATTCGCCCGTCGTGGCGGCGGTGAAGCCGACGCCCTGGTGGACAAGTTGCTCGTTCCATGGCTCGCCGACGCAGAACACGTCCATGTTGCCGACCTTCATGTTGGCCACCATCTGCGGTGGCGGCACGACGATGGTCGAAACCTCCTTGTCGGGATCGATGCCGCCGGCGGCCAGCCAGTAGCGCAGCCACAAATCATGCGTACCGCCCGGGAAGGTCATGGCGGCCTTGATCTCCTTGCCGGCCGCCTTCTTGGCGGCGAAGACGTCCTTCAGCTTCGAGGCATCGAGGCCGACACCGGTGCCGGCATATTCCTGAGCGACCGAAATGCCCTGGCAGTCGTAGTTAAGCCGCGCCACGATCGCCATCGGCATCGGCTGGTTGTTCTGCGTCACCTTGCCGGTGTGCATGAGGTAAGGCAGCGGCGTCAGGATGTGCGCGCCGTCGATGCCGTTGGCCGCACCGCCGAGCATCAGATTGTCACGCGTCGCGCCCCAGGAGGCCTGTTTGAGCACCTCGACTTCGGGCATGCCGAACTTGGCGAACAACCCTTTCTCCTTGGCGATCATCAGCGGAGCCGCATCGGTCAGCGCGATGAAGCCGAGTTTGGCGCCGGTGACTTCCGGAGCGGCCGTTGCGGCATAGGCGCCGGAGGGCAGCAGCGCACGCGCGGCCGCCAGGGTTGCCGCGGTGGCAGCACTTGCCATCAGGAAATTGCGGCGAGTCATTCCCTCGATAGGGGCTTCAGTCTTGATGCGTTTCGTCATCATCGTCTCCCGTTGGGCACTGCTTGGGATCAGCGCCGTCGATTGCGTGTTCGATCAAAACAAAAAAGCCGCCGGCCAGGCCGCGCGCGTCCGTACATTCGGGATCGCGTGTTGACCTGAGCGGCAGCTTTGCCTGTAGCGCCCGCCATTGGACGCCTGTTCCGTGACCCTGAGAAGAGTCTGCTTATTGCAAAGCAGGAACCATGCCAGTTTCGGACTGGATGACAAACGTCAATGAGATCAACGAGATGCCACAATTGTCGGCGATCCGGCCCGCCGGGCAAGCAAGCCAAAGATTGTTCATTAGCGCAGTCGCACGCACAACTTTTGTGCAATGCACAAGAATGGCGCGGAAATGATCATGCCTGGATGTCGGCGGATTTCTGGCCGGCAATGTAGGCGTCGATCTCGTCGGGATCGAAGATCTGACCGTCGAAGAAACCATCCGGGCCGAGCACCAGGCCGGCCCCTGTCGCGCCGACCGCGGTCGCTGCCTTGAGCGCGCCCTCGACCTTCGAATTGGCGCCGGGAAGTGCGACGCCAAGCGGCTTCAGTGCAGAACGATAAAGGTCCGGCCGGTAGCAGTTGCGGGCGATGGCGAGATTTTCCGGCGTGTGCGCCACATGCCCCCAGCGCACCATCTGCGTGTAGAACCACAGCGCATGGCTCTTCCAGGGAAAATTCGCCGCCTTTTCGAAGGGCAGGAAGAAGTCGTCGATGGTCCGATCGGCCCCGCCGCCCAATTGGAGATGGCCGGTCAGGATCGGCATCTGGACGGCTGGCGGAAGGCCGAGGAAGCCGGGCTGCGCCATCACCGCGGCCAATTCGCCATGATTGGCTGGGTCCTGACACCAGCGCGCCGAATGATGGAGCGCGCGCAGCAATGCCGCCAGTGCCTCCGGGTTTTCATCAGCCCACGCCTTGCGCACGCCGATCACCTTCTCCGGGCTGTTCCTCCACAGCAGCGCCTTGACGGTGACGATATGGCCCGTGCCGGCGGCCACCGAGGCGCTGTTCCAGGGTTCGCCGACGCAATAGCCGTCGATCCGCCCAGCGGCCAGCGCGTCGGCCATGAAGGGCGGCGGCACGATTACGATCTCTATCTGCCGCTCTGGATCGATGCCGCAGGCGGCGAGCCAGTAGCGCAGTTCGTAATTGTGCCCGGAATGTGGATGCACCACCGCGAAGCGCAACGGGTCGTAACCGGCCATAGCACGCTCGCGGATGAGCGCGCCAAGTGCCGCACCGGCGCGCGCCGGGTCGAGATCGGGTTCGGCGCCATGCCCCGCCATGCCGGCCCAGACGGCGTTGGAGATGGTGACGCAATTGCCGCCGAGCCCGAGCGAAAACGGCACTATGGTCTCCGAAGCGAGCGGCGTCAGCCCGAGATTGCAGGCGAGCGGCATCGGTCCCAGCATATGGGCGAGATGGAAATGGCCGATGGCGATGCGGTCGCGGATGTTGGCCCAGGACGTCTCGCGGTGCAGCGTGAGGTCGATGCCTTCGCGCGCGGCAAAGCCAAGTTCGCCGGCCGCGACCAGCACGGCGCTGTCGAAAAGCGGCATGAAGCCGGCGGTGATCTGGTGCTCGGCGCCCATGCTCATTCGTCCTCCGCCGGTCCCAGCAGCCCGGCGGCGGTCACCAGGCTCTGGGCGATGTCGCTGATCTTGCGGTTCTGGTTCATTGCCGTCTTGCGCAGCAGCGTGTAGGCGGCCTCTTCGGAGAGGCCGCGCGATTTCATCAGAATGCCCTTGGCGCGGTCGATCACCTTGCGGCTCTCGAGCTCGCCGCGAACCTCTTCCAGTTCGCGCGCCATGCGCGAAAAAGCGTTGAAACGGCTGACGGCCATGTCGAGGATCGGCTTGACGCGCTCTTGCCTGAGCCCGTCGACGACATAGGCCGAAACGCCGGCATCGACCGCCGCCTCGATCGAGGCCTGGTCGGAACGGTCGACGAACATGGCGATCGGCCGCTTCACCGCGCGCGACAGCTGGAACATATTTTCCAGCATGTCGCGGTTCGGGTTTTCGAGATCGATGACGATGACATCGGGCTCGATCTCGGCGATCCGCCGTGCAATGCCGGTCACGTCGTGGATGACGGTGACCCGCTCATGGCCGGCCTCGCGCAAACCCGCCTCGATGATCGCGGCGCGGATGCGGTTTTCGTCGATCACCAGGACGGCGAGAGAAGTTCGGACCATGCCTGCATTGTGACCAAGCGAGGGAATTGTGCAATGCGGTATGATCGAACAATCCCGACATTCGCTGAGCGCGGCGATTGCTGCCTGCCGGCGCGCACAGCGGCGATCGCCACCGCAGGCCGAAGCAGGTCGTCGTCGACCTCGGCGCCCGCGCCTTCCGTTTTGGCGAGCGGGACACGCCCACTATCGCCCCTTGCGGACAGGAACTCCAAAATCGTCCACGAAAACGATTGCCCTGGTCCATCCTGAGCTTTCCAAGTTCAGAGGGGTTCGAGTCCCTGACTTAATTGAGCTTTTTGTGGGCAGAAATCAGAAATCTTCCCGTATCGTTCCGTATGATTTCCGCGACCGCCTCGTCCAGTCGAATTTCACTTAGCCTATACGCGCCCAAGAAAAGCCTGAACTGAAAGTCAGGGACCGCGCCCAGAAACGGACAGCTTTTGATCTGCCCCAGCCAATGGCGAAAAATCGAACTTGGCCAGCACCCCAGCTATCCTGGCAAAGCTGACAAATGCCTGTCGCGCCTGTTCGGTTGTCATCTGCCCGGCAATCGCGGCGTTGCAGCTTCTCACCGCGCAACTGTATACCGGTCCGCGACGGGCCTTCGGCCATTGATTCAAGAATACGAGCGCCTCCCGAACAGAGTTGATGTCGCTTATCGCGTCACTGGTCTTGACCTGCACGGGGGCAAGGAAAGCCAGACTGTTCATTGTTGCCTCCCTGTGATTGTAGGGGTTGATTCAGCTTCCCATGATGCGGCTCTTTCGTTTGAGGCTATCGGACGTCATTTGACCATCCTCGCTATCCTGCGAGGGCCGGGGCTCGCCCCGGCCCTCCTTCGCGACCGTTAGTTGGTGCCGTTGATCGCAATGCGCTTGGCGCTTGCCTGCGCCTTTTCGGACTTCGGCAGCGTTACGGTGAGCACCCCGTTCTTGAACGTCGCCGCCACCTTGTCCTCGTCGATCTCGCGGCCCATGCCAAAGCGCCGTTCAAAGCGTCCATAATAGCGTTCGCTGAACTGGCGATCCTTGTCCTCGGTTTCGGATTTCTTCTCGCCGCGAAGCGTCAGGACGCCGTCTTCCAGCATGACCTCGATGTCTTTTTCCTCGAGGCCCGGCACTTCGGCTATCAGTCGAATTTCCTTGTCATTCTCCGCGAATTCGACGCTTGGCCAACTGCCGTTTCCAGGAGTCATCCGGCCGAACACCGAGGGGGTGTCAAATCCGCGTAAGACTTCATCGAAGAGCTTGTTAACGTCACGATGCAACGACATGAATGGATCCACGTCACCACCGCGGTAGACACTGGGGTGGTTGTTGCCCCGGTTCCAAGGCACCAAGTCACGTACACTCATTGTCTTTTCTCCTTTTCTTTTGTTTTTATGGGTCGTAGCCCATCCCGTCGGGACGGGAGTGTTCGCGAAGGCCGATCGCCGAAGGTCAGGCGGCTACGTTGGCTTCAATCCGCTTCGACGCCGGCCCGTTGCCGGGTTCGGTATTGATGGCGATGCGGCGCGGCTTCATCTCCTCGGGAATTTCCTTCTTGAGGTCGATGATCAGCAGACCGTTTTCGAGCCTGGCTCTGACAACGCTCACATGATCGGCCAATTCGAAACGGCGGAAGAACGGCCTCAGTGCCAAGCCATGATGGAGGTACTGAACCTCCTCGTTCTCCCCCTTGGTGCCCTCGATCACGAGCATATTTGGCTCATGCGTGATCGTAAGCTCGTCTTCACCGAAACCTGCGACCGCAACGACAATGCGGTAGGTATCCTCACCGAGCTTGGCGATATCGTAAGGCGGCCAGTTATCCGCATTCTGTGAAGGGCTGGCGTTTTCGAGCAGGTTGAAAATACGGTCAAAGCCGATGCTCGACCGGTAGAAGGGTGAAAAGTCCAGGTTCGTTCTCATAACTACATCCTCCTTGGAGCAACATAGATACGAGGGAACGCCAAGAAGCTTGGCGCTCCCTGACACATCGGCCCCATAACGGCGACCGATCAAAAATAAGTTGGGAATCGATTTCCGCAGCGTCAAGGGGGAAAGACTGCCGAGGCAGGTTTCGCGGCCGTCTTCAAATATCTATTGGCAAGCGCTCCATCGAATACCCATGTGCTTCGCTGGTATTTCGAACGGAGGAAAAAAGATGACCATGACGCGTCAAGACGTTATCTCGGTCCTCGGGCCCGTGGACGACGCGACGATTGCCGAAATCATCACGTCCGGTGCCTCGCTTGAGGAATTGAGAGAGGCATGGGCATGGGCCTTTGGTGACGAGGCATGGATGAACCAAGGCCGGCCGCTGCCGGGAACACGGGTGGCAGCGCTAATCGACCTGATCGAGCCCGACGACGAAGGCGACCTTGCAGATCTGGCCCAGGGGGACCCGGGCAAATCATGAAGATGCTGCCGGCGGCTCGCCATTCAGGCAGCAGCGTTTAATCGTGTGATCCGTTTGGCAAGTTCGTGCTGAAGGCAATCTATGGCAACGATAAGGAGGTTCGGCTTCCGCTCCCGTTGCCGCGATGACGCACCGTTCCGCGGCGGTAAATTGCCGCCGCGGTGAATCCAGCGTCCCCCTCTTAAAGGAATTTAGCCATCACTTTCTAAAAGATAGTCTCCTTGGATCTTCGGCCCTGTCATCCATGGCGGCGCTGCGGGTACGGCCTCAATGACACCCACCCTATGTGCCCAAGTGGCAAAGGCCTTATGTGCCGCCTCGACAGACTTTCTGCCATCGTACGCAGAGTAGCATGCATCAGACGCCGCTGCGTGGAGAAGCCCGCGCCTTTCAACCGGCCATTCTTCCAGAAACTCTATCGCATCCATGGCACAGTCGATCTTTTGGATACCATGGCCGTCGTCTCTTACGAAAACCGGCTGTTTGAACGTCGCATTTTCCATTGGTGACCTCCCTTCAAACCGTGCGGAACTGATCCTGCCTCAGCAGACCGGGACGGAAACGGGATTTTCAAAGAAAATCGCCTCCATGCGCTCCTCCCGCTTCTGTTCGATTCGACATCCGGCAACCGCACATAGGAAAAAGATTGGAAACACCTCTTTTCAGTTCAAGGGGAGTTTGGCGAAACGAACAGAAGACCTTCCGAAGCACCTTCGCGCACATGCCGGGCGGCTTCGGGATCGCTGCTAGTGTCCTGATTCCTAAGTTTGAGCCATTTCGGTTTGGTGTTGTGCGACTTGAAGCGTAGCCAGACAGAAGCGCTTGATGGTGTTGAGGATATCGTCGGCCGACTTGGTCCATCTGAAGGGCTTTGGATCGGCATTGACAGCTTCGATGTAAGTTCTGATTGCCGCCTCCAGCTCCTGTGTCGACCTGTGGACGCCGCGCCTGATCTGCTTTTCGGTCAGGTTAGCGAAGAAGCGTTCGACCTGGTTGAGCCATGAGGCGGCTGTCGGTGTGAAGTGAATATGCCAGCGGGAACGCTTGAGGAAGAAAGCGCGCACGGTGCTGGTCTTGTGGGTGGCGTAGTTGTCCATGACGATGTGGATATCGAGGTCAGCCGGGACATTGGCCCCGATCTCGCGCAGGAATTTCAGAAACTCCTGCGCGCGGTGGCGCTTAAAGCAGCGGCCGATGATGGTGCCGGTGGCGGCATCGAGGGCAGCAAACAGGGAAAGGGTGCCGTGCCGCGTATAATCGTGGCTGCGCCGCTCGATCTGGCCGGGGCGCATCGGCAGCACCGGCTGCGTGCGATCCAGCGCTTGGATTTGGCTCTTCTCGTCGACGCACAGGACCAGCGCTCGCTCGGGCGGGACCAGATAGAGGCCGACAATGTCACGCACCCTTCTCCACAAACAGCGCATCCGATGATAGTTTGAAGCTCTCTGCGCGGTGCGGCTGAAGGCCGAAGGCCGTCCAGATGCGGTGGATGGCAACTCGCTTGCCAACGTGATCACCGGCAACACCGGCAACAACACCTTGGCAGGCCTGGGCGGCGCCGACACACTCATCGGTGACGCAGGCACCGACACGCCCAGCTATGCGGCGTCGGCGGCCGGTGTGAATGTCAGCCTGATGACCGGTGTGGCTCAAGGCGGCGATGCCGAAGGCGACACCTTCTCCAGCATCGAGGGCCCTCTGGGCTCTGCACAGAACGATACGCTCGAAGGCGATGGCGGCAACAACGTGCTGAATGGCGGCGCCGGCATCGATACGCTGAACGCATTCTGTGGCCAGCTTATGAGCCAAGTCGTCATCAAACGCTCTCCGGGCTGTACATATCGAACGGAAACGTGATCCTAAATACCCCGTTATCGGGACCTGCGTTCTTCGCTTTCACCAGAGTTGCAATAGTCTCTGATGCAAAACGCTCTATGGGGTGTGACAGGATCAGCGAAATCGTACCGTCTATCAAAGCAGCCCGCGTATCTTCAAAGAGTTCATAGCCTACGGTAACGAAGTCTTCCCGTTTTGGAGTAGCCCTGAGTGCGGCTATCGCACCTGTAACACCACCCCCTGAGATGAATAGTCCGCACATATCCGGATGGTCCGTCAGCAGCTTTTCGACATGTTCACGGGCAACCACGGCTGACTCGTAAGTTGGCAGCGGTTCGAGCAGCGTGAATCCCGAATTATGTTCACGGAAGTAAGAACGAAACCCGCTTTCGTTCATTTCCTGGTTCCGCAATCGGTGGCTGCCCACAAGAATGCCTATTTTCCCCGGCTGTCTCACCATGCGGTCAAACGCCCAGGCAGCGGTGCGTCCTACTTTCCAATTATCGAGCCCCACAAAGCTGATGCCTCCCTTGGCCGTGAGGGGGCCGATAAGTGAAACGACCGGCACGCCGCTTTCAAGAACTGCGTCAATCGCGTCAGCAACGGCAGGATGCTGCGGCGCTACAATCGCAAGTGCTTCGCACCGCCCGCCGAGCGACTGAATATGTGCCGCGACTTTCTCCGGCGTGAGGTCTTCCATGTACTCGACCGTTAGATCGATATTGCAGGCAGGATAAGCTTCCGCAGCTTGCGCAATTGAATCGCCGAGTAGGCGATAGAAGCGTCTCTCCCGTCGCTGCAGCAAAACCCCGACACGGTGGATCACCTCTTGTGCCTTCGCCGCCTGCTTGATGGTGCCAAGTCCGTAGAAGCCGATTTCCTCAGCGGCTGCCAAAACGCGTGTGCGCGTATTGCTCCGGACCGATTCAGGCTCGGACAGTACACGATTGACCGTTGACACGGATACACCTGCGGCTTTTGCCAAGTCTGGAATGGTTGGTCTCTTCATGTCAAAAATTCCATTACTCTGGTTTCGGCATCTCAAAAAATATCATTCATACAAATTTTCGAAATGATTTGAGACGAATTTCTGAAGCGATAGTAATCCAGATTGACCTGAAAGATGTCAACGTAGCATTCATTGCGCGTTGACGGTGCTCAGCGATCTAGGAGCCGTCAGCGCTTTGGGGGAGGCCCGGCGCACAATTTGGACGAGGAGGCTCAACGTCGTTGTGTTGAGATCGCGGACCTGCGCGTGCCTGCCGGGATCGGCCGCACGGCCAAAAAAGGCAAAAAGTATGTCGAGCCGCAGCCATGCGGCTTTAACCTGAGGAGGAATTCGACATGTCGTTCACCAAGAAAATTGCCACCGCAGCCATGGCATTCATGCTGGCATCCAGCGCTCATGCGGGTGACACGGATATCGCCGTCATCGTGGGTTCGGCCCAAGATGGCTTCTGGAACATGGTCAAGAAGGGCGTCGATGATGCTTCGCTGATGGTCAAGGCTAATGGCGGCACCGTCAATTTCATGCAGACCCAAAACTATGACAACTTCGGCCCGGACCTCGCTTCGCTAATCGAACAGGCTGTAGCCCAGGGTGCTAAAGGTATTGCTATCCCGAACTGGCTGCCAGAATCCGAAACCCCTGCCCTCAAGGCTGCGCGGGACAAGGGCGTGGTGATCATCTCCTTCAACGCTGGCCAGAGTGAGATGGATAATTACGGCTCGCTAAACTATTTCGGGTCGGACGAATATCTGGCAGGTGTTGAGGGTGGCAAGTATCTGGCTTCTCATGGTGCAAAGAAAATTCTCTGCCACATCCAGAACCCAGGTGCCGTAAATCTCGAGACCCGCTGCAAGGGCGTTCAAGACGGTGCGAAGAAGGCTGGCGCAGACACCTTCATCCTCCGTGTTCCTGCTAACCTTGACCAGGACATGAATGGTACCTCTGAAGCAATCAAATCCGAGCTGATCGCCGATCCGTCCATTGACGCCGTCATCACGCTCGCTGCATGGGCTGCAGATGCTGCCGCTAGCTCCATCGATCAGCAGAGCAAGATCGGCAAGATTCAGCTTGGCACCTTCGATATGTCCGCCTCGGTTCTGGATCGCATTTCGAAGGGCACCCAGACCTTCGCAATCGACCAGCAGCCTTATCTGCAGGGGTTCCTCGCAACCTCCATGCTGTTTGCAAACCTGAAGTTCGGCACTGCGGTTGCAACGAAGCCGGTTCTGACTGGTCCGGCGATTGTCGACAAGACCAATGTTGCTTCGGCAATCGACGGCGTCAAACTCGGGGCACGTTGAGGCTGGCCCGAGGCTGAGACCTGGCCGCTAACCTGGCCGGGTCTCATCCATGCTCCCTCTATGTAGCTTCGTCTGCGCTAACTGAGGATTTTGCTTCCATGACCACCACAAACCTAAGAACCAGCACCGTTGAAACACCCGCCATCGAGAGTGAATCGGCCATTTCATCCATTAAGGCCTTTTTTCGCACCCCCGCCGCTGGTGCTTTCATGGGTTTCGTGGCTGTATTCATCCTTTTTGCGATGTTCGGATATAGCCGCAACTTTTTGTCCGTAGCTGGTGTAACTACGTGGGTGAACTTCGCGTCACTCATAGGAATGATTGCGATTCCGGTCGGGTTCCTCATGATTGCCGGTGAACTCGATATTTCAACCGGTGCTGTACTTCCCGCGTCCACGATGACAGTTGCGATTGTCTGCGAGCATTATCAGATGCCTGTGCTTGTCGGTGTAGCTGCAGCGCTTGCCATCGGTGCACTGATCGGCTTCATCAATGGATACATCGTAACTCACACGCGCGTGCCGTCGTTCATCGTGACATTGGCGACGCTCTTTGCAGTGGCAGGCATCACGCTCTACCTGTCGATCTTCTTCATCAACAACACCAATTCCTTCTATCACGCGCCAGATTGGGCAAAATCGCTCTTCGGCGGGAAGGTGTATGGCTTCAATTCTTCCGTCTTCTGGTGGGGTGGGCTTATCGCAGCATTCGTCTTCTTTCTGCATTACTCTCCGAAGGGAAGCTGGGTGTTCGCTCTTGGTGGAGACCAGGAGAGCGCGAGAAACGCAGGTATTCCTGTAACCAGGATGAAGATTGCACTCTTCATGCTGTGTTCCATATCGGCGGCCTTTGCTGGTGTCCTTCAGGTGATGACATTCAGCTCCGCAACGTCTCAGGCCAATTTTGGCCTAATCTTCAACACCATTATCGCCGTGGTCGTAGGTGGCGTTCTCCTCACGGGTGGTTTTGGTACTGTAATGGGCATTGTCTTCGGGGTGCTCACCCTTTCGATTGTTACCCAAGCTATTGGTTTCACAGAGATCGACAGAAACCTGTCCTTCCTAATTATCGGTGTCATGCTTTTGATCGCTGTCCTGCTCAACGACACGTTTCGTCATTTGGCCACCAGCTGGTCGACGTCCAAAAAGAAATAAGGAGAGCGACAATGTCCGATAAGAAACCCGTTCTCGAATTTCGAAACGTCGACAAATCGTTTGGCCATATTGATGTTCTGAACGATATCAGCCTCAAGGTCGGTGAAGGTGAAGTGCTCTGCCTGCTTGGCGACAACGGCGCGGGTAAGTCGACGCTCATCAAAACGCTGTCTGGTGTCTATCAGCCGACGCGTGGCGAAATTCTGATGGATGGTCAGCCCGCACTTTTCTCCAGTCCCCGTGAGGCTCAGGAACGCGGGATAGCTACAGTTCACCAATTCGGTGGGACATATCCTTTGATGTCCATAGGACGTAACTTTTTCATGGGTTCGGAGCCGACAAAGGGTTGGGGACCGTTCAAATATTTCGACCGCAAAACCGCCACCCGAGTGGCAGTTGCAGAGGTTCAGAAAATGGGGATCACACGCATCACCGACGGGGATCGCTTGGTCGGTGGCCTTTCCGGAGGGGAACGCCAGTCGCTCGCGATTGCCCGTGCTGTCTATTTCGGAGCCCGTGTTCTCATCCTTGACGAGCCGACGGCAGCCCTCGGCGTCAAGCAGGCTGCTCACGTACTGCGTATCATCAATGAAGCCAAGCGTCGTGGCCTCGCGGTCATTTTCATCACCCATCAGGTGATGCATGCCATGGCAGTGGGCGATCACTTCGCAGTGCTCATTCGGGGTGCAATTGCGGCTGACTTCCGCAAGGGGGAAAAGACACGCGAGCAGATCGCTGATCTGATGGCCGGTGGTGAATCCATGGCCAGTCTCGAAGCCTCACTTGAAGGGTATATGGAGACCCATGACGGTCTTCCGCCACCGCCCGCTCACTGACTGAATATTGGCATTGCCGCCAAGTAGTGGAATTTGTTGAATGGAAGCGGTTGAGCTCTTGTGCCAGCCGAATGGAAGGAGTTTGTCCAATGGTGCGTGTAGCAGTCATTGGTGCAGGGCTGATGGGCGCTGACCACGCCAAGATCGTCGTGGAGGAAATGCCGGGCGCGACCCTTCAGGTGGTCTGCGACATGGATAAAGTCCGCGCTCGCAAGGTGGCCGATGCCCATGGTGCGGCAGACGTTGCAAGTAATCCGGAAGCCGTGATTGCCCGTGCCGATGTGGATGCGGTGATCGTCGCGAGCCCGGACTTCACTCATGCGCCGCTGTCACTCGCCTGCATCAACGCGGGCAAGAAGGTGCTCTGCGAAAAGCCCCTATCGCAGTCCTCGGCCGAATGCCTCTCGATCATGCAGGCCGAACAGGAAGTTGGTCAAAAGTTCGTCCAGCTCGGCTTCATGCGGCGCTACGACCAGTCCTATGTCGAGATGAAAGAGGCAATTGAAAATGGCACGCTTGGCCGAGTCCTGATGATGCACAACTTCCACCGCAATGTGGAAACGCCAGCCTCCGACTTCACCGGTGCCATGGCAATCACCAATTCCGCCCCGCATGAGTTCGACGTCGTGCGCCATGTACTTGGCACCGAATATGCCTGGATCTCTGCCTTCCAGCCGAAGCGCTCTGATCGACGCGTCGCGCCCGTCTTCATGGTCCTCGAAACCGTCGATGGCCAGCTCGTCAACATCGAGATCAACAACAACGCTGCGTACGGCTACGACGTTCGTGCCGAACTCGTGGGCGAGCACGCGAGCATTTCCATGAGCCATGTCGCTTATACCCATCTCGAACGCTCGCTTGGCGTCCACACCGGCTACGATGCCGATTGGCGGACCCGCTATTTCGATGCCTATCGCCGCCAGAACCGCGCCTTCCTACGCTTCGTCGACACAGACGTGTTTCCCGAAATCGCATCAAGCTGCTGGGATGGCTATGCCGCAGCAGTTGCCGCCGAGGCAGGCGTAACGGCACTCGCTTCCGGACAGAAGCAACCCGTCACCATGATTTCCAAGCCGGAGTTCTACGCATGAAACTGGGTTTCGTATCCGACAGCCTTGGGGGCATGCCGCTCAATGACCTTCTCGACAATGCTGCCCGCATGGGTGTCTCGGGGGTCGAGGTCAACACCTGCGGCTGGTCGACCGCTCCGCATTTCGACCTGAAATACATGCTCGGCAACACGGCCGCGCAGAAGGAGTTCCGGAAGTCCTTCTCTGACCGTGGGCTCGAAGTCATCAGTCTCAATGCCAACGGGAATCCCTTGCATCCCACCGATCCCGCTCAGGGCGAAGACCTGAAAAACACCATCCGTGTCGCGGGCGAGATGGGCATCAGGACGGTCTGCACCATGTCGGGCCTGCCTGCCGGCAATCCCACCGACACCATGCCGAATTGGGTGGTCTCCTCCTGGCCGCCGGAAACCCAGGCGATCCTCAAATACCAGTGGGAAGAAAAGCTCTTCTCGTTCTGGGCCGAAATCGTGGCGCTCGCGAAGGAATGCGGGATCGAGAAAATCGCGCTCGAACTGCATGGCAACCAGTGCGTCTACAATGTGCCGTCTCTGTTCAGGCTCCGCAACGAAGTCGGCCCGGTCGTTGGGGCCAACCTCGATCCCTCGCATCTCTTCTGGATGGGGGCCGATCCGCTGATCGCGGCCGAAACGCTGGGCGACGCCGTCTATCACGTCCATGCCAAGGACACTTTCCTCAATGCCCCGAAGCAGGCGACGACCAGCCTCTTGGAAAACGGCAGTCTCACCGACATCCCGGCGCGAAGCTGGTCCTACATCACGCTCGGCTTCGGCCACAGCGAGGAATGGTGGCGGCAGTTCTGCTACCGCCTCAAGATGGCAGGTTATGACGGCTGGCTCTCCATCGAACATGAGGACGTCCTCCTTAACGCGCTCGAAGGGCTCGAGAAATCCGTGACCCTTCTGAAGGGCGTCATGCCTGTCGCCCCAGCCGATTTCAAATTGCAGGATATCTGACATGAGCTTTCAACTGGCAGCCTGTGCGGAAATGCTCTGGCAGGACAAACCGATACATTGGCGAGCGTCCCGCTTGCATGAGATGGGGTTTGGCGTCGGCCTGTGGAATTATCCCGCCTGGGACCTCGACGAACTGGAGAAAACCGGCGCGACATTTACAATAATGAACGGCTATCTTGAGGGGCGATTGGCTGACTCAGAGGGGGCCGACCTTCTCCTCAAATCTGCGCGGGAAACCGCACAGGTTGGCAGGCGCCTTGGTGTTCATCGCCTGAACCTTCATGGTACTGGTCTTGGAGATCAGGGGCTGCCCATTCAGCAAATGGCACATGTCGCACCGGGCATGTGGCTGAAAGCACGCGATACCCTGCACCGCATCTGCGACATGGCAGAAGAAGAGGGCGTCACGTTCACCCTTGAAAACCTGAACCTTCGCGAACATCCCGGCTGCCCGTTCAATTCAACGGCAGATGTACTTTCGCTGGTCGCTGCCGTCGATAGACCGCAGCTCCGGATCAATCTCGACCTCTATCATACCCAGATCGGCGAAGGGGATGTGATCCGCCATGCAGAAGCGTGTCTTCCATGGATCGGAGAAATCCAGGTCGCCGACAACCCAGGGCGATGCGAACCGGGAACGGGTGAAATGAACTGGCCGATGATTGCAAGAGCGTTGGACGCCATTGGGTATGCGGGGCCTGTGGGGATGGAAGCCTTTGCGAAAGGCAACCCGGAAGATGCGCTAGAGGCATTCCGTAATGCGTTCACGATTTGAAACAGTAAGGAAATTGATATGCTGAAAGTAGGTCTCCTCGGGGCAGTCCGCATCGCAGGCGTCCACGCAACGGCCATCTCCACGAATCCGGGCAGCCGGGCAGGATCCGGAAGGGTATCGACTGGTCAATCGCTCAATTCGAATAGGTGGCCATTCAACGAGCATCCAGCTTGAGGCCACTTTTTGGACGTTGTTGGACGAGATCGCCCACGGACAGGGGATGACGGCGCCGAAATTCCTCTCGACACTTTACGATGAAGCACTGGAAACCAACGGCCATATCCCGAACTTTGCCTCCATGCTGCGCATCACGTGCGCGCTCTACCTGCGCGACAGGCAACCACTCGACAGCGAACCCTCGGAATTGACGAACAAGGCAGCCTGACACGCGGGCACTACTCAAAACGTCCGAATACCGGAAATCCCGTGTAGCAGCCGCCTGCTACCAGCGACCCGAATTTTGGCGCTATCTATTAGCATTGGCGGATCTGACGGAGGCGGTGTAGGGTTCGCGTCACAAGAAGAATGAGCCGTATCCACGGCACTGCGAATCTGGGAGGATTCATGGTCGAGATTATCTCCAAGCGGGATGGCCCGCGGCGCGAGGACGTACAAGTCAAAAGACTGATCGAGCAGAACCGCTCGACCATCGTTCGCCTTGCCGACCAGATCAGCGGCGGCGGCTATTCGGCTTCCAAGAAGCCACGCCAGCAACCAAAGGCCGAAGGCCTGATCATCCATGTTGGCGGTGGTGCCTCGCCTGTGGCTGAAGCCAAACCGTCCATCCATGTCACCATGAACGGTCGTGTGATCTCCAAGGATCAGAACACCGGCCGCCAGCTTCATCATATCGGCGATGTCCGCAACCGGGATGGTAGCCAGATTTTCGTCCTGGCAACGAAGCAGAACGGCTTTTTCTCACCAGTCGACGAAACCGTCGCCGAGGCGCTTGCCGAACTGGACGGGGCCTACCTGACTGCGACCTATAGCGAAGAACAGCTTGCCGCCGACATCGGCGCGAAACTCGGCATCGACTGACCACCGGCACTCGGGCGTCGCTGAGCACGCCCAATCCGCGACAGCATACAGAAATGGCATACCTCAAAGGTACAGTGATGACTGAATGAGACACGCGAACGGCCCCGATCAGATGAAGACCGATGCTCTTCCGGCGCGTGCGTCGATGGCCACCGGACAGTTGGTTCTGGACAACATCGACTATGACGAGCGCGCCACCATGCGCGCTTGGGAAAGTTTTCTGGCTGACGAGCCGAAGTGCGCCCGCGATCCGGTCCATGTCCGCTCGCTGATCCACGATTCCTGGTATCGCAGCGCCACCGGCGGCATCAACGCGCAAGGCATCGAAGCGCCGCTGAGCAGCGATCGTGACGAGATCGAATATCTGACCCGTGCCAACGCCGAGCTGCTTTCGGCGGCGCGGCGATCATTTGCGTCCCTTGGCCAGTTGCTGGAAGGGACGGGAGCGATGCTGGTGCTCGCCGACAGCGATGGCGTGCTGATCGACGCGATCGGCGACAAGAAGACCTTGCATGACGGCATGGACATTCATCTGGGCATCGGCGGCAAATGGAACGAGGACGCCGTCGGAACCAACGGCATCGGCACGGCGCTTTGGACCGGCGAACCGATTTTCGTCCACGCCGCCGAACATTTCTGCGTCGGCATCAAATCCTGGACCTGCGCCGGTGCGCCGATCCGCGATCCCCTGGACGGCAAGATCATCGGTGTCGTCGACCTGTCAGGCTATTCGCCGATCTTCCGGCCACACAACACGGCGCTCGTCGCCGCCACCGCCAGGCAGATTGAAAAGGCACTCGCCGAACAACAGCAGGAGCAGCGCACGCGCCTGCTTGAGGCCTTCATTTCCTCGGCACCCAGCTACCGCCGGAAAGACGGGTTGGTGATCGTCGATCATCGTGGCCGCGCGATCTTCTGCAACAACGTGCCCAATGGCGATACGACGGAGATGATGGACGGCCCGATGGAACCGGGGCGTGGTCGTTGGCTGATGAACCTGCCGGCCTCCGGCTCGGACACCGATCTCGCCAACGCACTGCCGGCGCATCTGCGATCCTGCCATGTCACGCCGCTGAAGCTTGATGGCGATCTTCGTGGCGCGGCTCTGGTGTTTCCCTCGGTGCCGGCCGTCTCGGGCATGACGGTGATCCGCCGGGAGGAGAGCAAGCACCTGCGAACCGCCGCCGCCATGATCGTCGGCGAAAGCGAAAAATTGCTGGCCGCCGTCGATGTCGCCTCCCGTGTGGCCGGGTCGAAGGGTGTCACCTCGTTGCTGATCGAAGGCGAGACGGGTGTCGGAAAAGAGTTGTTTGCACGACTTGTCCATGCCGGCAGCCGGCGCACCGAAAACGACCCTTTCATCGCCATGAACTGCGGTGCAATCACCAAGGAACTGTTCGGCAGCGAATTGTTCGGCCACGTCGCCGGCGCCTTCACCGGCGCTTCGCGTGACGGCAAGCCGGGCATCTTCGAACTCGCCAATGGCGGCGTGCTCAGCCTTGATGAAATCGGCGAGTTGCCGCTCGAAATCCAGCCCTTCCTGTTGCGTGTCCTCGAAGAGCGCGTGGTCCACCGCATCGGCGACTCCAGAGGCCGGCCGGTGGACGTGCGACTGGTCGCCTCGACCAATCGCGACCTCAAGCAGGAAGTCGCGGCCGGGCGCTTCCGCAGCGATCTCTATTACCGCATCGGTGCGGTCTCGATCCATGTCCCGGCGCTGCGCGAGCGCGGCGACGACGTGCTGCTGCTGATCGAGCATTTCAACCGTCAGATCGCGAAGCTGGCAGGCAATGAACCATTGGAGTTTTCAAACGACGCGCTCGATGCGCTGCTTGCCTACCGCTGGCCGGGCAATGTGCGCGAGTTGAAGAACCTGGTGGAACGCCTTCATATACTGGCGCGCGGCAGCACGATCGACCTGCAGGATCTTCCCGGCGAAATCAGTGCGGGCAATCGCAACACCATGGCCATGCACGGCGACCATCCCGCAGCCATGCTCGAAGCACCCGTATGTACATTCGAGGACGCGGAACGCCAGGCGATCAAGAATGCGCTTGCGGCGGAGAGCGGCAATCTCAGCAAGGTTGCGCTCAGGCTCGGCATTTCGCGGCCGACGCTCTATCGCAAGCTCGGTCAATACGGGATCCGGCGCGGCTTCCTTTAGGCGTAGCTCCTTTCACCTCCGCAATAAAAAACCCGCGGCATTCGCGCCGCGGGTTGGGAGAATTCGTCGACCGAGATTGCCTTCAGGCAGCGGTCGCGGAAATGATCAGGCCTTTACGACGGCACCGGTCACTTTCTCCGAGACGTAGCCGAGGATGTTGCCGATGATCAGCGAGATCACCACGGCGGCAGCAACCTTGATGATGCCGCCGGCACCTTCGCCATAGGCGGCGGCAGCAAGCAGAAAAAGCGCGGCAGTCGTTGCATAGCCATAGACCGCTGACGGAATGGCGCTCAGCAATGGCAGCTTGGCGGCTAGGATCAGGACAATGATTGAAATGCCGACACAAATGCCGGCCATGATCGCGGTAACACCAATAGACGTCAGTGCTATCAGTGCGCCGGCGGCGCAGATCGCTCCCCAGAGGTTTGCAACCGCCGAATTCTTGAAACCGGCTTCCTTGCCGCCACAGTGATAGAAACTTCCCCAGCCGACAAATACCGCCCAGATCAGCAAATAGGGGTTGCCGATGGTGATCGCTGCCCACGTTGCAATGCCGCCCATAATGCCGATGACGACGGCCAACCCTGTGATAAGATCCATATTGTCCTCCCGTTTTTCCAAAGCTCGAAGCAAAGAATCTCGATCGGGATCGCGCTTCGCTGACGTCCCGACACGGAAAACGCCATGGCATCAGCCACAGGGTTCAAGAAAAGGCTTGCCGGGTCCGGCAAGCAGTCGGATCGAACCGGACGTGGCACCCGTCCGCGCGAAGTCCGGTCCAAATGTTTCAGGGCACGATGACGCCACGGCCGGTGAACCGGCGGTTCTTGAAATCGTCGAGCGCGGTGTTGATGCTGGCGAGATTGTATTCGGTGTAGTGCATCTTCACCTTGCCGTCGGCGTTGAGCTCCATCAGTTCGACAAGCTCGGTGAAATTGCCGACCAGGCTGCCGCCAATGTTGATCTCCTCGATGACAAGATGCGCGGTCGGCACGTTTATGTTGCCGCCATAGCCGACGACGAACAATTGCCCACCCTTGCGCACCATCTTCCAGCAGATGTTCTCGACACCGAGTTCACCGACGAAGTCGATCACCACATGGGCGCCGCCACCGGTGATCTGGGCGACTTCCTCGACGACATTCGGCCCACCATCGAGGATGAAATCGGCGCCAAGGTCCTTTGCCAGTACCCGCGCCGCCGGCTCGCGATCGACGGCGATGATGCGACAGCCCGAAATCGCGTGCAGCGATTGCAGCGCGATGTGGCCAAGCCCGCCTATGCCGAGCAGCACGCAATAGCTGCCTGGGCGGAGCAGTTTGGCGGCCCGCTTGGCGGCGCGGTAGGCGGTGATGCCGGCGTCCGCCAGCGGCGCCACTTCGATCGGCGTGATGTTGGCATTGAGCTTGATCAGCGATCGCTCGCTGGTGATGAAGTATTCGGCGAAGCCGCCATTCATGCCGAGGCCGGGGAACTGGCCGTTGTCGCAATACATGTCCTCGCCATGGCGGCAGTTGAGGCAGATGCCGCATGAGCGGAAGGGATGGCAGATCACGGCGTCGCCGCGCTTGACCGAGCGGACGCCGCTGCCGACCTCCTCGACCCAGCCGGCATTTTCATGGCCCATGATGTAGGGCAACAGCGTGCCTTCGGGATCCATGGTCGGCTTCCACACGCCCTCGATGATGTGCAGGTCCGTGCGGCAAAGGCCGGCGGCCCCGACCCGCACGATCACCTCGTCGGGAGCGGTGATCGTCGGCGCCTTGACCTCCTCGATCTTGAGTAGGACGTTCATCTTCGGGTCGTACTCGTAAAGTCTGGCAGCTTTCATGGCTGTGTCCTTTCAACGTCGAAATCGTTCCGTCGGAATTGTCGCCTCAGGCGCGGCCGAGCCTTTCGGAGCCGCCGCCACGTGCCGGGCCGGCCGTCGGATCCTCATCCTCGGCAAGATCGCCAATCAGCGTTTCGGTGGTCAGGATCAGCGTCGCCACCGAAGCCGCGTTGGCGAGCGCGGTATAGGTGACGCGGACCGGATCGATGATCCCTGCCTCGAACATGTTCTGGTATGCGCCGGTCGACGCGTTGTAACCGTAGCCGCCATTGATGCGGGTGACCTCGGTCACCACCGCTTCAGGATCGGCGCCGGCATTGGCGGCGATGCGCCACAGCGGCCGCGACAGCACCGAGCGTACGAGGCGCACGCCTTCGGCGACATCGCCATCGACGCCGGCCGCCAGCTTGTCGAGCAGTGGCGCGATCTGGGCGAGCGCCGAGCCGCCGCCGGCGACCACGCCCTCTTCGGACGCGGCGCGCACCGCGTTCAAGGAATCCTCGATCAGCTGGATGGTCCGCTTCTGCTCGACCGGCGTGACGCCACCGGCATAGAGGATCGCGGTGCCGCCGGAGAGCTTGGCCAGGCGTTCGCGCAGCTTGTCCTGGTCGATGTTGGGCGGCGAGGCTTCATACTGCCGCTGCACCTGGGCGCGACGCGAGGCGATTGTCGCATGGTCGCCGCCGCCGCGAATGATGGAGGTGTAGGACGAACTGGTCTTCACCCGGTCGGCCGTGCCGAGATCCTCGGCGGTGATATCCTCCAGCCGGCCGCCGAGATCGCGCGCGATCACCTTGCCGCCGGTGATGATGGCCAGATCCTCCATCATCGCCTTTCGCCAGTGGCCATATTCCGGCGGATGGACGACGAGATATCGTCCTGGCCCCT
This sequence comes from Mesorhizobium sp. M1406, assembly GCF_040317555.1. NCBI lineage: Bacteria > Pseudomonadati > Pseudomonadota > Alphaproteobacteria > Hyphomicrobiales > Phyllobacteriaceae > Mesorhizobium > Mesorhizobium sp. M1406. Next base: position 100,621 of record NZ_JAMYKW010000009.1, on the reverse strand, counting down.
GCTTGCCGAGCAGCGTCACCACCACTTCCGGCGACATTTCCTCGGACACGATCAGCAGCGGGCGGCCGGCCTCGTCGGCAATGCGGCGAACCGCATCGAGTTGCCCGGGCTCCTTGATCTTGAGGTCGGTCATCAGGATGTAGGGCCGCTCGAGCACGGCCTCCATCTTCTCCTGATCGGTCACCATGTGATGGGAGAGATAGCCACGTTCGAAGGACATGCCCTCGACGACGTCAAGCGTTGTCTCGGTGGTGACGCTGAAGTCGGTGGTGATGACGCCTTCGGCGCCTACCCGCTGATGGGCTTCCGCCACCAGCGCACCGAGCTTGCTGTTGGTCGCGGCGATGTTGGCGACCGACGCAAGAATGCCGTTGCCCTTGGCCGGCTTGGCCGAGGCCTTGAGTGCCGCCACCACCGCCGCCACGGCGAGGTCGATGCCCTTGCACAGATCGACGGATTTCACGCCACGCTCATTCGCCTCGACGCCACCCTGGATGAGCGCGTTGGCGAGCACGATGGCCGTCGTGGTGCCGTCGCCGGCGATCTCGTTGGTCTGCATCGACACTTCGCGCACGACTTGCGCGCCCATATTTTCGAAACGGTCGTGCAGCTCGATCTCGGAGGCGATGCTGACGCCGTCGCGGGTCACCATGGGCGTGCCGATCGGCCGGTCGATCATGGCGTTCATGCCTTTGGGGCCGAGCGTCGGCTCGACGGCGGCTGCAAGCCTGAAAACGCCACGGGCGAGAGCCCGGCGAGCCTCGGAATTGTGGAGCATTATTTTGGGCATGATTCCTCCTTCCGCCTTACGGGCGGGTTGTTGGTTGGGGGCCTCGTGCGAGGGAGGCCGTTGCTGTCAGCGCTTCAGGCGGCCGGTGTCGTCCCGGTCGGCACACGATCCAGAATGAAATCGACGAGCGTCGGTTCGCCATCGACCACATCCAGTTCCTTGTATCTGGTCTGCTTGAGCCCACGGCACAGCGCGCCGTTGAACTCCATGTTGATGCGCACACCGCGCAGTTCGGCGAGATGGGCACTGAGTGCGGCCGGCGGGATTTTCTGCCCTTCCCATGTCACGAACACAGGATCGTCGGCCCGGCGGTTGGGAAAACGCTCGAGCAGAGCCGCCCTGTATCTCGGCTTCTGTTTGGCCGCCTCGCCCGGTTCGAACCGCGCGACGTCGTAACCCGGCAGGTCCGTGCCGAGGATTTCCCGATCGGTAAGGCCGTGCGCCTTGAGGCCGCGCAGGACCGCCTCCTGGCGCCGCTTGAAGGCCTTCATCGCGAAGGTTTCGCGCAAGCCGCCGAGATCCTGATCCTCGGCAAGCACGGCAAAAATGTCGCCGAAGCTCTTGCCTTCCGCCATGCCGCGATTGACCTCTTCCGCGAACATGTGATCGTGCAGCTTGACGCGATAGGCTGGCTTCCAGGAGAGCTGGTCGAGCGCCTTGCGGACGCCGTCCAGCATCAGGAACGCGAAGTTGGGCGAGCACCAGTAGGTCGGCAGGCGGAAGTCGACTTCCACGCTGCCATCGCCTGTCACCTGCGCCCGCTCGACGAAGCCCATCTCGGTGACGGGTTCGTCGAGTTCCGGGTCGTTGACCTCACCAAGGCGCCGCCACAGTTCCTTCTCGCGGCCGCTGGATACACTGGCGGTTGCCATGGCTCCTACTCCGCCGCGATGCTGAAGGGCGAGCTGGCAAGCGCCTTCTTCTTGGCTTCGATGTCGATGTTGTAGAGACGCGCGGCGTTGAGGCCGAGGATCTTCTCCTTGATCTCGTCGGTCAGCTGCACACCCCGTTCAGCGGCGATGTCCTCTGGGATCTGATAGGCCCAGAATTTCTCGACCAGCCAGCGCGGCGTCCAGATCGCATAGTCGGAGCCGAACAGGATCTTCTCCGGCCCGAGCCAGAACAGCAGTTCGGCGATGACCTCGCCGAAATAGCGCGGGCGGGAATGGATGAAGGGCAGTGCCACCGCCAGTCCGCCGTAGACGTTGGTTTCCTGTGTCGCGATCCAGCAGAAATCGTCGAGACGCGGCAGGCCGCAATGCTCGATGATCCAGTTGAGGCCCTGAAAATCCGTCGCCGCGTGATCGACGTCATGGACGTCGAACGCGTCCTTCGAGAGCGGCAGGATGGTCGGGCCTTTGTGGACGTGGATGTTCCTGATGCCGAGCTTGTCGCAGAGTTCGAAGCACTTGTAGGCATCGGGATCGGTGAGCTTCCAGCCCTTGGAGGCGCCGTTCCATTCGGCCGTGTACATCTTCACGCCCTTGACGTCGTAGGTCTCCTTGAGGAAGTGGATGTATTCCAGCGCCTTCTCGCCGTCGCGCGGATCGAAGGCGCCGTTGACGATGAAGCGCTCGGGATAGAGCTTGGCCACCTCGGCGTTGCGCTCGATGGTGTTGAAGCCGTTCTTGTAGAAATCCTTAAGATAGGTCGACTGGACGATCGCCACATCGTCGGGACCGTCGATGAACAGGTCGCGATAGAGATCGTCGGCGCTGTATTTCTCGAATTTGCTCTTCTCCCACAGCTGGTCCTTCGGGCTCAAGCCAGTGTGATAGGCATAGAAGCACTCGATGAACTGCTTGCCGTGGATGTTCTTCTGGTTTTCCGGGCTGCCGTCCCAGAAATGGGTGTGGCCGTCGACCACGAAAATGTCCTTGCCTTCCGGTGTTCTGTACATGGTTGCCTCCGCAGCAATCGCGTTGATCGGTTCGGCGCGCCGCACCCAGCGGCACGCCGGATTTTTCGTGGCGGCTATTCGATGTATTCGAACATCTCATCCATGTTGCCGAACAGGATCACGGTGTTGTCGTCGACGCGAACCATGCGGCCGTAGTGGGTGGAGCTGTTGACCTCGAAGGTTTCCGCCGTCATCTCGCGGCCGAGATATTCGCTGATCTCGTCCATCTTGAAGATCAGCTTGCCGGTGCCGTCGATGCGGATCATCGCCGGTTGGTAGGTGACGGTTACGTTCGGCTTCTGGCCCATGAATTCGGCGATGGCCCTCGCCTCGACAGAGTCGTTCATGGTGACGCCGCACTGATGCGAAATCGTCTGTTCGAAGGTGATGTCCTTCATCGCCTTGAAGATGTTGGAATGCGTTGCGTCGCGTGCAGATAGTGACATGACGATTTCTCCTGTTTCAGCGCTTGAGGCCGAGTTCGCCGAGGATCTGGCCAATCCGCTCTTCGGATTTGGCACGGACGTCAGTGAACGCGACCGGCTTGGAATGCGGCATCGACCAGATCGGCTGCAGGCCGGCGGCTGCCTTGTCGGCGAGCGCGCCGTGTTTCTTGACCCAGCCCTGGAAGAGCTTCTTGTTGGCGGCGCCATGCTTCTCGTCATTGGCGAGGAGATGCATGAGGTCGATCGTGTTGGCGAGGTTGCGCTCATAGTCGGCCTCGGCTGCCGAAATCACCGCCGGCGTGATGAAGTCGTGGTTGGCGGCGGCGATCTGCATCAGGAAGCCGGAGCGGAACACTTCGCCCACCAGCGGCTCGAAGATGATGTTGATGGCGAAATACTGCTCGAGATAATCGGTCGCGCCCATGATGGTTTCGACCGCTTCGCGGGTGCCTTGCCAGTTCCTGTCCTCGAGCCAGGCTTTCTTGCCTAGCTCATCGTCCCAGTCGGGAAGATCCATCCCGATCTCGGCGAGGTAGAGGGTGATGTCCTGGGCGAGCCTGAGCTTGTAGGACGAGTTGGTCAGCGTCGCGTTGTTGATCATCTGGGTGTAGCCGTAACGCTGCGCCTGCATCAACGACGTACCGAGCCCGAATTCGGCGTGTTTCCAGGCGCCGAGCTGCGTCTGCAGGATCTTGACCCAAGCCTTGTCGAAGGTCTTTGGGGTGCCCGACTTGCGCGCATTGTTGATGACGCTCTGCACCATCGTCTCGATCTTCGACTGGCGCTGGTAGTGCGTGCGCTCCCACTCCTGGTCGGGAGCGCGGAAGGCATGCCAGTTGGAGCTCTGCGCGGCGGTGTTCTGCTTGACATAGGCGCCCTTGCCGTCGGCGAAAGAGATGATCCAGTCCTGGATCAGATAGCGTTCCGGGTCGGGCTGGACGTCGACCGTCATGTCCTCGTAGTGGGTGGCGCGCTGGCCTTTCGGGTCGAAATACCGGTACTTCCGGCTGTCGGAGTCGGCGAAGATTGCCGCGCCGGCGGCTCCTGATCCGACTGAACTCGAGGTTGCAGGCATAGTCTCTCTCCCTTGTTGCAGTTGTGGTTGGCTTGCGCGACCGCCCTCAATGGGCCGGCGTTGCACCTGCCGATGTGGTGAACTTGTCGAAGAAGATCCGCTCCGTTTCGAAGCCGTTCATGAACAGGACCGGCTGCAGCGCATCGATCATCGGCGGCGGGCCACAGGCATGGACATCGCCCTGCCCGTCGACCGCCAGTTGCTTGAGCACGGCGTCGACACTCTGGTGCACGAAGCCACGTTCGCCCTGCCATTCGGCGTCGTCATTCGCGTGCGACAGCACGGGAATGAAGGTGACGTCGGAATGATTGCCGACCAACTCGGCGATCCTGTCGAGATAGAACAGGTCGTTGCGGGTGCGGGCGCCGTAGAAGAAATAGACCGGACGTTTCTCGCCGCTCTTCAGGTGATCGTTGAGGATCGACCAGATGGGCGACATGCCCGATCCTGCGCCGACCAGGATCAGGGGTCCTTGCCGTTCGTCGCGGCGGAAGCAGGTTCCGTAGGGTCCGACGACGGTGACTTCGGCTCCGGCTCTGATGCCTCCGGAATCGAGCTCTCCGGAAAACTTTCCCTCAGGATATTTTTTGATGATGAAGGAGAGTTTTTCGGTTTGGTCCGGCGTATTTGCCATGGAGAACGAGCGCGTAATCGTCTCCCCTTTTTGCGTGGTAACCGTGATGTCGACATATTGCCCCGCCCAGAACTTCATTGGGGAGCCGAGTTCGATCTCGATGCCGCGAATGTCGTGGGTCAGCTGCTCGATGCGAGCAATCCGGCCCTTGTATGTCTTCACGGCGATCGCTTTCGCCAAAATCTCCTCGTCATAGTTGAGAAGCTCGACTTCCAGGTCGGAGAAGGCGATGCAGCGGCACAACAGGACGTGCCCGCTCTCCTTCTCCATGTCGTTCAGCGCGAAGGTCGAGTATTTCAGCATGTCGACTTCGCCTTCGAGCAGCACGCTTTTGCAGGCCGAGCATTGCCCTTCCTTGCAGCCGTGCGGCAGCGCGATGCCCTGGCGAAAGGCGGCGTTGAGCACCGTTTCGCCATGCTCGACGTCGAATTCGACGCCAACCGGGCTGAGCCTGACCGTGTGGGTTTCCGACATACGGACCTCCAGTGAAAGGAAGGGGCGGGACGAACCCGCCCCCCTTTGGCTTGATCAGTTGCAGGGGGTGATGGTGAAGCCCTTGGCATACTCCGCCAGGTGCTTCTCACGGTCCGCGGGCGACATGGCACGCAGCGCGTTGAGCGGCGATCCGAGCGTGTTGCCGCGCACGTCGTCGAGCGTCCACATCTCCTTGTCGTCGAAGCGCAGATGCGGCTGCGGAACCAGCGTCTTGCCGTCGGAACGGACGAAGTTCAGGTCCTTGATCGCATCGGCCAGATCCCAGCCGTCATAGAGCGTCTCCCACTCGCGCTTGCCGCTGAAGCGGCCCATCGCGGGCGTCGGCCGGCCCTGATACTCGTCGGCGAAGGCGACTGTTGCGGTCCACTTGTCGAGTTCGTGGGCGAAGGTGTGGAGCTGGCCGTCGATCTCGCCGACCACCATGTCCTCGCGGATCAGACAGGGAACGAGGCAGGACCAGCAGCGGTGCGGGTAGACGTAGCCGACATCGCTGTTGAACAGCAGCACCTTCTCGCCCTTGTGGCTGAGCTTGGCATACCATTTCCAGAAATCGCCGAACTCGGCGTACCAGCCCGGATACTTGTGCTCGAACCACTCGAAGTCCTTGTCGGTCTGGGCTTCGATACGCCAGAAATTGACCGGCCAGCCGACCGCGAAGAACTGCCCGACCTTGTGGACATAGTTCTTCTTGGTGATGCGCTCCCAGGCCGCCTGGACGTCATCGTGATGGACCTTGATGCCGTATTTTTCGAGCGGCAGCATGTAGGTGCGATAGTAGTCCTCATAGATCCAACGGTGCCACATCTCCGCGTAGGACTCCTTGTTCTTGTCGCGGTTGGTGGTGCCGTATTCGATGAAGGTACCGATGGCGGCATCGACGATGGCGTGGTTCTGCCAGAAGGCGTAGCGCAGGTCGCGCTCGAGCAAGAGGTGGTTTTCCGGCTCCTTGAGCGCCGCCATCAGCAGCGAGTGGCCATTGCCGATATGCCGGCTCTCGTCGGACTGCACCGACAGGAACACCGTCGGCAGCGCGTAGTCGCCGTTGCGGGCGGCCTCCGAAGGCATGGCGACGAACAGCGTGTTGGTGAAGGCGGTTTCAGCCACCACGGTCAGGTACATGCAGGCGGCGGTCATCGTGTCGCCGGTGATGAAGCCTTCGGCGAACTGTCGGCCGATTGTCGTGGCGTAGCATTTTCCGAAGGCTTCTTCGGTGATGTCGAAGCCGGCCGGATCGATGTAGTTCTCCATGTACCATTTCTTCAAATTCATCTGGATCGTCGAGTGACGAAACTCGTCGATCATCTGCATGGTGAAGCCGGTTCGGAGTTCCTCACCAGGCGCTATGCGGGCAACCATCGCCATCGAGCGGGCAGCCGAGATTTCCGGGAACGGAATGATGGCCAGGAAGAGCTTCATCCACTCGACCCAACGCGGCTCGACGTTGCGGAACATGTCGCCGCGCAAGGCCGCATCGAGCGCGCCATAGACGCGGTTGTCTTTTTCTTCCTGCATCGGGAAGTACGACCGCAGGACCTGCTTCATCGGGTCGCGGGGCGTCTTGTTGATCTTGTAGTCGGTCGGAAACGTCATCGCTTCCTGGACGTAGGAAGGATTCCAGCCGAGATCGGCAATCTTCTTGGTCGCCTCGCCGACGGAGATTCCGCGTTGCGAGGTAATCTTGTTAAGCGTCAGAGACGTCATGGTCATAAGCCTCCACCAGGTTTGAGCCGCAGGTCCCTTGACCCCGGCATGAAGCGGCACAAAGCACCGCCAGTGAGAGTGCGAACGGCACGACAAAGGGTTGCGCATTCAGGCGCGACTCATGGTCCGGCCGTTCAAGTGGATCGCGGCAAAGGTTCTCGAGGTGTTTTGGCGGAGACCCGCGGCGCCAACCGCATGTGCGATGGGCGTATCGAAGCGGTCTCTGCTTCCTCCGTTCCTTCGTTCTTTTGGCACCGCGTCAAAAATGCGATGGGCTTCTTGTGAAAAGGTACAAAGCAAGCGCCGTGCCAGTTTGAAAAGAGCGCCCATGGCTGACGTTCAAACAAAATCGCCACTCTTTCGGCATATGAGCAGATGGCCGACTGTAACGTTGTTTTACAGTTGTAAAGTACGCTTGTAATATTTAAAATCTATTCGCATACGCAATATGTTTAGTTAGCAAGTGCAGCAAAAAAAGAAAACAGATATCATCTATTCAATTCTTCGTCTTTCTCTACTATCTGAAGGAGACGGCCGTGGATGGGCCTGGCGCTGGAGAGAGACCATGCCGAACGATAGAGACAGCCGGGGGCCACCAGAGCCAATGTCCAGCCAGGCCGACGGCGTCACCGGCGATCTTGTCAGGCTGATGCCCCGCGATCTGGTCTTTGTCATGCGCTTCATGGGCGAGAGCCAACATCGCCTCCAGAGCCACTTCCAGGACTTCATCCGGGCCGAGCTTGCCGCCGGCGGCGTCACCACGGAAACGCATCCGATGATCCATCTGTTCATCGAAAACCACGCGATCCTGTTGCGGGACTTCGTGTTTTCCGGCGTTTCGCTGACGCGCCAGTTCCGCGTCGACGAGATCGAGCGCCTCACCGGTGACACGACATCGATGATCCGTGTCGACATCTGGGATCAGCTCAAGAGCCATATCGAGACGGCCGAAAGGCAGTTCCAGTCGCAGGCCGGTACGTTGCCAAAATTGCTGTCGGCTTTCGAAAAACCGCCGGGATCTTTGGGGAGCAAACAATGACGGGAGGATCCGATATCGCCAGACGCCACGCGCTGCTCGCCCGCCGGCTCGATCTGGTCGCCAATGTCTCCGCGCTCACTGCCGAGGCGCTGCGGCTCAATCAGAAACGCTCCGGCATCGAGATGGATGTGCTGCGCCTGGAGCTGGAAATCGGCAGAAGCGGCGCCAGCGAGCAACTGGTGCGGGACTTGCATGAGGCAGAGCAGAGCGCGGCGGCGGTCATGCAGGCATGCGCGGTGTGCGAGCAACGCATCGTCGCAGTGGAAGGCGATGTCGAGGACATTGATCGCCGGCTTGCCGCGACGGCGAACGAGGACTGACGGGAGAGAGAGCATGAACCAGCAGACGATGCAGAACCTGACCTTGTTCGACCTTCTGGCGCGGAGCTGGCGTCGCCCGTCGGCAATCGCCGATTTGCGCTTCAGCGCCGATGGCTCGGCTGTTGCCTTCGCTTCAGTGGATGCAACCATCGCCATTGCCACGGTCGCGGATCACGAGCCGCCGGAAACGCGGATAAGGGTAAGCAACGATCTGGGGCAGACGACGATCCGCCCAAGGGAAAGGCCACCTGTCCCATTGATCGCCACGGCGGCATTCGGAGATGGCGATGTCCCGCTCGCCGCCTATGCGCATTCCGCCTTTCTGGTCGGCGCGGCCAGCGGTGAGGTGCTGCATCTGGCCCCCGACGGTGAAGCAGCGGCCCCTTTGGTCCGGATCGACGGACCGATCGTAGCCATCGATCACAACGCTAGGACGGACATGACAGCCATCAGCAATGGGCATGATGCCTTTCTGTCGCGCGGCCAAGGCGGCGCAGTGCAACTGAAACACGCCGTGACATCGTCCATGGACGCCCTTGCTTTCTCGCCAGGCGGGCGGCGCCTCGCCTGCGGCGGTGGTGATGGGCTGTCGATCTGGTCTGTCGAAGGCGACGCTGCCTTGATACGCGATGTCTCCTTTCCAGCGCGCCCGGTGTCGATCCGTTGGAGCGGCGACGGCACGTGGTTGGCCTGCGGGCTCGAAACCGGAGGCTTTGCCCTGGTCAGCATGACCGATGGCCGCGCTGACATCGTCGCGGGATTTCCATCGCCGGTGCGGACCGTGTGCTGGAGCCGGCCGGCGAATGCGCTGTTTGCCTCGGGCGCCTTCCGGATTGCCGGGTGGTCGATGACCGCGCCGCCGGTTGGCGGCGAAACCTCCGGCGCGCTGGAGACGGGTCGTGCCGGGCTGGTGCTGGTCGAAACGGTGGCGGCGCACCCTGAAAAGAAACTCATCGCGGCCGGCTACGCCAACGGCCGGATCACCATCGCCGAGATCGGCGCCCGCGACGAACTCCTCGTCAGGCCTTTCGGCAGCGCGGTCACCGCGCTTGCCTGGTCCGGCGACGGACGGCATCTGGCGGTGGGCGCCGTCGACGGCACCGCCGCGATCGTCACCTTTCCAGCCCAGATGTTCAAATAACGGACGCAGTCCGTATGAAACAGGAGGATAGAATGCAGACCGAACTCACCGCAGAGGACGAGAGCAAGGACGAATTTTTCGAGCGGCTGGCCAAGCTGTCGGAAGAGATGGTGGCCAAGCACGGCAAGGATTTCAGCATGGGCGCGCTGGTCCTCGCCGCCCGCTGGATCGCCGAAAACCGCATCGGCCAGTTGAAGACCAACTAAACTAACGAGGCTGACCAGCCGGTCGGTGATGTATTGTCTACCTCCGGTGTCTCAGCGAGCTGACGGATGATCCTACCCGGCGCTTCGAGGTCTGGTGCGCATTCCACAGCGGACAAGCCGCGCCGAAGCGGGCAGATTGCAGCTTGGCAGTACTGTGGCGTTTGGTGATGTTCCCGGCCCGGTCGATGCGCGCGAAACCTTGGTCGTTCGATCCTGCGCAAGAGGCCGGCTGCGGCGGCCTTAAGTTCTGACGCCGAAATCACTGCGACGTATTCTGCATATCACCAAGGGCATCACCGCCAGCATCTTCCACATCATCAACAGCCTCGCCGTCGACGCCATCGAGAGCGGCCGCGAGTGCATCACCGATGCATCGATTGAGAACTGGGAGCCGGAGTTCGATGCCGAGGCGGCATTCGCATAATGGAGAACATACGAGAACGGCAATTACCGGTGCGGTTGCCGCCCCATTCGGACGAACCTCTGTCGTCCTGGATCAGTCGCCATGCCGCCTTCAACGCGGCCTCTCCGTTTGTCATGCTTTGGCACTGCCTTCCAGAGGTGCCGTCGCTGCGCAGCGCCGACCTCCATCTCAGCGACGCTGACCAGATCAGGCTGGCCAACATGTTCGCCATCAAACCGACCGTCTTGCGCGGCATGACCTTCACCAGTGCACCAACGTTGTCGCATCGGCACCGGACACAAATAGAACTCCGTTGCGTTAACAAGGCCTACAGGTATATGGTGTAAACCTAGCGTCAATCAGGCACCTGAAGTCGCCTAGGTATATCGAAGGAACCCATTATGCTTGAACTGGAACCGCTCTGCTTTTCTTCTGAATGCCCGAGCCGGGCTCTATTCGATCAGATCGCCGACAAGTGGTCGATGATGGTGATTGCGGTTCTCAATGAGGGACCGCAGCGCTTCAATGCCATCCGCCGCCGCTTGCAAGGGGTGACGCAGAAGGCTCTCACTCAGTGCCTTCGCCGCCTCGAGCGCAACGGTCTTATAGCGAGAGAGGTAATTTCACTCTCCCCAGTGGCGGTGCAATATCAGCTGACGCCACTCGGCCATACCTTGCGGGAGCCCCTTCAGGAACTGCACAAGTGGACGTTGGTGAAACTGCCGGAGGTCACCGAAGCGAGAGAGGTTTTCGACAGCAAGGGCGGCGAGCAGAAGGCAGCGGACAGGTCGCTGATACAATTACGCCTGTGACACGAACTGAGCGGCGGATGCTTTCAACAGATGGTTCGCCATCGTGCACGGAATGATGAACCCGGGTCAAGTATACTCTGCCCTACCAGCGCGACTTCAAGTGCCTGATTGACGCCAAGTTTACGAAAGATACTTATGGCTCCATCAACAATGATGGAGCTTTCTCATGCGTAACAATCTTCAATTCTATATCGACGGAACCTGGGTGCAGCCCAAAAGCACAGCCGTAATCGATGTTATCAATCCCGCGGACGAAACCGTCATTGGTCAAGTCGCGCTGGGCGATGCGAGTGACGTGGACGATGCGGTTTCAGCCGCGCGAAAGGCATTTGAAACGTATTCACTCACCTCGATTGAGGAGCGAATTTCGCTCTTCGACCGGATTATTGCTGCCTACGACAAGCGAGCTAGCGACCTAGCCCTAGCGGTAATGGATGAAATGGGCGCGCCGCAATGGCTTTCAGAGCAACTGCAGGTGACCGTCGGTGTTGCCCATTTCCAGATTGCACGAGCAGCGCTTGCGACCTACCGTTTCGATGAGCCGCTTGGCACAAGCGAAGTCGTACGCGAGCCGATCGGCGTTTGCGCCCTGATCACGCCGTGGAATTGGCCATTGATGCTGATGGCCGCAAAGGTGGCACCTGCGCTTGCTGCGGGTTGCACCGTGGTGTTGAAACCATCTGAAATCGGACCGTTCTCAGGTACGATCTTTGCTGAGATCCTCCATGACGCCGGAGTTCCCAAAGGAGTGTTCAATCTTGTTCATGGCGATGGCCGCGTTGTCGGCAATGCTTTGACGAGCCATCCCGACGTGGATCTTGTCTCCTTCACCGGCTCAACCGCGGCTGGGATCGAGGTGGCTCGCACCGGTGCGCTGACTGTCAAAAGAGTACATCAGGAACTTGGAGGAAAGTCACCCAACATCGTCCTGCGTAGTGCAGACCTCGCATCTGCTGTCGAAGGCGGTGTAGCGCAGATGATGCTGAACAGCGGACAGTCCTGCAGCGCACCGTCTCGGATGCTGGTCCATGTCGATCAGGCTGCTGAAGCAATCAGCTACGCCAAGGCAGCCGCCGAAACCTGGTCGGTCGGCCATCCTTCTTCCAATGCAAAAATGGGACCGGTAGCTTCGGAAGCGCAATGGAACAAAATCCAGCGTCTGATCCAGTCGGGGCTCGATGAAGGCGCCACGCTTGTGACTGGAGGGCTTGGCCGTCCCGATGGACTTGATGCTGGCTTTTACGTCCGGCCTACGATCTTTGCCGATGTGCGCAACGACATGACGATCGCACGTGAAGAAATCTTCGGGCCAGTCCTGGTCATCATCGCCTATTCCGACGAAGAGGAAGCAGTGAGGATCGCCAACGACACGACCTACGGCCTTGCCGCCTATGTGCAGGGTGAGCGGGTTGCGGCCGAAGCCATCGCGCGTCGCCTGCGTGCCGGCCAAGTCTACTTGAACAATGTTAATCTTGATCTGGCTGCACCCTTCGGCGGCTACAAGCAGTCCGGCAACGGACGTGAATGGGGTCCGATGGCAATTGCCGAGTTTCTCGAGATCAAGGCCATCGTTGGTTTCCGCGATGCAGCCTGACATCTAGGTTACTTTGACAATGGATGCCCGGAGCCAGATTGGTCCGGGCATTCAGCGAATGTTTACCAACTGGCAACCAAGTTATTCGTGGGACTATTTTTGAAAAGCCACGATGTTCTCACTCAACCAGGCAGCGACAGATCGCGGCGCCTTGCCGGTCAGGTCTGTAAAAGTCGCTGTCGTTTCCGCGAACTCCCTGAACAATCGGTCGATTCCCAGCAGAACATCGGCCACCAGGTCGCTGGCGCCTGAACCGATCAGCGAGTGACGCGCCTGCCGCTCCTGCCGATAGACCTCCCGGATGAGATCGTGGGCCGAGGAGTTCAACGTAGAACCGTCGCGACCGATCCTGATCGGTGCAGATGAGCGCGACGTGGTGAATGGCCTTCAGCATACTACGAACTCTAGCCAAGCTGGGGTTTGAGGCCAAGGTCACGGCGTCGCAGTGCCCGCTCTGATGGCTTGGTGAGACCACGCCTGTAGCCGGCGGCATGGACCTTGAACGTCTTTGCTCAATCCTGGGGAATCCCAATTCAGCTAGAATGCGCAGCTGGGAGCCAGGGAGGCATCGCCCCCCTGATCGTGAGAATCGTTCCCCGCGCATGGTCGCCGGGAAGCCTCGCAGGTGCGTTTGGCTGTGCAGGGCATGGACCGAGTCGTACGGCTGGTAACGTGCAAGCCGCTGCTTGGCGAACCTGTTGGCGAACCTCGTGGCGAACCTGCCAATAAACCATTGATAAATAACGATAATGGTGGGCCCGGAGGATGTGCGAGAAATATTGATTTCATTGGCTTTTTCGTGGGCCAAAATAAAAAGTCTTCCCGTATTGTACCGTATCGTCCCGCGACCGCTTTAAAGTACCCTTACCTCCTTCACAGGCAGGTACAGGTCCATCTTCGCGGCAGGTAAAAAACCGTCATTTCCGCTAGAGATCGCGCTTCCCAACACGATCTCCCAAAAGCCTGGGTTAAGGATGATCCCGTCCTCTATTCCGCGGCCAGTGCCGTCACTTCTCGCCGGAACGGCAGCGCGTCGCCGATATCGAGTTCGTCCAGCTCACGAGCGAAACGATGGCCGGCGTAGGTCGCCCAGGCAATCGGGCCTGGCGCCTCGGCATCGCCGATGACCTTGATCGAGCGAATGCCACTATCGGCCCACTCGTCCCGCCGCGCCTTCAATTCGCGCCAGACGCCATCGTCCTGTTGGCGCGACGTCACCAGCACCACGCCATCTGCGGCGATGTCATGTCGGGTGCCCGTATAAGCACAGGCAGTGACAACACCTCCCGACACGATGTGAGTCATGATCTGGTTCAGCACGATCTCGACGCCGAGCTCGGCCAGCCGGCGATGGATGGTGCCTTGCTCCAGCGTGTTGCGGGTCCAGTCGGACACATAGGCGGACGGCGTCACCAGCGTCACCTTCGCGCCCCGGCGCGCCATAAGCTCTGCCAGAACGCCACCCATGTAGTAGTGGTCGTCGTCGAACAACACGACGTTGCCGGTCGGTACATTTCCGCTCATCAGGTCGTCCGGGGTATAGAGCGGCATGGCCAGATCCATCGGCATCGGCACGACATGCGCACGCGCCACGCCGTCACGGCGCCATGTCGAGCCGGTGGCAATGGCGATGTTCTGAAACCCGAAGGCCAGGATATCCTCGGCGGACAATCGGCTCTCGAAATAGACGTCGACATTGGACATCTGGCTGAGCTGATATTGGCGATAGTCGCGTACGCGACCCCAGGCGGAGAGACCAGGCAAGCGGCACTCGCGTGCCACGCGGCCGCCGAGCTCGGTGCCGGCCTCGGCGATCGCCACCTGGTAGCCGCGCAGGCCGAGTGCGCGGGCGGCCTCAAGCCCGGCGGGACCGGCGCCGACGATCAGCACGCTCTCACTGTCGCCCTTGGCCTGCATCCGCTCCGGATGCCAACCCTTGCGCCATTCCTCCATGAAGGTCGGGTTCTGCGTGCAGCGCGAGATCGACATGGTCATGTCGCCGGTGATGCAGATGTTGCAGCCGATGCATTCGCGAATGTCCTCGATCCGCCCCTCTTCCACCTTCTTCGGCAGGAAGGGGTCGGCAATCGACGGGCGCGCGCAGCCGATGAAATCAAGCGTACCGGACCTGATCATCTTCACCATCACGTCCGGCGACGTAAAGCGCCCGACGCCGACGACCGGCTTTGAGGTCAGCTTCTTGATGCCGGACACGAGGCTCTCCTGCGCGGCCTCCTCCTTGAACCGCGACGGCCCGGAGCAGTCCTCCCAGGCGCCATGGGCCAGATCCCAGAGGTCGGGCAGGTCGGCATGCATCTCGATCATGTCGCGCACTTCGGAATTGGCGAAACCCAGCTCGCCGATCATCTCGTCCAGCGATAGCCGCAGCGTCAGGCCGCAAGTGTCGCCGATGGCGTCCCTGCCCTCCTCAATCAGCTCCCGCATCAGCCGCGAGCGGTTTTCCAGCGAGCCGCCATACTCGTCGCTGCGCTGGTTGGTGGCGGTCGACAGGAAGTGCTGGATGATGCCGAAGCCATGCGCGCCGTAGAGACAGACCAGGTCGAAACCCGCCAGCTTGGCGCGTTTGAAGGCATTGCGATGCCAGCGGCGCAGGTCGCGTATATCCTGCTTGTCCATGGCGCGTGCCTGAACCGGGTCATTGGTGAAGGTGCGGATGGGCAAGGCCGACGGTCCGCGCGGCACTTCCTTGGTGTAGAGGTTCGGTCCGTTGATACCGGAATAGGCCAGCTGGATGCCGGCCAGCGCGCCATGCTGGTGCATGGCCTTGGCCATCCTGGCGAGCGCCGGGATATCGGCGTCGTCCCACAGCCTGAGCTCGATGAAGGGCGTGATCTCCGAGGTGTGGTGCATCTCGGTTTGCTCGGTGAAAATGACACCCCAGCCGCCTTCCGACTTGATGCGCCGCATCTCGGCCGCGGCGGACGGATCGCGATAGCCGCCGCCATTGCAGTGCGGCACCTGGTAGAAGCGGTTCTTGGCGGTCACCGGACCGATCTTCACAGGCTCGAACAGAATGTCGTAGCGTGGATCACGCATGGTGCTTCCTTCCTGCCAGCGTCGCATCGCGGCATGCGCGGTGATGCTTTCAAACCTTGACGGTGGGTAGATGCCGTGAACCTACTCATAAGTTGCGGCGCGCGCCGGAAAACTACAGATTTCTTCTGTGCCGATTAGGACGCGCCTAATCAGCCCCCGCCGCCTGGGTTAGCATCCGGTGAATCCCGGCTGAGCCAAATGCGACTTCAGCGCCGCGGCCACGCGATGCTAGATAGCGCGCACGGCCAATGAGACATACAACACATGGACAGCATCCGAATCCTTGAAAAGCTGATGGCATTCCCGACGGTGAGCCGCGTTTCGAATCTCGACCTCATCGGCTACGTGACGGAGTTGTTGGCGGCACAGGGCATTGCATGCCAGATCGTCCGCAGCGCGGACGGCCATAAGGCGAACCTTTTCACCACCATAGGGCCGGCCGACACTCCCGGCGTCATGCTGTCCGGCCATACCGATGTCGTCCCCATCGACGGCCAGGACTGGACGCTGCCGCCTTTCGAGATGAGCGCGCGCGACGGCAAGCTTTACGGCCGCGGCGCGGCCGACATGAAGGGTTTCGTGGCCTGTGCGCTTGCCGCGTGCCTCAAGGCCTCGAAAATGAGCCTGCAAACGCCCTTGCATCTGGCGCTTTCCTACGACGAAGAGGTCGGCTGCATCGGTGTGCACAGCCTTATCGACATGCTGCATGCTGCGCCGCACCGGCCATTGTTGTGCATCGTCGGCGAGCCGACCAGCATGCAGGTTGCGACCGGCCACAAGGGCAAGCTTGCGGTGCGCGCCATCTGCAGGGGACGGGAAGGCCATTCGGCGCTGGCCCCCTTGGCACTCAATGCCATTCATCTGGGCTGTGACTTCGTCTCCGCACTGCGCCAAGAACAGGATCGGCTGGCGCGCGATGGCGTACGCGACGGCGACTACGACATTCCCTACACGACCGTCCACGTTGGCAAGATGAATGCCGGCGTGGCGCTCAACATCGTGCCGAACCTCTGCCAGCTCGACTTCGAGATCCGCAATGTCGCGGCCGACAATCCCGACCAAATCCTCAATGGGTTGCGCGCGGCGGCAGCGCGCATTGCCGCTGCGGCTTCAACGATCGCGCCAGAGGCGGCCATCGACATCGATATCACCAACACCTATCCAGGGCTGGACACGCCTGCGAACTCGCAGGCCGTAGGCTTCGTCAAATCGTTGACCGGCGCCAACGACACCATCAAGGTTGCCTTCGGCACCGAAGGTGGATTGTTCAGCCGCGACCTCGGCACGCCGACCATCGTGTGCGGACCAGGCTCGATGGCGCAAGGGCACAGACCGGACGAATTCGTCAGCGTCGAACAGATGCGCCGCTGCGACGGCATGCTGGACAATCTGCTGCGGCGGCTTGCCGATCGCCGGCTTCAGGTGGCATGAAGCAACGCCGCTATTCCACGACCCTACCGCTGCCGAACACGCCCTGTTCGACGACGAAACGGCGGCAATGATCGATGAATGCCTGCACCGTTTGGGTGCGATGCTCAGCGTTGGGTAATGCAACCCCCATGGTCAGAGGCCGCAAATCCCCCTCCAGAGGCACGAAGACCAGAGGCTTGCCGTCCGGCGCCAGCGTGTTGAGCGGCCGCATGTTGGCGATGCCATAGCCGAAGCCGTTCGCAACCATCGAACGCATCACCGCGATGTCGCCGGTGCGCTCGGCAATGTTCGGCCGGATGCCTCGCGAATGAAAGGCCGAGAGGAAATATTCGCGGCTATATGGCAGGTCGAGCAGCACCATCGGCTCGTCGGCCAGCTCTTCCGGCGTGATGGAAGCCTTGCCGGCGAAGCGGTGCCCCTGTGGCAACATGACATAGGCCGGAACCAGCATCAGCGGTTCGAACGTCGTGTCCTGCGACAGTTCTAGATCGTAGGTCAGCGCCGCGTCGATTTCGCCTCGTTGCAACATTTCGAGCAGCTGACCCTGGTTGCGTTCGAACTGCCTGAACCGCACCTCGGGATAGGCGCGCTCGAACTTCATGCGCAGGGTCGGCATGACGATTTGCGCGAAGGTCAGCAGGCATCCGACCGCCAGCGGCCCACGCACTTTCTCGGCGATGTCGCCGGCAATATCGTGCAAAGCGTCGGCGTCGGCCAGCAGCCTGGCGGCCTCCTTGAGGAAAACGCGCCCGCCGGCCGTGAGTGACAGGCCATGCGAATGCTTGCGCACAAAAAGCTGGACGCCGAATTCGGCCTCGAGCTGCGCGATGGACGCCGAGATCGAAGGCGGCGAAACATTGACCTGTTCGGCCGCCTTGGTAATGGAGCCGGCTTCGCCGACGGCGACGAAATATTCCAGTTGTCTCAGCGTGAAGCGTAACGGCATGGGCGGCTATGTTGCCGGTTTGGGCGCTGCGATCAAGCGCCCGCACTGCCTCAGTACTTGATCCATGTCGTTTTCAGCGCGGTGTACTTGTCCAGCGAATGCAGCGACAGGTCGCGACCGAAGCCGGATTGCTTGATCCCGCCGAACGGGGTCATCGGGCTCAGCGCATCGACCGTATTGACGGAAACCGTGCCGGCGCGGAGCCGGCCGGCAACGCGGTGCGCGCGCGAGAGACTGTCGGTCCACAGTGATGCGGCCAGTCCGTACGGGCTGTCATTGGCAATGCGGATAGCCTCCTCTTCGTCGTCGAAGGCTATGACCGAAAGCACCGGTCCGAATATCTCGTCGCGGGCAATCGGGTCGTCATGGGCAACATTGTCGAAGATGGTGGGCTGTATGAAGCTGCCGCGACCGTTGATCGTGACCCGATCGCCGCCGGCAACCAGGCGCGCGGTCTTCTTGCCGGCCTCGACGAACCGCATGACGTTGGCGGCGTGGTGGGCATCGACCATGGCGCCCATTTTCGAGGCCGGGTCGAGCGGATCGCCAGGCTGGGTGGCCGCAGCGCGCTCCGCCAGCTTCTCCAGAAGCGCATCCTTGATGCCGCGTTGCACGAGCAGGCGCGAATTGGCCGAACAGACCTCGCCCTGGTTGAAGAAGATGCCGAACGCCGCCATGTCGGCTGCCGCATCGAGATCGCCGCAATCGGCGAAGACAAGGTTCGGGCTTTTGCCACCTGTTTCAAGCCAGACCTGCTTCATGTTCGACTGGCCCGAATACTGCAGGAACATCTTGCCGACCGAGGTCGATCCGGTGAAGGCAAGGCAATCCACATCCATGTGGCGGCCGAGCGCCTGGCCGGCCGTCTCGCCAAGGCCAGGCACGACATTGAACACACCGGCGGGCAGGCCCGCCTCCATGGCAAGTTCCGCCAGCCGGAGTGCCGAGAAAGGCGACTGCTCCGCAGGCTTCAGCACTACCGAATTGCCCGCCGCCAGCGCGGGCGCGCATTTCCAGGTCGCCATGTCGAGCGGAAAATTCCACGGCACCACGGCGCCGATGACGCCGAGCGGCTCGCGCCGCACCAGCACCAGATCGCTTCCGCCGGTCGGCGCCACTTCGTCGTAGATCTTGTCGATGGCCTCGCCATACCACTGGAAGATCGCCGCAGAACCCGGGACATCGACAGTCGCCGCATCCATGACAAGCTTGCCCGTGTCGAGCGACTCGAGCAGGGCAAGCTCCTCCAGGTTTTCGCGCAGCAGCCGCGCCAGCCGCAGCAGCACCTCCTTGCGGTGCGCCGGTCTTGTGCGTGACCAGACACCGGCCTCGAAACTGCGGCGCGCCGCGGCAACGGCGAGATCGATATCTTCCTCGCCGCAGGACGCCACCTCGGCCAGCGTTTCGCCGGTGGCCGGGTTGATGCTGGCGAAGGTTCGGCCCGAACGCGCCGCGACCGTCTTGCCGTCGATGAACGCCTTGTCGCGAAAACGGATCGCGGATGCCTTGCTGATCCAGTCCTTGTGACTCACGCGGATGCCTTCCCCCTGTGTGCCGGCTACTCGTCGCCCGGCACACCGTAGCTCGGCGCGTCGGACGGATTGATCGCACGGGTCACATAGGCATCGAGCTGCGGCTTGTAGATTTCCCACAGGCTTGCCAATTGCTCGATCGGGCAGTCGTCTGTCCAGTCGCAGCGCAGGTCCGCGACGGGCCATGCGACTTCGCGCACCAGTTTCATTCCAGCGGAGTGGACCGGGCCCGCCTCGCCACCCACTCTCAGCGTGGCGCGCAGGGTCGCGATCAGGCGGTCGCCGAGATGCCCTTCAGAGGCGAGGAAGGCCTCGACCATGGCTTGCGGCACGCCATCATGGGCCAGCATGTTGCCGCCGCAGGCGACATTGTCCGCACGCGCCTCCGCCCAGATGCCAAGCGCCTTAGGCCCGGAGTGAATAGCGGTTGTCCCGGCGACATCGACAGCCAGCACCTGACGGTAGTCGCTGTAGGCGCCGGTGCGCTTCAGGATAGCGACCGCCTCGGCGGCCGAGGCACCGCGCGCCAGCAGTTCGAGCCCCCTGGTGCCGAGCGTCGGATCGGTGACGTTCTGGCTGGCGACCGCGCCCACGCCCGCCTGCGCATAGGCGCAACGCGCCGCCACCGCCGGAGAGGAAGACGACACCGCGACGCCGAACATGCCGGTGCGGCTGCATCGCGCGACGATGGAGAAGGTCATGATGATCAGTCCGGAATGACGGCGGTGCCGTCGATCTCGACCAGCCAGTCCGGCCGCGCCAGGGCCTGCACGACGAGACCGGTCGAAACGGGATGCACGCCTTTGATGTACTCGCCTATGGTGCGGTAGACCGCCTCGCGATGGCGCACGTCGGTGATGTAGACGACCACCTTCACCAGATGCTCCATGGTGCCGCCGCACTCCTCGATGAGCTGCCTGATGTTCTGCATCACCTTGTGCGTCTGCTCGGCCGGATCGTGGCTATCGACATTCTTGGCGGTGTCGAGATCCTGAGGACACTGGCCGCGCAGATAGACCGTCCGGCCGCCCCGCGTGACGACCGCCTGGCACAGATCATTGTCGAGCTTCTGCTCGGGATAGGTGTCTTTCGTGTTGAACTTGCGGATTCTCGTATGCGCCATTCTGGTCTCCATCAGATCGGGCTCGTGGCTGTTGTCGGTCAGGCGTCCATGGTCTCGCGCCGTGCGGCAGCATGGTAGGCCAGATATTTGCGCTGCGTCGAAATCCGGTCTGCGACATGCTTGGCATCATGCCAGACGCCCCAGATGAAACTCGATCCTCTTCGCGACTGCCAAGGCAGGCCGAGAAAATAGATTCCAGGCTCGGTCGAGACCCCGCGCTGATGCCTTGGCCGGCCCTTCTCGTCAAAGGCATCGACCTTCAACCAGCTGTAATCGACGGCAAAGCCTGTCGCCCAGATGATCGCCGCGATCCCGGCCCCGGCCAGATCGAGCTCACGAAGCGGATTGACCAGGCATTCCGGATCCGGGTCGATCCGCCGGGCCGCGGGCTCCTCCGGGAGGTCGAGACCGTTGCGCGCGACATAGGCGTCGGCCTCGTCCAGAAGCGACATCAGGTTGGCGTCACCGCGGGCAATGTTCTTCGCCAGATCGGGGGCGAAGGTCAGCACGCCGCCCTGATATGTCTTGGTCATGCCGACGAGGGTAAGCCCCTGCGCGGCCAGCCGACGGAAATCAATCGTTTCGCCCCCACGCGCGCCGCTCACCGCAATCGTGACATGTTCCGTGCCAGGCCCCGGGGTTTCGAGGTCCCATTTGCCGAGAACGCCAAGCCACCAGCAGAAATCGCGCCCGCGATAGGCTCGTGGCGGGCGGTCGTGCGGGCCGACCGAGAGGTAGACGCGCCGCCCCGAGCGCTGAAGCTCGTCGGCGATCTGCACACCTGACGATCCCGCCCCGACCACCAGCACCGCGCCCTTTGGCAACTGTCCGGGGTTGCGGTACGCGCTGGAATGAATCTGCAGAATGCCGGCATCGCCGGGGACAAGGGCGGGGATGACGGGGACCTGGAAAGGTCCGGTCGCCGCGACGATGCTGTTGGCTTCGATCACCCCATCGGACGTCTCGACTCGGAACCCGGGCCGACCGACATTTCTTTGCGCGAGCTTGACCTCGACGCCGCAGCGGATCGGCGCATTGATCTGCCTTGCATAGGCGGCGAAATAGTCCGCAACCTCTTCCTTGGAGGGAAAGCCGTCGGGACCCGTCACGGGATATTCCATGCTCGGGAAACGGTCATGCCAGGCTGGCCCATTGGCAACGAGCGAGTCCCATCGCTGCGAACGCCAGCGCTCGGCGATCCGGCCACGCTCGAGAACGAGATGCGGCACCGCGCATTTGCTCAGATGCTCAGACATAGCCACCCCGGCCTGGCCACCGCCGACGACAAGCGCGTCTATTTTTTCCACCGACATTTCTGCGTCCTTTCCCCCCAAGAGTTTCTGCGGATGCGAGGAGGTCAGATCGCTGGTGTACTGGAGGGACTGATTACCGAAAATTACGATTTCACGTGGCAGTGGTTAGCTTGTCCCTAAATGCCAGGAGAGTCGGCCAACGCGAGACTACGACAGCATCGCCCTGGCCGCCTTTTCGCCGATCATCATGGACGGCGCATTAGTGTTGCCGCCAATCAGCGTCGGCATGATCGAGGCGTCCGCCACGCGCAGATTGCCGAAGCCGCGCACCTTGAGGCCGGCGGGATCGACCACTGCCATTGCATCGGTGCCCATCTTGGCCGTGCCGACCGGGTGATAGACGGTCAATGCTTCGGCACGCAGATAGGCGAGGATCTCGTCGTCGGTGACGACATCGGGTCCCGGCAGGATTTCCGGTCCGCGAATATCGGCAAAAACTGGCGAAGCCAGGATCGAGCGCGCCAGCTTGATGCCTTCGACAAGGGTCAGGGCGTCCTGCCCGCCGCTGAAGAAGCGGTGATCGATCAGCACGTTGCGGCGGGTGCCGTCACGCTCAAGCGTGATTTCGCCGACGCTTCCGGGTCTGAGCACGCAGGTGTGCACGGCATAGCCGTGGCCATATTCGACGAGCCGGCCGCGATGGCTGCGGTAGCCCGGAACAAAGTGGAATTGGACATCGGGAATATCGCCGGCATATTTCGTCTTGGCGAAGCCGCCGGCCTCGACATAATTGGTCGTCAGCATGCCCTTGCGCCAGACGATATACTGAAAGGGTGCAGCCAGCATCGCCGGCAGATTGGCGAGCGACAGGCCAAGCGTCCTGGCGCCGTTCGACCGCACGGTGATCATGCCGTCGACATGGTCGCGCAGGTTCTTGCCGACGCCCGGCACGTTCATAAGCGGTTCTATCCCCGCCGCCTTCAGCTCGTCGGCCGGCCCGATGCCGGAAGCAAGCAGGATGCGCGGCGATCCGATCGCGCCCGCGCTGAGCACGATTTCGGCGCGGCATGTCAGCCTTTGGACCGCGCCGTCCTTGATCACATTGACGCCCGCGACGCGCCCGCTTTCGACGGCCAGATCAAGCACCTCGACGCCCGACAGGACCTGGAGGTTCGACCGGCCGAGAACCGGCCGGACGAAAGCGGTGTAGGCCGAGAAGCGCTGGCCCTTGTCCTGGGTGACGTTGTAGATGCCCAGGCCGAGTTGGCCATCGGCGTTGAAATCGCGGTTTTCGGGCAGGCCCAGGCCCCGACCCGCCTCTACCCACAGATGGGATACGGCGTTGGGATCCCGCGGATTGTCGACCAGCAGTTCGCCCTCGAAGCCATGATAGGCCGGGCTCTGGGACAGGAGGTTCCGCTCCAGTTTCTTGAAGACCGGCAGCACGTCGGCATAGGACCACCCCGCACAGCCGAGCGCTGCCCACTCGTCGTAATCCTGGGCGGCGCCGCGAATATAGACCATCGAATTGATCGAACTCGATCCGCCAAGAAGCTTGCCCCGGTTGACCGGTATACGGCGGTTGTTGAGCAGCGGCTGCGGCACGCCCTTGTAGCCGTAGTCGAAGGCCGGATTGCCGTAGAGCGAGAGAATGCCGGCCGGCACACGCACCCTTGTGCGGTCGTCACTGCCGCCGGCCTCGATGAGGCAGACGCGGTTGGCGGGGTTGGCGCTCAGCCTGTTGGCCAGGACGCAACCGGCCGAGCCCGCGCCGATGACGATATAGTCGAATTCCACGGTCGCGATGCTCATGCCGTGCCTATTTCGTGATCCACAACGAAGACCGCCGGTCTTCGTTTCATGCATGTCGTCTTCCCAAAACCGAGATCACTTTTGGGCGACATGCATTTAGTGCTCTTCGTCTTCGTCGTTCTTCAAGAGATCGAGGATTTCCCGCTTCATGGCGATGAAGTTCGGCTCCATGACCAGATCCATGCTGCGCGGACGCGGCAGGCCGACGCGGATTTCCTTCTTGATCTGGCCCGGCCGGCCGGACATGACGAGCACCCGATCCGCCAGCAGGATCGCCTCGTCAATGTCGTGGGTGACGAACAGGACGGTTTTCTTGGAATGGTCCCAGATCCTCAAGAGAAGCTTCTGCATGGAGTGGCGGGTCTGGCTGTCGAGCGCGCCGAAGGGTTCGTCCATCAGCAGCACCTGCGGATCGTTGGCGAGCGCGCGCGCAATCGCCACGCGCTGCTTCATGCCGCCCGACAGCTGCGAGGGATAATGGTTGGCGAATTTCGCCAGGCCGACCTCATGGAGAAAATGCTCGACGATCGCCCTGCGCTCGGCCGCCGACATGCCCTTGCGCTTCGGACCGTATTCGACGTTCTGCGCCACCGTCAGCCAGGGAAACAGCGTGTAGGCCTGAAACACCATGCCGCGATCCGGACCCGGCTCGGTGACCGGCTTGCCGCCGACGGCGATCGTGCCGCCGGTGCGCTCCTCGAGTCCGGCGATGAGATAGAGCAGGCTCGACTTGCCGCAGCCGGATGGGCCGACGATCACACAGAACTCATTGGGCGCGACATGGAACGAGATGCCGTCCAGCGCCAGCACGGCGTTGTCGCCCGTGCCGTAGCGCAGCGCCACATTGTCAACGCCGATGTCGGCGCTCTTCGGTTTCGTCGCGAGTGTCAGGGCGTCCATTTCAGCAAATCCTCAATTGGCCCAGGGAGCGACGAGGCGGCGGATGCCCCGGAACAATTGGTCGGTGCAAAGACCAAGGATGCCGATCATGGCGATGGCCATGAAGATGACGTCGACCTGGAAGCCGCGCATCGCCTTGAGCGAGATGTAACCAAGTCCGCTGCGGGCGGCGACGAGTTCGGCGACGACGAGATAGGTCCAAGCCCAGCCCATAGTGACGCGCAGCACGTCGAGCACGTTGGGAAGCGTGGCCGGAAAGACAATGTGGAAGACGGTGTCGCTGCGTTTCGTGCCAAGCGTATAGGCTGCGTTGACGAGGTCGCGCTGGACGCTGCGGGCGCTGTCGGCGATCATCACCAGCTGCTGGAAGAAGATGCCGAAGATGATGACGGCCACGCGCTGCTCGACGCCGATGCCGATCCACAGGATGAACAGTGGTACGAAGGACGTCACCGGTAGATAGCGGATGAAATTGACAAGCGGATCGAGCGCCGCCTGGACGATGCGGTAGGTGCCCATCGTCAAGCCGAGCGGCACCGCCACGATACTCGAAATGACGAAACCGATCAGCACCACCTGGACGCTGGCGAGCACGTGCTCCCACAAGGAGCCGTCAAGCGCCATCCTGATGGTGGTGGACAAGACGGATTCCGGGCGCGGCAGGAACATTTCCTTGACCGCTCCGGAATAGGTCAGAGCGAACCAGCCGCCGATGACCGCACACCAGACCAGGACGCTGAGCGTGATGGAGAGAGGGCGCGACACGGCCTGAAACGGCGTGGCGACAGCTTTCCGGGCGGATCGACCGGGCTGATTTTTATCCACGCTCTTGGTCACGATATGGCTGATGGGAGACGTTGCATTCGGTGCCAATGTCACAGGGAAACCCTTTGGGCTGGATAGACCGCAGGCGAAAGGCTCGGCCTGCGGTCCAACGAACTCGCTTTGCGAGGCCAGATCACTTTGTCAGGAAGGACGGATCGACGAGGTCATCGTATTTGATGTCCATCTTGAGCTTGCCGAAGCCGCCCCAGACGTCGCCGCCGAGCTTGATCAGCTTGCCGGCTTCGCCATTCTCGCCACCGGCGAAAAATTGCGCATTGCGCTCCTTGCCGTAGAAGTTCACGCCCGCGGCGGAGGAGGCGAAGTCCTTCGGATCCTTGAGCCAGCCGCCGACGCCCTTAGCCATCACTTCATAGGCTTTCTCGGGATTTTCCTTGATGAACTCGTTGGCCTTGTAGAGCCCCTTCACCAGCGCCTCGACATCCACTGGATTCTTCGTAATGTAGTCGCAGTTCAGCGCCACCACGTCGACGATCAAGCCGGGCGTCTTCGACGAGTCGATTAGGACCTGGCCCTTGTTTTCCTTCTTGGCCAACGTCAGATGCGGCTCCCAGGTGACGGCAACGGGAATGCGATCGGCCATGAAGGCGGCGGCGGCATCATCCGCCGTCATATTGGTGACCTTCACATCGGCCTGGCTAAGACCGGCCTGCTTGAGCAGGATGTTGAACCAGAACTGCGAGACCGAGCCTTCATTCAGCCCGACTTCCATGCCCTTGAGGTCGGCGACGCTCTTGACGCTGCTCGGCGCCAAGACGCCGTCGCCACCATGGCTGTCGTCCAATGCATAGACCGATTTGAAGCAGACGTCCTTCGAACGGTACTTCATGATTTCGTCGATGGTCGAGGCGCTGCCGTCGAGCTCGCCGGCGGCGACGGCCGCCATGTACATCGATGCTTCCTCGATGACTTCGAGCGAGACTTCGAGGCCGCCTTCCTTGAAGTAGCCCATGTCGCGCGCAAGGAAGAGCGGGCCGTATCCGACCCAGGTCGTCATGCCCAGCTTCAAGCTGCCGGCTTCGGCGTGGAGGCTCACCGAAAGCGCGCTGAGGGCAATGCCGGCCGAAAGCGCGGCACGGCGAAACTTCGAGATTATTGTCGTCATCACGTTCCCCTGTCTTTTTCTGAGATCAGGCGCTGTCCGCACCAAAACAACCCGCTTTCGGACGCATCGCCGAAGGCTGCCACCTGACGTTCTTTTTGTTCTCTTTCAGCCGGCGGATGGAGCAAAGCACGCTGTGTGCGATGCACAAATAATGATTTTCGATAATTCTGCTTAGGCTGGGCCTAACCAAACCGGCGCTGCCGCGTCTGCGCCACCCACAGACTTTGGCGTGAGGCTGACGATCCCGATGACTTCATCGTTGCTTTCGGAGACGTCAACGACGGTCGCCTCCTCTGTATGGCCGGAACTGGCGAAGCCAGCTATTGACCTAGCTTCTAGGCCGCGACCTGCCCTCGCGCATTCAATGGCGACATCAACACACGAGCGCCTTCGAGCAATTTGAGGCTGTGGCCGAGTTCAGAACCCGCCTAATTGCACGTCGTTGCCGCCGATTACCGCACGCATCGCTGAAAGGTCTTTTGGAGCCGGGAATGTTGAGCTACGTGTGACGGGTGCCATTAAGAAGACGGAGAAAACTCACGAACGGCCCAAACCATTTTACCCCGAAGCCATAGATTTACCCGGCAGCGCTCAATTCAAACTCGATAAATTAGGCGTAAGATATTGATATATAATAATATGGTGGGCCCGGAGGATGTACCGGAATCATTGATTTCATTGACTTTTTCGTGGGCCAAAATCAGAAATCTTGCCGTATAGTTCCGTATGGTCCCGCGGCAGCCAAACAGTCGAATATGGCGACCCTATGCCCCCTTCGCACCAGGACCGGCCATCCAGATCGCTTCGCGCGTCATTGGCACTTTTCGGACGGCGCCAAAGCTCGGCCTGTTCGGAGATCGCCAGTTCGTCGTGGAGGTCGAGATAGCGGGCGATGCTCACTCTGCCCGAACCTCTGCAAGTCCTGGCTTTATGACAGGTTGATCACCATATTGCGCAGGAGCGCGACGGATTTTCGCATACCTTCCATCGGGGTTAGCTCGTGTCCTCGTGCTCGATCGACAAGACATCGTCGTCGCCGACCTGCTTGAGCACGGTACCGAACTGCCGCCACTAGTTTATGATGGCTCCGGGCCGGCGACCTTTCGAAGGGTCGCTCGACATACTACGCCGATTGGGAACGTTCTGCTGGTATGGCCCGGTGCTTGGAGGCCCGGGTCCGCTCGATATCACGAGCCTGCCTAAGAGCATCAAGATCGGCTATGCAACATTTTTCGACCATATCCATACGCCCGATCGGCGCGCACGGTTTGCACGGCATCTACCTTACAGTTCCAGGATTGCTGAACCTGGCCGCCAATGGCGAGATCGCCGGACGCATCGCGCCACGACCGCAATTTGTCGGCATGGGCGACCAGGATCCGTTGACGCCGCCGGCAGCTGTCGATTGCGCGCTCTCGCAAACACGAGCCGCTATGAGCGGGCCAGAGCCGGCGACCATCTCATCCTTCACCGGGAACCCGAGAGCGGCCATGTCGAAACGCCAGCCATACGCGCCGCCGTGGCCGGCTTTTTCCGGCGCTTCCTTACTGACGATTAGCGCGAAGCGACGCGCAGCCCGGCGGAATCGAAGAGGTGCAGCCGCTCCGGCGGCAAAGCCAGGCTGAGCGGCAGGCCCTGCGTTTCGACGCCTTGCCGCTTGAGCACGGCGACCAGCTTGTTGTCGCCGGCAATAATGGCATGAACGACAGTTTCCGGGCCCAGCGCTTCGGCCAGCGTAACCTGCGCGCTGACCGCGCCGCTGCCGCCGTCCGAAAGTTCGATGTCGTGTGGCCGGATGCCAAGCGTCGCGTCGTCTCCCGGCTTTAGCGCGGTCCCGTCGGCTGCGACCGCGGCCGAAAGCCCGCCCGGACCGTCGACATGCACCTCGGTCGCGCTGGCGGAACACACCTTGACCGGCAGCAGGTTCATGCGCGGCGCACCGATAAAGCCTGCGACGAACAGGTTGGCCGGCGCATTATAGAGGTCGAGCGGTCGGCCGATCTGCTCGATCTTGCCGGCGCGCATCACCACGATGCGATCGGCGAGCGTCATCGCCTCGACCTGGTCATGGGTGACATAGATCATCGTGGTGGCCAGCCGCTTGTGCAGGGCTGCGAGTTCGGCGCGCGTCGAGATGCGAAGTTCAGCGTCGAGGTTGGACAGCGGTTCGTCGAGCAGGAAGGCGGTCGGATTGCGCACCACCGCACGGCCGATCGCCACGCGTTGCTTCTGGCCGCCGGAGAGCTGCCCTGGCCTGCGGTCGAGATAGGGCGCGATTTCCAGCATGCGCGCCGCTTCCGCGATGCGCCGGTCGATCTCGGCTTTCGGCATGCGGATGTTTTCGAGCCCAAAGGCAAGGTTCTGGCGCACGCTCATATGCGGGTAGAGCGCATAGGACTGGAACACCATGGCGAGCCCGCGCTGTGCGGCCGAGACCTCGGTGACGTCGGCGCCGTCGATCTCGATCTTGCCGCCGGTCGGTTGGTCGAGCCCGGCAATCAGCCGCAGCAGCGTGGACTTGCCGCAGCCCGACGGGCCGACAAGCACCAGCATCTCGCCGTCGCCGACATCTAGACTGATGTCGTGCAGGATCTTCACCTTGCCGTAGGCGCGATCGATGTTGGTCAGCGTTATGCGTCCCATGGCGCCCTCACTTCAGCCCGGTGCCGGCAATGCCGGAGGTGATGTATCGCTGCAGGAAAACGAAGACGAGGACGACGGGGATCATCGTCACCACGGTCATCGCCAGGATGTAGTGCCACTGCACATTGAGCTCGCCGGCATAGGTGTTGAGCCCGACCTGGAGCGTGTAGAGTTCCTTGCGCGACAGCACCACCAGCGGCCACAGGAAGTCGTTCCAGCGCCAGACCACCGAGAAGATCGCCAGCACCGCGAGCGCCGGTGCCGCGAGTGGCAACACGATGCGCCAGTAGATCTGCCATTCCGACGCATTGTCCATGCGCGCCGCATCAAGCAGTTCGTCGGGGATGGTGAGCATATACTGGCGCAACAGGAACACGCCGGTTGGTGTGGCCACCGTCGGCAGGATGACGCCCCACAGCGAATCGAGCAGGCCAAAGGCGCTGACCACCGAATAGAGCGGCACCAGGATGACCGAGAGCGGCACCATCAGCGTGCCGACGATCAAGAGCATGGTGAAATCGCGGCCGCGGAATTTGTATTTTGACAACGCAAAGGCGGCCATCGAATTGGTCAGCAGCGTGATCAGCGTCGCCATAGCAGTGACGAAAACCGAATTGCGGAGATAGCGCAGGAAGTCAAAATGGACGAAGGGTTCGATATAGTTCTCAGTCGCGAAGCCGATCTCACGCACCGGCTGCCGGTCGGCAATATTGACCTTGATGATGTCCTTCGGCGCCTTGGGATCGATCATCTGCGCCACGATGCCGATGCGGCGCACCTCGGCCATCACCTTGCTCGAGCCGTCCGGCAGCTTCACCGTGTAAAGGGTGAGCGGCTTGTCATAGCCTTCGACGCTCGTCTGCTGGCTGACATACGGCAAAATTGTCGGCGGGAACTCTGAGAGCTGTGCCGGCGTCTTCAACGACGAACCAACCAGCCAGATGGCCGGGCCGAATATGATGACGAGACCACCGACGAGCCACAGCCAGGTCACAGTGTCGGTCCAGTGCCAGGAGCGGCCACCGCGCCGGCGGGTCAGGAATGCGGCGACGCCGCTCATTGCCGCGCCCCCTTGCGTTCGCCCCGGCGCCCGACCTGCAACTGCACCAAGGTCAGCACGACCAGCACCAGTCCCATCAGGATGGAGGCCGCCGAAGCCAGCCCTGGATTGCGCAGCAGCGAGGCGAAGCCGATCTCGTAGATGTACTGCGTGAGATAGAGGGTTGAGGTTCCCGGACCACCGCCGGTCAGCACATAGACCTCGTCGAATATCTGCACGGCGCGGATCAGCGCCAGCACGATGACGACAAGCAGGTTCGGCATCAGCATCGGCAGCGTGATGCGCCAGAATACCCGCGCCGGCTTCGTGCCATCCATCTCAGCCGCCTCGTAGAGGTCGCGCGGGATAGCCTGCAGGCCGGCAAGCAGGATGAGTGTGTAGAAGCCCATATGCGCCCAGACCGAAACGCTGACGGCGGCAGTGAAAGCCCAGAATCGGTCGGTCAGCCAGTTGTGCGGCTCGCCCCCAAAGTCATGGACGATCATGTTCAGCAGCCCCTGGCGCTGCAGGATCCAGCGCCAGATGAGGCCGGTGACGACGGGCGACAACAGCACCGGAAAGAAGAACACCGCGCGCCAGAACGAGCGCCCGACGATCTCGCGGTTGAGGATCAGCGCGGTCGCCATCGACACGACCGTCATCAGCGCCACCTGCACGACGACGAACAGGCCGGTGTTGTGCACGGCCTTCCAGAACAGGTCCTCGCGGCAGGTGGCGGTGTCCAGGTAGTTGCCGCAATCGAGCAGGCGCTGGTATTGCTCCAGCCCCACATAGCTGCGGTCCTGCAGGAAGTAAGCCGTCCCTGAGGTGGCCGAGTAGAAGAAATTGATGACCAGCGGCACCAGGACGAAGATGCCGAAGATCGCCATGTTGGGGGCGAGGAAGAAGGCGGCCATGCCGCCGGTGCCCGTCGCGCGCTGCCAGGCGTTGAGCGGCACGTTGACGATCGACGCCAGCCATAAGACCGGCGCCGCGAGCACAGCGCCGGTCCATGCCTTCAATGTCGCAGCGACGCTCACTTGGCCTCGGCGACTTTGTCGGCGATATCCTGGTCGATCTTGACCCAGGCAGCGTCGAGGGTAAGTTCGCCGGCCATCACCTGGCTGACACGGGTCACCAGTGCGGCGTAGTAGGCATTGGCCCATTTCCACGGCGGCAGCGCGTCGGCTGCCGGCAAGGTCTCACCCGCCGCCTGGACAAACTTGTCGAGCGCCGGACCGACATTCTTGTCGGCCGAACCCCACTTCAATCCGCCTTTCGCGATGACGCCTTTGTGCGCTGGCAGGAACAGCGTGCGCTCACTGAACTCCTTCACCACGGCTTCGCTGGCCAGGTAATCCATAACCTTGGCAACGTCCTTGGGGTTCTTGGTGTATTTGATGGCAACGAGTGCCGCGCCACCTTTCAAGCCCGAACACCCCGCGGTGCCGCAGGGCGAGCCGGTCGCGATCCAGTCGAAACTGTCGCCAATCTTGGTCGACAAATTGGCAACCTGCCAGCTGCCTGAATAGTAGAACGGGATCTGCGCGTTTATGAAATCGTCCGTTGCAGCGCGATAGGTCGAGCCTGCCGCCGACACCCAGGTGTCCTTCAGCATCAGGCCCTTGGCGGTCCAGTCTACGAGCTTACCGACGAACGCCTTGGTGCCGTCGTCGACCTTCGCCGGCTTGCCGTCGGCGCCGACGTAGTTCGCACCGTAGGATACGGTGGCGCCCGAAATGCGGTGACCCGAGCGGTCGATGGCGAACGCTGCCGGCAGCTGCTGGCTCTTCGCAACTTCGGCGGCGGCGTTGATCCAGTCGTCCCAAGTCGCCTTGTCGCCCGGCAACGCGACGCCGGCCTGCTCGAACAGCGTCTTGTTGGCGAAGCCGCCGGTGAGCGTAAGCTGGGTCATGAAGCCGGTGATGGCCTTGGAGCCGTCGGGTCGCATCCAGTCCAGCGTGTCGCCGAAATTGTCGTCCCAGTATTTCGCGTCGGCGACCAGTGGCCTGAGATCCAGCCAGTGCTGGGCGAGTTCCTTGATGTTGGTGACGCGCGCAATGTCCGGACCCTGGCCGGCTTCGAGCTGGATCGGCAGCTGCTCCTGGATCACCTTGTAGGCGACGTTGTCGAGGGTGATGTGGATGTCGGGATTGTCCTTCATGAAGCGGTTCAGGATGTCCTGGATGACATCGCCTTCGACACCGTCCGAATACCACATGATGCGCACGTCGCCGGCAAACGCGCTGGTCGATGCGAGCAGGCTGACCGATAGCGCGGCCAGCAGAGTGCGGGTCTTTTTCATGCTTTCGTCTCCTCCTTTGTCGGGGGCTCGCCCCGATGGTCCAAGCCGCCATGCCCTCCTCCCATGAGGGGCGCGGCGATCCTCCTATTCCCTGCGCTGCATGCGCGTCGCCTCACCGCGCACGGTCCAGTCGGCTGGATTAAGTATCCGTCCCTCAGCCACCACTTTCGCGTCGGCGAGGAAACGCACAGTGCCGTATTCCGGATCCTCAACGATAAGCTCGCCTTCGGCCCCCGGCCGTACCGACATGTCGGCAAAGGCGGTGACCCAGGCGTCGAGCGCCGGCAGGTCGGCGTTCTTGTCCCCGAGGCGAACGACCCAGATCGTCTTGCGCCCCGCCGCCCGCAACTCGTTGCCGGCGGTCTGCCCGCCCTTGATCTGCGTCAGCGGCACATCCGTCTTCAGCATGGCAAAGGCGTTGCCCGATTGCGCGAAGGCGCGGCGGCCATCCACCTGCGCGGCGTCGAAGGCGCTGGCCGGGAACCAGGCATGCGTGAAGTCGGGCTGTTCGTCCGAACAGGCAAAACTGACGACGGCAAGGTCGCGGTATTGGTGAACCCTCGGCAAGGTGCCGGAACCGCCCCAATAGGACGGGCGGCCATAGCCGGACTGCAAGACTTCACCCGGATGGTTGATCCAGATCTGCGCATCGGCATTGTTGCCCAGCCGGGCATGGATGACGGTCTCCTGATAGCCCCACTGGTTCCAGCGATAGCCGGCGGCGCTGCCCATCGCATGGTTGCGCGTCTTGTGGTGGTAGAGCCGGGCGAAGCGGTCCTGTCCCTGCGCAAAAGCCCATTCCCACGCCGTATCGTCGGCAAGAGAGGCAATAGGCGCCAGCTCGGCGGGAACGCTCAATCCGTGGTCGCGAAGGCAGAGCGCCAGCTGCGGCAGCGCATGGAAGCGCATGCCGTAATTGCCCTTGCCCCAGACCATGCGGCAGATGCCCGATAGCTCCAGCGAGCGCGCGGCGCGCAGCGTGTGCTCATAGGAGCGGCCTTGCGCGCCGGTCAGCATGCCGTGATGCGCCGAGCGGGCGACGATCTCGAGCAGGCGGATGATGGCTTTGCCGGCACGCTCAGCGATGTCCTTGTCCGGAGCGAGTGCATAGAGCGCGCACAGGCCCTTGAGGTCGATCGGGAAATAGGGCGCCGAGTTGAACTCAGCCATCTCCCATGCCTCGAAATGGTAGAGCCAAGCCCGCACCCGCGCCGCTCCCACAGCCGACTGCTCGCGGCCAAGGCGGCTTGACCGCACAAAGCGTGCGTCGGGTAATAACCCGCCGGCGATATAGGCGGCGGTGTGGAAGAGCAGTGCGTGGTTCTCGGAAAAATACCACTGCACATCGTTGCCGGGCTCGTCCATCCAGTAGCGATAGCCGAGAATGGCCTTGTCGACGCGCCCACGCAGGTCCGCCGCCAGCCGGTCGCCATAGACCCCACGGCACCACAGCAACGGCACCAGGATAAAGTCGGCGCAATCGTGACAATCCTCGATAGCCGGCAGCGCGCCGGAGATCATGGCGTCGGTCTCCGCACCCGCCTGCCCGATCGCCAGGCGCGCCAGCGCGCGCACCGTATCGGCCTCGGCGTGACCCGCGACTTCGCCCAGTGCCTCATCGATGCGCGCGGCGATCGTTGCCGGCGCGTCGCCCTGGCGGCGCGCGTGACAGATCTCGACGCCGAACACACGCGATGCGCTGTAGTCGCCGACTGTCAGCGTCACCTTGAAATGGCGAAAGTCGGCGGGCAGCTGCTCGGTGTCAGCGATCGGCAGCCGCGTTTGCCCTTTGGGCAGATCTAAGCCGAAGCGCACCGGCGCCTCGATCGACATGAAATCGCCCTCGATCTCGATCGCGACTTTTGCGTCGCGCGGTAAGGCCACGCCGGTGACCAGCGCCACCTCGCCGCCATCATAGGCTGGACGCTCGAAATGCATGTCGTCGAGGGCTGCTTCCATCGCGTTGGCGACGCCGCCCTCGACCTCGATCGGCAGTGCGATAGAGATTGCCGGACCTGAGAGATAGTCGAGCTGGAAATAATAACGGGCGTCGCGTTCGGCGAGATCGTCGAACCAGATGCGGATGGTGTTGCGGCCGGCCTTCAGCGCGATGCGAAAATCCTCGGCGCTTTCCAGATTGCGGCCGTAGGGCGCCATCCAGCCGCCTTCCGCGCCATTGGCGAAGAGGATGGCGCCGCCGCATGTGCGTAGCCTGAGCAGGGCCTCGCCGGCCGAGGCGGCCTCTATGATCGTCTCGGCCCAGCTTCCGAGCACCGTTGGCCGGAACCAGAACCCCGACAGGTCGACGCGCGGCGAGGCGAAGGGCAGCCAGATGCGCGCGGCGCTGAACTCAGCTGTGATTTGAGGCCGCTTGCCGCGGCGCTCGGCTACGAACTCGGTGCGGCACGGATATTCATGCGGAATGAAATTCTTGTGCTTGGTCAGGAAGAAGAAGGGATCCATCTCCCCCTTCATCGGCTGGTCGGCGACGTCGTAGCGCTGCTCGGCGATTGAGCCCAGCCGCCAGTAGACGATCGGCTGGCCCGACGCGACCGGCCGGCGCAACGCAAAGTCGGCTTGCATGGTGTGGGCGGCCTCGCTCATCGCAAATCCTTCACGGCAACCGGATCGACGTCGGTGTAGGCCTGGTTCTCGCCGGTCATGCCCCAGACGAAGGCATAGGGGCCGGTGCCGGCGCCCATATGGATAGACCAGGCCGGCGACAGCACGACGTCACCGTCGGCGACCATCAGATGCCTGGTATTGTCCGGCCGGCCCATCAGGTGGACCACACGGTCCGCTGCTGCGAGGTCGAAATAGCAATAGGCCTCCATGCGCCGTTCGTGCAGGTGAGGCGGCATCGTGTTCCAGACGCTGCCGGGCGCGAGGTCGGTGATGCCCATCAACAAGAGGCAGGACGGCGCCACTTCGGGATGGATATACATGCGCAGCGTGCGCTTGTTGGCGCGCGCCTCCTCGCCCAGCACCAGCGCCTTGGCTTCGCTCTTGGCAATGAGGCGGTGGGCAATATCGGCGCCGGCCGGCACCGAGTTCATGTAGAAATGCGCCGGCCTTTCCGGATCGTCGCTCTCCAGCGCCACCTCACGCGCGCCGCGTCCGACATAGACGACGTCGCGGTTGGCGACGGCGAAGCGCAAGCCATCGACCATGACAGTGCCGCTGCCGCCGAGATTGGCGATGCCCATCTCGCGCGCGGTGAAGAAGAGTTCGGTTCCGACATCGGCCCCGTTGCCGAACAACAGCGGGTTGGCCAGCGGCACCGCGCCGCAGACGATCATGCGGTCGATATGGGTGTAGGCGAATTCGATGGCGCCCGGCCGGAACAGGCCGTCGACCAGAAATTCGGCCTTCAGCCGCTCCGTGTCCATGCCGGCGATGTCGCCAGGCGATGCGCCATAGAGCGTTCGCATCATGCCGCCTCCACCTTCGCCTGCAGATGCCGTGAGCCTTCGGTCAGGCACAGGATGGCCAGCGCCTGGCCGTAACCCGTCGGGTGTATCGGGATGTCGCGGTAGAACTGCAGATCGTGTCCCATGCGCGTGCCGTAGGACACGTTCGCGACCACACCCTTGTCGTCGATGTTGGCGACCACCGCTTCAAGAGCCCGCAGGCCGGCGACACGACACTCCGTCGGGCCGATGCCAAGCCGCGCGGCCTTCATCAGCCCATAGCCGAAACCGGCTGTGGCAGAAATTTCTTCGTAGGAGGTCGGATCGTCCAG
Source organism: Mesorhizobium sp. M1406 (assembly GCF_040317555.1). Taxonomy (NCBI): domain Bacteria; kingdom Pseudomonadati; phylum Pseudomonadota; class Alphaproteobacteria; order Hyphomicrobiales; family Phyllobacteriaceae; genus Mesorhizobium; species Mesorhizobium sp. M1406. The sequence goes on along the minus strand of NZ_JAMYKW010000009.1, from coordinate 64,334 downwards.
CAGAGTATGCCATGCGCCCGATCCGGCCTGCACGTCGAGCAGGGCCTTGATCTGCGTTTCCAGCACGCCGAGCAGATAGGTCCGCACCGAAGGCGATATCTCGGCGAATTCCACCAGATCGAGGATGCCCACCGTGATCCAGGCATTGCCCCTCGCCCAACGGGCGCGGGCGAAATTGTGCCTGCCTTCGAACGTCCAGCCGTGGAACCACAGGCCGGATGCCGGATCGGCGAGGTAGCGGGCGTGGACGAGGAACTGCCGCTCCGCCTCCTCGACGAAGCGGCGCTCACCGGCGGCCCGACCATAGGAAGCGAGGAACAGCGCCACCATGAACAGCGTGTCGTCCCACAATTCGTCGTCGTTGACCCGGTCCGAAACATTGTGCTGGAAGCCGCCTTCGGGCGTCCGCGGCATGGCGCTGACCACCCGCTCGGCCCACTCGCGCAGGACCGGCTCGAAGCGCGGCTGGCGCCGGCGACGCCACAATTCGCTGAGCGCCAGCAAGGGTGCAGTGGTGTTGACGTTCATCGCTGGCAGTCCGACTGCGATATGCCTGTCGTACCAAGCCTCGATCGTCTGCAGCAGCCGATCGTCGCCGGTCCGCGCCCACAATCGAACCAGCCCATAGAGCCCGACGCCCTGCGGCCACTCCCAACTGTCGAAGCTGACGTAATCGCCCGGCGTCCCGTCGAGGTTCGGCTCATCGAACCGCCCGTCGTGGCGCAGGCCGGCCATGCCCGCCACGAGGCTCGCAAGCGCGGAATTCAGACGTTGGGCCGACAGCGGCATCACTCCTCCCGTTTTTCTCGCCTCCATGAAGACTGTTCCACAGGCATTTTTCTTGCGCAATCTGAAAATTTTTTGCAGAGTTGAGCAACTTTGCCGGAGACGCAGAAGCGCATGACTGTCCAAGGCAAGCGGGGCCGTCCCAGCCGCCGCATCCGACTTGAGGAAATTGCGGCGCGGTGCGGTGTGTCGGTCAGCACCGCCTCGCGTGCGCTCAGCGGCGTTGCCGGTGTTAGAAATGAGCTGCGCACCTCGATCATCGATACGGCGAAGTCGATGAATTACGCCATTCCTGCTTCGGCTGCCGGCCGCAGGGTCATCCTGGCCGCAAGCAGCGTGGCGATGGTCGACAGCGCCCGCAGCCAGTTCACCTACCACGTGCTTGACGGACTCAACGAACGCGCCCGGCTGCTCGGCGTCGAACTGGTCACCCGGCCGGTGGCGACGCCGCAGGACGAGACCGCCCTTTTGCGCGAAGCCGAGCACGACGACAGCGTCGCCGGTTGCCTCTTTCTGACGCTGGATGATGACGACGTGCTGACACTGGCGGCCGGCTTCTCCAAGCCGATCGTTCTCGTCAACGGCGACGATCCCTCGATGCGCCATTCGAGCGTGACGCCCTGCAATCGTTCCGCTGCCATGCTTGCCGCGCAGCACCTGATCGGCCTTGGCCACCGCCGCATCCTGTTCCTGATGCGGCGTGGCCGGCGCACGATCGAACGGCGCTACGAGGGTTGGCGCGACGCGCTGATCGCGCACCGCATTACCGGCTTCGAGGACCTCGTTGTCGAGGTGCAGGACTGGCTGCCGGAGCTTGCGAGCAAAGCCGTGAAAGAGCGCATCGCCACGCGCGGCCTGGATTTCACTGCCGTGCTGACGGCCGGCGACAGCCTGGCCTTCGGTGCGATCGCCGGCGTTCAGGAAGCCGGATTTTCGGTGCCTGCCGACGTGTCCGTCGTCGGCATGGACGACCTGCCGCTGGCGGCTTTCTGCAGCCCGCCGCTCACAGCGATGCATATTCCGATGCGCGAGATCGGGTCGGCGGCTCTCAGCCTGCTGCTCGACGACATGGCCCATTCGGGATCGCCGCCGCGCCGCGTCGAACTCGCCTGCCATCTCGTGGTGCGCCAGTCGACGGCACCAGCCCGGGCCGACGCCGGCCGTCATCTGCCCGCGCCTTGAGCCCGGGACTTGCCGCCGGCAAAGAGCAGCGGCGAACCTTCTTGCGTCTCCAGTTCAAGGACGCGTCCAAGCAGGATCAAATGATCCCCTGCCGCGAAACGGTCGGCGACGCCGCATTCGAACCGCGCCAGCGCCCGCGGCAGCAGCGGCACACCGTGCTCATTCCACGAGAGGTCGAGACCGGCGAAGTCGGAACCGGATTTCGAGAAGCGCCAGCACAGATCGGTCTGGTCTTGCGCCAGCACGTGGATGGCATAATGGGTGGCGTTGGCGAAGGCGTCGAACCGGCGCGAGTGGCGACCGATTGACCACAGTACCAGCGGCGGATCGAGCGACACCGACGAGAAGCTGTTGGCGGTTATCGCGACCGGCCCGTCGACTGTGGCGGCGGTGACGACCGTGACCCCGGTGGCGAAGCGCCCGAACGCGTTTCGCAAAAGGCGTGGATCGCACACGATATGCTCCATCAGCGCCGCTCCTCTGTTCCCAATGGTGTCGCCGGGATCCGGTCCGGCACCCGGCCATAGGCGTGCGGCAGCGAGCATGTCTTGAGTTGTGGCAGCACCTTGGTGCCGAATTGACGCGCCTCGTCGAGATGCGGATAGCCGGAAAAGATGAAGGCACGGATGCCCATCTTCATATACGCCTCGATCTCCGACAGAACCTGGTCGGCTGAGCCCACCAGCGCCGCGCCGCAGCCTGACCGCGCCCGCCCGATCCCCGTCCACAGATGCGGCTCGACAAAGCCTTGCGCGTCGGCGGCCTCACGCGCCCTGGCCTGGTGCGACACGCCGAGCGATCCGACGTCGAGCGCCCGTTCGCGGATCGCCTTGCCCTGCTCGTCGTCCAGTTTCGAAACCAGCTCGCGGGCATAGTCCTTCGCCTCGGCCTCGGTATCGCGCACGATTATGTGGACGCGCAGCCCGTAGTCGAGCGTGCGCTCATGGCGCGCGGCGCGCTCGTGCACGGCTTTCATGCGGCCGGCGAGTTCTTCCTTCGTCTCCGGCCACATCAGGTAGACATCGCACTGTTCGGCGCAAAGCTCGAGCGCGTCGGGCGAGTAGCCGCCGAAATAGAGCAGCGGGCCGCCATTCTGCTGATAGGGCTTCGCCGGCGCCGTCGAGAGGCCCTTAAAGCTGTACACCTCGCCCTCGAAATCGATGCTGTCCCGGGTCCAGGCCTGGCGCAGGATCTGCACCACCTCGCGGGAGCGCCGGTAGCGGTATGCACTGTCGGCCGTCTCGCCCGGAAAGTCCGACGAGATGATGTTCACCGTCAGCCGGCCTTCAAGCATGTGGTCGAGCGTAGCGACCGTGCGTGCCAGCATGATCGGCTGCATCTCGCCGCAGCGTATGGCGGCGAGCATATTGATCTTCGACGTTATCGGCGCGCAGCCGGCAACGAAGCTCAGCGTGTCCTGGCCGACCTGATAGGATGACGGGCACAGGATGTTGCGGAAGCCGAGGTCCTCGGACGTCTTCACGATCTGCGAGCAGTGCGCCCAGCTCGAGCGCAGCGCGCCATCCGCTACGCCGAGATGGCGATAGTCGTCCGAACAGAGCGCGGCGAACCAGGAGACTTCGGCTGCGTCGAGATCCGGCGAGGTGATTGGGACGATGGTCATTGCCCACCCTTTTGCAGACGACTTGGGTTGCGAATGGGTCTTGCGTAGCAGCCGTTTTGATGTAGATCAATACTGTATCAATTTTTGACACCGCCCGGAGAACCGGGATGCGATTGGGAAGCGGGATGCAATTGACAAGGGCCGACCCCGGCCACCGATCCAGCCAGATGCGCGGCCCCCTGCCCATGCACCTGCAGATCAGTGAGATGCTGATCCGCGAAATCGCGGCCGGACGCCTGGCCGACGGGGCGCGGCTGCCGCCCGAGCGCGAGATGGCCGGTAGCCTTGGAATCGCTGTCGGCACGCTCAGGCGCGCGCTTGCCGAACTGACCGAAAAAGGGCTTCTCGATCGCATCCAGGGGTCGGGCAACTATGTGCGGGCGCGCGGCGATCTGCTCGGCGTCTATGCCTTCTTCCGGTTGGAGCGCATCGGCGGTGGTGGCCTGCCGACAGCCGACGTGCTGTCGGTCGAGCGTCTGCCCAAACCGTCCGACTTGCCGGAATTCGGCAGTGCAGACGAAGCGCACCGCATCCGCCGCCTGCGGCGGCTCGACGGCGAGCCCGCCGCCGTCGAGGAGATTTGGCTCGACGCCAGCCGTGCCGAGCGGCTCGAGCGCGACGACCTGTCGGAATCGCTCTACCTCCATTACCGGCTCGCGCTCGGCTTCTCGATCGTTCGCGCAGAGGATCGCATCGCCGTTGCACCCGTGCCTGACTGGGCCCCGGCCGATCTCAGGCCGCTGCCTGCGACGGTCGTTGGATTCATCGAGCGCATCGCCTGGGCCGGCGACGGAGCCAGCGTGGAATTTTCCCGCAGCTGGTTCGACCCGAGCGTGGCGCGCTACGTGATACGTTTCAAATAGACCGAAGGAAGACGCTGCGTGACCAAATCATCGATCGGCTACGGCATCATCGGCTGCGGCATGATGGGCCAGGAGCACATCCGCAACATCGCCCTGCTACCGGACGCCCATGTCGCCGCGATCTTCGAACCGGACCCCGGCATGCTGGCAGCGTCGCTGGCGATGACGCCGGGCGCCCGATCGGCAGGGTCGGTCGCCGCGCTGCTGGCCATGGACGAGATCGATTGCGTTCTGATCGCCAGCCCGAACCATCGCCACCTTGCCCAGTTGGAGGAGATCGCCAAACTGCGGCCGTTGCCAGTGCTGGTGGAAAAGCCGCTCTTCACTGACGTCGCCGACGAAGGGCGGATCGCTGCGCTGAAGGCCCGGCTCCCGCTGGTCTGGGTGGCCATGGAATACCGCTATATGCCTCCGGTCGCCGCCTTCGTCGAGCAGGCCGGCGACGCCACCGGCGGCATCCGTATGCTGACCATTCGCGAGCACCGCTTCCCCTTCCTGGCCAAGGTCGGCGACTGGAACCGCTTCAACCGCAACACCGGCGGCACCTTCGTCGAAAAATGCTGCCACTTCTTCGATCTGATGCGGCTGATTCTCAAATCTGACCCTGTCCGTGTGATGGCGAGTGCGGGACAGGCCGTGAACCATCTCGACGAACGCTACGACGGCGAGACGCCGGATATTCTCGACCATGGCTACGTGCTCATCGACTTTGCCAGCGGCGCGCGCGCCATGCTGGAGCTGTGCATGTTCGCCGAGGGCAGCCGCTACCAGGAGGAACTCTCCGCCGTCGGCGGCAACGGCAAGATCGAATGCCTGGTGCCCGGACCGGACCGCTTCTGGCCGCGGCATCTCGGCCCTGCCCCGGTGCCGCAGCTCATCGTCAGCCCGCGCAACCCGCCGGGACCGCAGGTCCTGGAAATCCCGGTCGATCCGCAGCTGCTCGCGGCAGGCGACCATAACGGCTCGACCTATTTCGAGCACGCCCGCTTTGTCGCGGCGGTGCGCGGACAGGGCAAGGTGGAGGTGACCTCGCAGGACGGCTGGTGGGCCGTCATCATGGGTCTTGCCGCCGAAATCTCCGCCCGCCAAGGCCGCGCCATCGACCTCGCCAGTGAATTCGCGCTGCCAACTTAGGGAGTGCTGCCCTGGCGAGATGGCAGCCAGCGGCCACCATCATTGCACCCGGCCACGGCGAAATATTCCCACATCGTTCGTTGCTCGAATATCCGAGGGGTTCGAGTCCAAAACGCCGAGGTTGTTATGGTCATAAAACAAAATAGAATCAATAAGTTAAAGCGATGGTGGGCCCGGAGGACGTATTAAGATCGTTGATTTTATTGGTTTTTTCGAGGGCCAGAATTGGAAATCTTTCCGTAGTGTTCCGTATGGTTCCACGGCTTGCGGCGTTGGCCGCCGGCGCCCACGTCCCACCCCCCAAACGCGCCAAGCGCTGCTCGATCAGAGGCACTTGTGCAGTATCTCTGTGGCGTAGGGAAATTGCCCCAACGGGCGGTCACAGACTTGAGAGTCCCACTTTGGAGTTCGCCTCTGCCCCGTAGCTTCACCCAGGTTCGGTCCGAATGTCGGTCTTGACAGGCCTTTAACCCGGCACCGATCAGCGCCTTGCGGCCCGCCATTGGGATCGTAGCGTAGCGGGCTAGGCCGGGACTTTGTATTAATGCTTGAGCTTCACAACAAAACGCACTGTCACCTCGAGCGCAACAACTGTTGCGCGATAGACCAGGCTTGTTCGACATGATGTCGGGCGGCCGCCTCGGCTTTGTCCGGGTCGCGAGACTTGATTGCGTCCATGATCGCGGTCATTTCGCCTATCGCCGGTTCCCGGCGATTGGTTGAAGTTATGGTCATCGACCGCAGTTGGTTGATGCGGACGTTCAGCCCTGTGACGATTTCCCAGGCAATGCGCTTGTCGGCCGCTTCGAACAGCGCCTCGTAGAATTTGGTCGTCGCCCGCATCACCGCGACCGGCACGCCTGAGGCCCACGCTTCGAAAAGATTGGTCAAAGCGCCGTCGAGCACGGCGATCTGGTCGTTCGTTGCCGACATGGCGCAAGCCCGCGCCGCGATGCCCTCCAGCAGCGCCCGCAGTTCATAGATCTCGTCGGTGCGGCCGAGATCCGGCTTGGCCACGGCAGGCCCATGGCCGGGTATCATCTGCACCAGGCCTTCCGCCTCCAGTTGCCGCAGGACCTCGCGCACGACCGACCGGCTGACCCCAAGCTGATCGCAAAGCGGCCGCTCGACCAGCCTTTCACCGGGCTGGAAATGGAAGCCCATGATCGCCTCGCGCATACGCTCCAGTGCCAGCGTCCGCAACGTCTTGGCAGAGCGGTCGATCCGCAGCGTATCGTCTGACATTTTCTCTCCGCTTCCTCGCGCTGCCACAAAACAGATTCCATGGCCAGTTGACAAGGTTCTTGGCGCTCCATAGCATGGTATACCATAAGATGACGGGGCGAAACTGTGCCATCCGACCGAGGATTTTGATGAAACCGGCCATTCGAAAGATCGTCACCTACATCGAGAACACGCTGATCGAAGGCGGCAAGGCCGCACCCCAGCCGCTGCGCCTGATCGGCGTCGCCGCGGTGCTGACGAACCCCTGGGCCGGCCGTGGTTTCACCGAGGATCTGTCACCGGAGATCCGCGCCGTCGCTCCCGTCCTCGGCGAACTGCTGACGCGCGAGATCATCGCCGTCGCCGGTTCGGGCGAGGCGATCGAAGGCTACGGCAAAGCCGCCATCTGCGGCACGGCGGGCGAGATCGAGCATGCATCGGCGCTGATCCATACGCTGCATTTCGGCAACCACTACCGTCGCGCGGTCGGCGCCAAGACCTATCTCGCCTTCACCAATCTGCGCGGCGGGCCGAACGCGCCGATCATGATCCCGCTGATGGACAAGAACGACGAAGGCCGCCGCTCGCACTATCTGACCGTGCATTTCCAGATCGGCGACGCCCCCGCTCCCGACGAGCTTGTGGTGGCGCTTGGCGCTTCGATCGGCGGCCGCCCGCATCACCGCATCGGCGACCGCTATCAGGACATCAAGGAGGTGGGAGACCTGCATGGCTGATGCCGCCGCCCCCGCATGGATCCGGGACAAGGCTCCGGACGGCACCGGCTTCATCCGCGCCGGCTCCGGCGCGCCGGTTCTGCTCATCCACGGCGTCGGCATGAACGCGGCGATCTGGCGCGATCAGATGGCGTCGATGCAAGACCGCTACGACCTGATCGCCATCGACATGCTCGGCCACGGCAACTCGCCGCTGCCGCCGGAAAATGCCACCCTGTCGGATTTCGCCGACCAAGCGCTGCGCCTGCTCGACCATCTCGGTCTCGCCTCGGTGTCGATCGTCGGCCATTCGATGGGCGCGCTGGTCGCCCTCGAAATCGCCCTTCGCGCGCCCTCGCGCGTGCGCTCCATCGTCTGCCTCAACGCGGTCTTCCGCCGCCCCGGCGCCCTGGCGCGGTCCGTGCGCGAGCGAGCGGCGGCGCTGGGCTCACAGGGCGATGCTTCCGCCATCGCGGCAACGCTGGCCCGCTGGTTCGGCGACCCGCTGCCGGAAAGCCTGGCGGGTGCGGCGGCAACAGCTCGCGCGGCTCTTGAAGGCGTCGACCCAGAAGGCTACGCGCGCACTTATCGCCTTTTTGCCCATGCCGATGCCGAGCATGCCGCTACTCTGGCCGGGCTGGCCGTACCGGCCCTGTTCATGACCGGGTCTGACGACAGCAATTCGACTCCGGCCATGTCGGCGGCGATGGCAAGGCTCGCGCCGCACGGCCAATGCTTGGTGCTCAGCGAAGAAAGGCACATGATGGCGATAGCTTCCCCCGGAAAAGTGACTCAACACATCAGCACCTTTCTCGACGTCGAAGCTGCGGCACCGCTGGCCGATGCCACCTTCGACAGCGGCGAATTCCGGCGCGCGCTCGGCTCCTTCCTGACCGGCGTCACCATCGTCACCACGGTCAGTGCGGAAGGCGAGCCGCGCGGCTTCACCGCCAACTCCTTCACCTCGGTCTCGCTCGAACCGCCGCTGGTGCTTATCTGCATCGCTAAGAAGGCGCTGGGACACAGCGCCTTCTCGACATCGAAAGGCTTCGCGATCAACATCCTGTCGGAAAGTCAGAAAGCGCACTCCGGCATCTTTGCCTCCAAGGCCGCGGACAAGTTCGCGAGCGTGGCCTGGCAACCCGGCCAGACCGGCAATCCGCTGATCGAGGGTTCCGTCGCGGTCTTCGATTGCGCCATGCAGCAACTGGTCGACGCCGGCGATCACTCGATCCTGATCGGCCGCGTTCGCGACTTCAGTCACAACGGCGCACAGCCGCTCGGCTATTGCCGGGGCACCTATGTGACACCAGGCCTCAGCCAGGAAGCGCTGGCCGCGGCGCCGCCCGATACGGAAGTCGGCGCCATTCTCGAGAATGACGGCCGTGTGCTGTTCTTCGAAACATCCGACGGCTTCCACGAATTGCCGGCCGGGCGCGGACTGGGCACGCCGAGCGATGCGCGTAGTCTGAAGGGGCGTCTTGCCTCCAAGGCCATCGACGCGCAGCTCGGCTTCCTGTTCGCCGTCTGGGACGATGTATCAGCTCCATCGCGCACACATGTCTATTATCGCGGAACGGTCGACGGCCCCTGTTCCGACGATCGTCGGATCAGGCTTGTCGAGATGGAGCAGATAACCGATCTCAGGATCGCCGATCCGGCGGTGCGCTCAATGCTTGGCCGCTATGTTCGCGAACGCACGGAGGATGCATTCGGCGTCTATGTCGGCAACGAGGTCGAAGGCGAAGTTCGGCCGCTCGCCAAGCCCTCGCCAGTTCTTCTGTCCGGTCGCGGGTGACGCTGATGAAATTCTCGCTTTTCGTCCATATGGAGCGCTCGGATCTGGCAAAGCCGCATTCCGAGCTCGTCGGCGACCTGGAAGAGCTGGTGCTGCAGGCCGAAGAGGCAGGTTTTGAGACGGCCTGGATCGGCGAGCATCACGGGATGGAATTCACCATCTCGCCCAACCCGTTCATCAACATCGCCTGGCTCGGCGCCAGGACGAAGCGGATCCGGCTGGGCACCGGAACCGTCATCGCGCCGTTCTGGCATCCAATCAAGCTCGCCGGCGAAGCGGCCATGACCGACGTCATCACCGGCGGGCGGCTCGACATCGGCATTGCGCGCGGCGCCTACGCTTACGAATACCAACGCTTGTTCCCGGGGCTCGACGCCTGGGGCGCCGGCCAGCGCATGCGCGAGATCATCCCTGCCATCAAGGGCCTGTGGGAAGGCGATTTCGAAATGTCCGGCGAGTTCTGGTCGTTTCCCTCCACCACATCGTCGCCCAAGCCGGTCCAAAAGCCGCACCCGCCGATCTGGGTGGCCGCGCGCGATCCGAACTCGCACGACTTCGCGGTCTCCAACGGTTGCAACGTCCAGGTAACGCCGCTCGCCTCGGGCGACGGTGAAGTAACCAGCCTGATGGAGCGTTTCAACGCGGCGTGCGCCGCGCATCCCGACATGGCCCGCCCCGACATCATGCTGCTGATGCACACATTCGTTGCCGAGGATGCCGCCGATGCCGGGCAGCTGACGAAGGATCTGTCGCTGTTCTACTGCCAGTTCGGCGCGTGGTTCCAGAACAAGAAGCCGGTGCGCCAGGGCATATTGGAAGCGCTGAGCGAGGACGAAATCGCGGCCATGCCGCAATATGCGCCCGACAAGATCAGGCAGAACCTGGTCATCGGCGAAGCCGACGAGGTGATAGCCAGACTGAAGGCCTACGAGGCGCTCGGCTACGATCAGTATTCGATCTGGATCGACAGCGGCCTTTCCCATACGCGCAAGAAGAAATCGCTGCAGCTCTTCATCGACAGGGTGATGCCGGCATTTTCCGGACCGAAAGCGGGATTGCGATGAGCACCGCTCAATTCAGGAACTACATTGACGGCAGCTTCGAGGAGGCGGCCGCGACCTTCGACAGCATCGACCCGTCGACCGGCACGGCATGGGCAAGAATGCCCGCCGCATCGTCTGATGATGTCGACCGCGCCGTCGATGCCGCTCATCGAGCGCTGCGCTCCGGCGCGTGGGCAGCGATGACGGCGACCACGCGTGGCAAGCTCCTGGTGCGGCTCGGCGATCTCGTCGCCGCTAATGCCGATCGGCTGGCGGAACTCGAGACGCGCGACACCGGCAAGATCATCCGCGAGACCCGCGCCCAGATCGCCTATGTCGGCGACTACTACCGCTATTATGGCGGGCTGGCCGACAAGCACGAAGGCTCGTTCGTCCCGATCGACAAAGCGGATATGGAGGTGACGATCCGGCCCGAGCCGATCGGCGTCGTCGCGGCCGTCGTGCCCTGGAATTCGCAACTCTTCCTGTCCGCCGTCAAGCTCGGACCGGCGCTGGCCGCCGGCTGCACCGTCGTCCTCAAGGCGTCCGAGGACGGCCCCGCCCCGCTGCTGGCCTTTGCCGAACTCGTCCATGAGGCCGGCTTTCCCGCGGGCAGCGTCAACATCCTGACCGGCTTCGGCCATGATTGCGGTCACCGCCTGACCAGCCATCCGCTCGTCGCCCGCGTCGCCTTCACCGGTGGTCCGGCAACGGCCCGGCAGATCGTGAGGAACACGGCGGAAAATCTCGCCTTCACGACGCTTGAGCTTGGCGGCAAAAGCCCGGTCGTGGTGTTCGCCGATGCCGATCTGGACAGCGCCGCCAACGCTGTTGTCGCCGGCATTTTCGCCGCCACCGGCCAGAGCTGCGTCGCCGGCTCGCGCTTGCTGGTCGAGCGTTCGGTGAAGGATGAATTCCTCGCCCGGCTCAGGCACAAGGCAGAAGCGATCCGGATCGGCGATCCGCAGGACCCCGAGACCGAAATGGGGCCGCTGGCCACCTCGCGGCAGCGCGACTGGATCGAGAAGATTGTTGCGGCAAGCCTTGCCGGAGGTGGGCGACTGGTCACCGGCGGCGAACGGCCCGCCGGCCACGACGGTGGCCTCTATTACGCACCGACGATCATCGATGCTAATGATAATACCGGCCTGCCCTGCGTGCGCGAGGAGCTGTTCGGCCCCGTGCTCAGCGTACTCGCCTTCGATACGGAAGTCGAAGCTCTGGCGCTTGCCAACGACACGCCGTTCGGCCTGGCGTCCGGCGTCTTCACCACCAATCTCGCGAAAGCCCACCGCATGGCGCGCGGCATCCATGCCGGCGTGGTCTGGGTCAACACCTACCGCGCCGTCTCGCCGCTGGTCCCGTTCGGCGGCTATGGCCAGTCAGGGCTCGGCCGCGAGGGTGGCATGGACGCGATCCGCGACTACACGCGTTCGAAGTCGGTGTGGATACGCACCTCGGACGACCCGATTCCCGATCCTTTCGTCATGCGGTAGCCGCCGCTGGCCGGGGAAACGCGATCAAGGCGAAAACGCCGGTCGCAAACAGAAAAGAACCAAAACAAACAGAGGAGAACGACATGAAACTGATCATCACCGGCATTCTGGCCGGATTTCTGGCAACGACAGTTCTGGCAACGACGGCCGCACAGGCCGAGGACATGGTGTTCACGTCCTGGGGCGGGACGACCCAGGAAGCGCAGACCAAAACCTGGGCCGAACCGTTCGCGGCCGCATCCGGCATCAAGGTCATGCAGGACGGCCCGACCGACTACGGCAAGCTGAAGGCCATGGTCGACGCCGGCAGCGTCAACTGGGATGTCGTCGACGTCGAAATGGATTTCGCCATCAAGGCGGCCAAGGACGGCCTGCTCGAGCCGATCGATTTCACCGCCGTGCCGAAGGCCGACCTCGATCCGCGCTTCACCACCGAACACGCCGTCGGCAGCTTCTACTATTCCTTCGTGCTCGCCTGGAACAAGGGCGCCGTTTCGGGCGACCCGGCCGGCTGGGCCGACATGTTCGACACCAAGAAATTCCCGGGCAAGCGCACCTTTTACAAATGGTCGGCGCCCGGCGTCATCGAGATCGCGCTGCTCGCTGACGGCGTTCCCGCCGACAAGCTCTATCCGCTCGATCTCGACCGCGCCTTCAAGAAGCTCGACACCATCAAGTCGGACATCGTCTGGTGGGGCGGCGGCGCGGAGTCGCAACAGTTGATCGCCTCCGGCGAAGCGACGTTCGGCCAGCTGTGGAACGGCCGCGTCTTTGCACTGGAGAAGGATGGCGCCAATGTCGGCGTCTCCTGGAACCAGAATCTGACCGCGGCCGATGTCCTGGTGGTGCCGAAGGGCGCCAAGAACAAGGACGCCGCGATGAAGTTTCTAGCTGCGGCAAGCAGTCCCACTGGCCAGGCGAAGTTTGCCGAAGCCAGTGGCTATGCGCCTGTAAACACCAAGGCCAAGGCCGAGATGCCGGCCGATGTGGTGAAGGCGCTGCCGGATGCTCATGTCGACGGGCAGATCAACCTCGACATGGACTATTGGGCGCAGAATCGCGACACCATCGCCGCACGCTGGTATGCCTGGCAAGCGAAGTAAGCCCGCTCCTTGAACAGCAAGGAACGAGACGGTCTGCGCCGTCTCGTTCCGTAGCCCGGGTCCGCTGCAATGTCGGTCGAAACACGCCAGAGCTTACCAACGTTTCGGATGCCGGCAGGCCTCAATGGGCTGCTGCCGGCGCTGGTCCTGATCGTGCTGTTCTTCGTCGTGCCGGTTCTGGCCCTGCTTTTGCGCAGCGTCACGGAACCCGAGCCCGGCTTGCAGAACTACGCGGCCCTGCTTGGCGACAGCACCTATGCGCGGGTATTCTTCAACACCTTCCTGGTCGCTTCGGTGGTCACTATCGTCACCGTCCTCGTCGCCTTTCCGGTCGCCTGGATGCTGGCGATCATGCCCTCGGCGCTGGCCTCGATCGTCTTCGGCGTCATCATCCTGTCGATGTGGACCAATCTGCTCACCCGCACCTATGCCTGGATGGTGCTGCTGCAGCGCACCGGCGTCATCAACCGGACGCTGATCGCCACCGGGATCATCGACCAGCCGCTGCCGCTCATCAACAATCTCACCGGCGTCACCATCGGCATGGTCTACATCATGCTGCCGTTCATGATCCTGCCGTTGGTCGGCACCTTGCGGGCGATCGACCCGATGACGCTGCGTGCCGCAGCATTGTGCGGCGCCAGCCCCTTCCAGGCCTTCCGCCGCATCCTTTTGCCGCTGTCGCTGCCCGGCATCGCCGCCGGCGGGCTGATGGTGTTCGTCATGTCGCTTGGCTATTTCGTCACGCCGGCGCTGCTCGGCGGCACGTCGAACATGATGCTGGCCGAAATGATTGCGCAGATGATCCAGTCGCTGCTCAATTGGGGGCTCGGCAGCGCCGCCGCCTTCATCCTGCTTGTCGTCACCATGGCGCTCTACGCGCTGCAGCTGCGCCTCGTCGGCGCCCGGCGCGTGACGGGAGGCGTCTGAGATGCTGCTCGACTATGACCGCATGGGTTGGCTGAAAATTGCGCTGCTCGGCTTCACGGTACTGGTCGCCGGCTTCCTGCTCCTGCCGGTGGTCTTTATCGTTCTGCTGTCGTTCGGATCGTCGCGCTGGCTGGCGTTTCCGCCACCCGGCTGGACGCTGAAATGGTACCAGGAACTGTTTGCCGATCCGGCCTGGCTGGAGGCGGCGCTGACCAGCGCCCGCATCGCCACCATGACGGCGATCCTCGCCGTGGCAATCGGCCTGCTCGCCTCCTTTGCGCTGGTTCGCGGCCAGTTTCGGGGCCGTGAAATCCTGCGCGGCCTGCTGCTGACGCCGATGGTCCTGCCGGTCGTGGTCTTCGCCATCGCCATCTACGCCTTCTTTTTGCGCCTTGGCCTTGGCGGCACCACGATCGGCTTCGTCATCGCCCACACGGTGCTGGCGCTGCCCTTCGCCATCATCCCGATCGCCACAGCGCTGGAAGGCTTCGACAAGTCGATCGAGGACGCAGCGATCGTCTGCGGCGCCAGCCCGCTCGAGGCAAAGCTCCGGATCACCTTGCCGTCAATCCGGATCGGGATCTTTTCCGCCGCCATCTTTGCCTTCCTCGCCTCCTGGGATGAAGTCGTCGTCGCCATCTTCATGGCCAGCCCGACCTTGCAGACCTTGCCGGTCAAGATCTGGGGCAGTCTGCGGTCGGATTTGAGCCCAGTCGTCGCCGCCGCCTCCAGCCTGCTCGTCGGTCTGACACTTGCCTTGATGGTGGTGACGGCACTGCTGCGCCGAAAGTTCCAGACATGACCCAGCCCTTCCTTTCCATCCGCAAATTGCGCAAGGCGTTCGGCGCGTTCACCGCGGTGCATGACGTCACCCTCGAGATACCCAGGGGCGAATTCCTGACCTTTCTCGGACCGTCGGGCTCGGGAAAATCGACCACGCTCTATGCCATTGCTGGCTTCCAGGACCCGAGCTCCGGCGACGTACAGCTGGAAGGCAAGTCGCTGCTCGCAGTGCCGTCGCACAAGCGCAACATCGGCATGGTGTTCCAGCGCTACACGCTGTTTCCGCATCTGACAGTGGCCGAAAACATCGCCTTCCCGCTGCGGGTTCGCCGCCGGCCTGATGCCGAGGTGAAGAAGAAGGTCGCCGACATGCTGGCGCTGGTGCGGCTGGAGAGCTTCGCCGCGCGATTGCCCGGCGCGCTGTCAGGCGGCCAGCAGCAGCGCGTCGCGCTGGCGCGGGCGCTGGCCTACGATCCGCCGATCCTGTTGATGGATGAGCCGCTTTCGGCGCTCGACAAGAAGCTGCGCGAGGAGATACAGGCCGAGATCCGCCGCATCCACCGCGAGACCGGCGTCACCATCCTCTACGTCACCCATGACCAGGAAGAGGCGCTGCATCTGTCGGACCGTATCGCCCTGTTCAAAGACGGTCGCATCGAGCAGACCGGCACCGGCGAGGACCTCTATCTCAGGCCCGCGACCGACTTCGTCGCCGGCTTCATAGGCAATTCGAACTTTTTGGCCGCCGAACATCTCGAAACCATCGATGGAGCGGCAACGATCCGGCTCGCAGACGGTTCGGTCGTCTCCGGCGTCAGCGTCAACCGCGCTTTCGACAAGGGTCAAAAAACCCGACTGATGATCCGGCCGGAGGCGTTCGGCATGAGGCGAAAGCCGATGAGTGCGGAACTCAATGTCGAGATCGTCGATGTCGCATTCTATGGCGAGCGCCGGCGCATCGTCGCGCGCACCGCCAACGGACAGGAAGTCGACATCAGGCCGACGTCGACCGCCATGCAATCGCACGACGCAACGCAACGTCATCGGCACGTGTTTTTCGATCCGGCCGCCGCGTTCCTGTTTCCGGCCTGAGTTTTCCAAAAGTGGGTCAAGGTAACAATCTGTTCCAGATCGCAGATACGCGACTTTACACGTAGAAGACAGGATGCCAGCTGCCGTCTCGATGGCAGTGTGCGTGTGGCACCTGCGAACCGCGAATGATACACCTCTGACCGTGCGCATCACCGACCTTGCGCGGTTGAATCCTTCTGCTGCTCGGATAGCAATTGAGTTGCGGACTCAGCCTACGCACCCGCTCACTGAACCACGGCGCGCTTGCGCCATCATTGCGGCCCGCTGCTGCGAACGCTGGCATTTGAGTTCGAGGAGGTCTTCCATCCCCCATTTTGATCCCTCGGCGACTTCGATCGAGATAAGTCGGGTGTTGATGCCAACCATCAAGGCGCGTGGCATCGAGTCATGATCGCTCGCCATGTCACGCCGCTCGCATCATTGGCACGACCTGGAGCTTCGCAACAGCGGCGGCCGCCAAGCATCGGCGATTTTCGGATCCCCTAGCCCCGGCAGCGTTCCAGACGGCATATTGCGCGACTTTGAAACGCCTCTGCTCTCGATTCGCTCGCACGGACAGGAGGGCTGCGTCTGATCATTTGCCCGCGAGTTCAATCACTGTCGTTGCGACGCCAAACGATCTAAGCCACCCGCTAACTACTGGATCCGGAGTGCCTGGGCGGTCCCCCTTCAGTCTTTCATGGCTCTTGAGACTGGTATCTATCACGAAGCTCCCACCACTCTCATGTTGTGGAATTTTCGATTTTCGAAGAGACCCGAAGGGGTGCGAGTCCAAAATGCAAAGGCAAGGCAAGTAAAAAAGATAAATAATTCAAACGCTTGTCGTTCTGGGTGGGCCCGGAGGACGTACGAAAACTGTTGATTTCATTGAGTTTTTCGTGGGCCAGAATCAGAAGTCTTCCCGTATCGTTCCGTATGGTTTCGCGACGCTTTCATCGTCCAAACTTGACTAGATATGCGCCACATTGATGCGCGCCTGCCTTGGGTAACTCCGAAGGCTGTGACAATCCGCTTTGGTCTCATGCGTTCGGTCCAGCATAGCTGCAGAAACCGTACTTCTCTTAGCGCCACAAGAGTGCCTGCAAGGGCGTGGACAGCTGCGCCTGGCTGCGTACTGGACTACTACCCGAGAGTCTGACTGGCGAGGGCGTAGGTCATCGGTGTGGCTGCGCCGCCGACGAAAAAATCGGCGAAGCGTTTGCCCATCGACATGGTCAGCACCGTGTCGAAAACCGGCATTCCGCTGTGCGACAGAAAGGCGGCGAACTCGCCATTGTCCATGTGGGTGTCGATCCGCAGGAAAGACCCCGAATGGTCGGCCACGTGTGGCTGGACAACCGCTACCGCCTCGGCGTCGCTTTCCGCCACGACCGGCCCCACGACGTGGCCCCGCCCGAACGGTCGACAGAGCGCGAACGCGTTCAGCTTGTCATCTTTGAAAAGACCATAACCGGCCGAGTGCGTGAAAAGCCTTTCGATGAGTGCCGCCCGCCTCACGCCAAATCCTGCCGCGTCGAGTGCGATAGCTGCTGGAATATCCCCTGCGCCCAAGGTCCTGACATCGCGTATGTCTCCCGGGCTACCCGTCGTCTCCAGGCGGGCGATGCCCTGGCATTGATAGACAGTCTTCTCCGGCTGGAAGTCGAGCGAGAGATAGAGCCGCCTTGCCGCCCTGGTCGCATTGAGGCGCAAGTCGCGGCCGGCTACCCTGTCGAAGACCCGCTTCATCAGCCATTGCCCCGCACCCAGCGTCTGGAGCCGCGGCGAGGTGATGACCATGCCCACGGTTGCGAAATCCGTGCCATGCGCGAACCACATGGCCGAGCCAAGAACCCGGCCGATCTCGTCGAGCGCCACGAACCCCTCTCCCGATTGGCGCAGGAATTGCCAATCCTCGGCGCGATGCGGCCATCCCACGGAGAGTGAGAGTGCGTGCAACCGGTCAAGATCGACGCCTTCGATGTCGTCGATGCGCATCGAGAAAGTATCGATTTTCAAGCTCTCGGAAGGCTTCAAGTCCATGCCCCTGAAAGATTTCCGCACTAAAGCGCCACGCACGGATGGCCACCCTCTGCCCGACAACGCTAATCGAGCAGACCAGTACGAATTGCTCGAATGCCGCCCAGCAACGCAAGATTCAACTGAAACACTTCCGCCTTCGGCACGCAATCGCGAAAGAACGCGCACACTCTCTCTGGAAATCTAGCAGCATATGGTCGACGGCACCGATCCGGCGAACCCGAAATGTTTTGAGGGCTGGAATGGACGTCTTCGACATCCTCGATCGTCTCGTCGCCTTTCCATCGGTCGCCGGCAGACCGAACGGCGATATCGCCGGCTGGATCGAGACCTATCTCGCGGAACACGGAACCCGGGTCACCGTGCTTCCAGGTCCGGAAGGCGATCGTTCCAATCTTTTCGCAACGATCGGCCCTGCCGATGTCCCGGGCTACATACTGTCCGGCCATATGGACGTCGTCCCCGCCAGTGAGCCGCAATGGAGTTCGAGCCCTTTCGCGCTACGCCGGGAGGGCGAACGGCTCTACGGACGCGGCACCACGGACATGAAGGGCTTTCTTGCCGCGGCACTCGCCGCCGTGCCCGCGCTGGTGGGGCTGCGCCTTGCCAGGCCAATTCACCTCGCCTTTTCTTACGACGAGGAGGTGGGATGCCGCGGCGTGCCGCATTTGATCGCCCGCCTTCCTGAGCTTTGCGCAAAGCCGCTCGGCGTCATTGTCGGCGAGCCGAGCGGTATGCGCGCCGTGCGCGGCCACAAGGGCAAGGCGGCCGCCCGCGTGATTGTCAACGGGCGCTCCGGCCATTCCTCCCGACCCGACCTCGGGCTCAACGCCATCCATGCCATGGCCGATGCGCTGAACGCAGCCGTGAACGAGGCCGAACGGCTGACGCACGGTCCGTTCGACCCTGCCTTCGAGCCGCCCTACTCCTCGCTGCAAGCGGGCGTGATGGCTGGCGGACATCAGGTCAACATCGTCCCCGACACCTGCACGCTGGACCTGGAGGCACGCGCCATACCTGGCGTCGACCCGGCAAGCCTGCTGGCGCCTGTAAGGGCGCGCGCAGAGGCCCTTGCGGCCGATGGCTTTCGCATCGAGTGGACACCGATGAGCGCCTATCCGGCGCTGTCGCTGCCGCAGGATGCGCCACTTGCGGGACTGCTGCACGCCTTGACCGGCGAGGTGCCGCTTGCCGCCGTCAGCTACGGTACGGAGGCCGGACTTTACCAGGCCGCTGGGTTCGATGCGATCATCTGCGGCCCCGGCGACATCGACCGCGCCCACAAACCGGATGAGTACATTTTCACCAGCGAACTCGCCGTCTGCCAGCGATTGATCGAGGTGCTGGGCGCCCGTTGCGCGACTTGAAGGGGAAAGCGGAATGACATTCCTGTTCAATTCCGATGCGCGCCGCGGGACGATCTTCGCCGATGCCTTCGCGAGAGAACTGCCGGACGTCCCCTTCACGATGAATGCCGCAACGGTCGATCCCGACGCCGTGCGTTACCTGATCAGCTGGACGGTGCCGGATAACCTCGCCCGTTATAGGAATCTGGAAATCCTGTTTTCGATTGGCGCCGGCGTCGACCAGCTTCGCCTCGATGCGGTGCCTGCGAACGTTAAGATCGTGCGCATGATCGAGGAAGGCATCGTGCGCATGATGCAGGAATATGTGACGCTTGCCGTGCTTGCCCTCCACCGCAACCTGCCGGCCTATCTGGCGCAGCAGCGCGCCGGCGAATGGGCGGATATCGCGCAGCTCCCGGCCGTGTCGCGCCGGGTCGGCGTGCTCGGCCTCGGGCAGCTCGGCCAAGCCGTCCTCGACCGCCTGAAGCCCTTCGGCTTCCCGCTCGCCGGATGGAGCCGCGAGCCGCGGCAGATCGAGGGTGTGGCCTGTCATCATGGAAAGCTTGGACTGAAGGAGATGCTCGCTGCCAGCGACATACTGATCTGCCTGCTGCCGCTGACGGGAGACACGCGCGGTTTGCTCAATGCCGGCCTGTTTGCGAAGCTGCCCAAGGGCGCAGCGCTCGTCCACACCGGCCGGGGGCCGCAGCTCGACCATGAAGCCCTTCTCGCCGCGCTCGACCGCGGCCACCTTTCGGCGGCGATGATCGACGTCACCGATCCCGAACCGCTGCCCCCGAGCCATCCCTTCTGGTCGCATCCGAAGATCATTCTGACCCCGCATGTCGCCAGCGTCACCCAGCCGGCGACCGCTGCGCCCGCCGTTATCGACAACATCAGGCGCCACCGCGCGGGCCTCGATCTCATCGGGCTCGTCGACCGATTGCGCGGTTATTGAAATCCAACCCGAAAGGCCATTCCTTGTCCCTACTCAAGACCGTCGATACCAACCCAGACTTCACCCCGCGCGAATCCAAGGCGCTGCCCGAACGACGAATTGCCGGCGACCCCGCCTTCAAGACCTGGGCACAGGACGCCGCCAAGGGCGACCTTGTCCGTACCGGCGTCTGGGAGGCGACGCCGGGGGAGACGCGCTCGATCAAGGGCGACACGTTCGAGTTCTGCCACATCCTCTCCGGCGTGATCGAAATCACGCCCGATGGCGGCGAGACGATGACCTACCGCGCCGGCGACAGCTTCGTAATGAAGCCCGGCTTCACCGGTATCTGGAAGACCATCCAAACGGTGCGCAAGATCTACGTGACGGTCGGATAACGGAACCCGCGTGAGGTGCCTGCATGCGCGGAAGATTTTGCCGTCTCGCGTGCCTGGCACGCAACATTCGGCGGCGGCGGATCGCCGAACAGCGCATGCTGCGTGCCAGCACGCGCTAGGCTCCAGCCGATGCCGCAGAGTGGTTGTCGATGAGCCTGAGCTTCGATCCCAATACAATCCGCCTCCCCGTCGGCCACTTCATCGGTGGGGAACTGATCCCGGCCGAGGGTGGGATCGAAATGCGCCGCCCGTCGGATGGCAAGTCATACACGGCCTGCCCAGTGGCTGGCGTAGACGTCGTCGACCGTACGGTGGAAAGCGCCAAGGTGGCGCTGAAGACCAGCAACTGGGGCGGCGTCCGGCCACGCGAGCGCACCAGGGCGCTCCAGGCTTGGGCTGACCTGATCGAGGCGGAAGCCGAAACGCTGGCCAGGATCGAGGCGCTGTGCTCGACGCGGCCCGTAGGCCAGCTCGTCGCCGGCGATATCGCCATAACCGCCGAGCAGATACGCTTCTTTGCCGAGTTCGCCGACAAGGAAGGCAGCGAGCTTGTGCCCACCGACGATGCCAATCTCGGCATGATCATGAGCGAGCCCTATGGCGTGGTCGGCGCGATCACGCCCTGGAATTTTCCTGTCTCGATGGCCGGCTGGAAGCTCGGTCCTGCGCTGGCCGCCGGCAATGCGGTTGTGCTGAAGCCTTCGGAAATGACCCCCTTTTCGACAGTCTATATCGCGCAGCTTGCCGTTAAGGCCGGTCTGCCCGTCGGGCTCATCAACGTGGTCTTGGGTGACGGTCCAACGACAGGCACGGCGCTCACCGGTCATCCCGACATCGCCAAGATCTCCTTCACCGGCTCGAGCCGCGCCGGCTCGGCCATCATGGAGAATGTCGCCCGCACCGGCGTCAAGCCGATGACGCTGGAACTCGGCGGCAAGAGCCCGCAGATCGTCTTTGCCGATGCCGATCTCGACAGGGCGGCAATGGCGATCGCCGGCAGCGTCACCTTCAATGCCGGCCAGGCCTGTGTGGCCGGCACACGCCTGATCGTCGAGAAGAGAGTCGCCGACAGGCTGACGGCCTCCATCCTGGAGCGGATGAAAGCTGTGCGGCCCGGCCCGACCTGGAACGAGGCGACACAATATTCCCCGATCATCTCAGAACGGCAGCGCGCGCGTATCGATAGCATCGTCAAGGCCGCGGTCGAGGCCGGCGCCGAATGCCTGACCGGTGGCAACGTCATGGACAGCCCCGGCTATTTCTACGAGCCGACGCTGATCGCCAATGTCGATCAGGCCAATCCTGCAATCATCGAGGAGATCTTCGGCCCGGTCCTGACCGTGCAGACCTTCGAGACCGAGGAAGAGGCGCTGGCGCTGGCCAGCCATCCGACTTACGGGCTGGCTTCCGGTCTGTTCACCACCGACCTCTCCCGCACCATCCGCTTCGCACGCAAGCTCGAAGCGGGCACCGTCTGGGTCAACCGCTACAGCCGCTCGCGCGACCATATCCTGCCGACCGGCGGCTACAAGCGCTCCGGCATCGGCAAGGACCTCGGCCGCGACTCGTATCTTGCCAATCGCAGGACCAAGAGCGTCCTGATCAGCCTGTGAAGAGATGCCGATGAAGTCCTACTCGATCGCCCTGATCCCCGGTGACGGCATCGGCCGCGATGTCACCACCGCCGCCTGGACAGTGCTGGAGACGGCGGCCAGACACGCCGGCTTTGCCCTGACGGGTACGGAGTTCCCCTGGTCCTGTAAATTCTACAAGGAATCCGGCCGCATGATGCCCGAGGATGGCATCGAGACCTTGCGCGGCTTCGACGCCATCCTTCTCGGCGCCGTCGGCTGGCCGGCGGAAGTGCCGGATTCCGTCTCGCTTCACGGTCTCCTGCTGCCGATCCGCAAGGCGTTCGTGCAATATGCCAACATCCGGCCGCACCGTCTGTTGCCGGGCGTGAAGGGCCCTCTGCGGGCCGAGAGCTTCGACATATTGTGCATCCGCGAAAACACCGAAGGCGAATATTCGGGCGCCGGCGGGCGCGTGCATCAAGGCACGCTGGACGAGGTCGCTGTCGAAACCTCGATCTTCACCCGCGCCGGCGTCGAGCGCATCCTGCGCTTCGGCTTCGAGCAGGCGCGGACGCGGACGCGCAAACTGGCCTCCGTCACGAAATCCAACGCGCAGAAATACTCGATGGTGTTCTGGGACGAGATCACGCGAAAGCTGGAGGCGGACTATCCTGATGTCGCAGTGACCAGCTATCATGTCGACGCGCTCGCCGCGCGCATGATCATGGCGCCGGGGAGCCTCGACGTGGTCGTCGCCTCCAATCTGTTCGGCGACATCCTGACCGATATCGGCGCGGCGATCCAGGGCGGGCTCGGCTTCGCCGCCTCCGCCAACATCAATCCCGACCGCTCGGCGCCGTCCATGTTCGAGCCGGTGCATGGCTCCGCGCCCGACATCGCCCATCTCGGCATCGCCGACCCGATCGCCACCATATGGTCCGGCGCCATGATGCTCGATCATCTCGGCGAAAAGGCCGCCGCCGGCCGGGTTATGCAAGCGATCGAAGCGACAACCGCGCGCGGCATTGGAACAACTCCCGGCAAAGACAGCACGAAAGCCATCACAGCCGCCATCGTCGCGGCGCTCACCTGATTGCAAGGTCGTATCCGATGAAAAGCCTGAAAGACAAAAATCTGTTCCGCGAAGCCGGCCTGATTGCCGGTAACTGGATTGCTGCCGGCTCCGGAAAAACGGTCGATGTCCTGGATCCGGCGACACAGTCGCCGATCGGCACAGTGCCCGACATGGCCGGTCCGGAGACCCGCGCGGCGATAGAGGCCGCGGCTTCCGCCTTTGGCGACTGGAGGAAGAAAACCAACGCCGAACGCGCTTCGCTGCTGGAAGC
Organism: Mesorhizobium sp. M1406; assembly: GCF_040317555.1. NCBI lineage: Bacteria > Pseudomonadati > Pseudomonadota > Alphaproteobacteria > Hyphomicrobiales > Phyllobacteriaceae > Mesorhizobium > Mesorhizobium sp. M1406. The sequence continues at coordinate 40,940 of NZ_JAMYKW010000009.1, read as the reverse complement.
ATGGCATGGCCTGATGCTCGCGCATCTGGACGATCTGGCGCTGATCCTGACGACCGAACAGGGCAAGCCACTGGACGAGGCCAAAGGCGAGATCCGTTACGGCGCATCCTTCGTCAAATGGTTCGCCGAGGAAGCGCGCCGCATAAACGGCCACACCATCCCCTCGCCCACGCCAGACCGGCGCATCATCGTGCTTAAGGAACCCGTCGGGGTTTGCGGCATCATCACGCCGTGGAACTTTCCCAACGCGATGATCACCCGCAAGGTCGCGCCGGCGCTGGCCGCCGGCTGCACGGTGGTCATCAAGCCGTCCGAGTTCACGCCCTATTCGGCGCTGGCGCTTGGCGTACTCGCCGAACGCGCGGGCATTCCCGCGGGCGTCATCAACATCGTCACCGGCATGCCGCCCGAGATCGGCAACGAGATCATGGCGAACGAGACCGTTCGCAAGATCTCTTTCACCGGCTCGACGCGGGTCGGTTCGCTGCTGATGCGCGGCGCCGCTGACAGCGTGAAGCGGCTCAGCCTCGAACTCGGCGGCAACGCCCCCTTCATCGTCTTCGACGACGCCGATCTCGATCTCGCCATCGAGGGCGCGCTCGTCTCGAAGTTCCGCAATGGCGGCCAGACCTGCGTCTGCGCCAATCGCATCCTCGTCCAGGCCGGTGTCTACGAAACCTTCGCCAGGAAGCTCACCGCCCGCGTCAACGCCATGACGGTCGGGCCCGGCACACAGCCCGGCGTCGCCATCGGGCCGATGATCAACATGGCGGCGGTCGAGAAAATCAACCGCCACGTCGAGGATGCGCTGGCCAAAGGTGCAAAGATCATCACGGACCGGCCGGCCTTGCCTGGCGGTCCGCAATATGTCGCGCCGCTGGTGCTGACCGGCGCGACACGTGAGATGCAGCTCGCCGGCGAGGAAACGTTTGGCCCGGTTGCGCCGCTTTTCCGCTTCGAGACGGAAGAGGAAGCGATCACGCTGGCCAATGGCACGCCCTACGGGCTTGCCTCCTACTTCTACACCGAGAACCTGAAACGCGCCTGGCGCGTCGGCGAGGCACTGGAATTCGGCATGGTAGGGCTCAACACCGGCTCAGTCTCGATCGAGGTGGCCCCCTTCGGGGGCGTCAAACAGTCCGGTCTCGGGCGCGAGGGGGCTCAGGCCGGCATCGAGGAATATCTCGAGATGAAGAGTTTTCATATGGGCGGGCTCAGCTGAGACAATTTGGCTGAAGCCCGGCCAGGCCGAAAAGGTCACCGAATCCGATCGAGCGCCTTGTAGTAGAGGCCGACCATCGGCAGGAACCACGGCTTGCCGGAATAGCCGGGAATGGCAGGCCACTCGAACCCCTTCATCGGATTGCGATCCGCGCGGCCGAGCATGGCATCGGCCAAGATCATGCCAAGATGCGTGGAAAGCTGCGCGCCGTGGCCGGAATATCCCATCGCGAACCAGACCCCATCATGGTAGCCGGCCCGCGGGAAGCGGTCCTTGGTCATGTCGACCAGCCCGCCCCAGCAATAGTCGATCTCGACCTTGGCGAGTTGCGGGAAGATCGTGGCAAGGCTCGCCTGCAATATCCGTCCGCTCCTGGCGTCGGAGCGCTGGTCCGATGTCGCCGAGAAGCGTGCGCGGCCGCCGAAGATCAGGCGGTTATCAGGCGAAAGCCGGAAGTAGTTGCCGATGTTCATCGAGGTCACGCATGTCCGGTTGCCGGGCATGGTCGCGGCGATCTCGGCGTCGCTGAGCGGCCGCGTGGCGATGATGAAGCTGCCGACGGAGATGATCCTGCGGTGAAAATAACCGAAATTCGGCGTGGTATAGGCGCCGGTCGCCACCAGCACATTGTCGGCGCTGATCCGACCGCGCGAGGTGGTGATCTCATGCTTGCTGCCGACCTGCTTCCGATCCGTCACCGCCGCGTTCTCGTGAATGACGGCACCGTGGCGGGTAGCGGCCGTGGCCAGGCCGGCGACATAGCGGCCCATATGCATCATGGCGCTTTTCTTCGACAGCATCGCGCCATGAAAGGGCGAGCCGATCTCGTATCTGAGATCGTTCGCCGACAGCAGCGTCGTATCCGGGTCCACCTCGGCATAGAGCGCTTCGAAGTTGCGGGCGATTGATTCAAAATGCTGCGGCTTGGAGGCGAGCTTCAGCTTTCCGGCGCGGCGGAAATTGCAGTCGATGCCTTCCTCGGCGACCAGCGTCTCGATGGTGTCGACCGAGTCGTCAAGTGCCCGGTAGAGCGCTATCGCGCGTTCCTTGCCGAGCTCCGCCTTGGCAGAGAGGTAGCTGTGGGCGAGGCCGTTGTTCAGGTGTCCGCCATTGCGTCCGGATGCACCCCACCCCACCCGCTCCGCTTCCAGCACCGCCACCTTGGTGCCGGCCTTCGCCAGTCGGTGCGCCGCGGCAAGGCCGGTGAAGCCGCCGCCGACGATGGCGGCATCGTAGTGCCCCTCGACCGGGCCTGGCGCCCCGCCGGTAAAGACGGGGGCGGTGTCGTGCCAGTAGGAGACCAGTTTCATCGGCAATCCGCCTGTTTCAAAGCCCGACCACGCCCGGGAGGCCGGAAATGTCCGATATCTCGACATAGCCATAGTACGGGTTGGCCGGTTCGTGCCCGCGATTGACCCAGACCTTGTTCTTGATGCCGAGATCATGTGCCGACATCAGGTCGTAGCGGAACGAGGACGAGCAGTGAAGAATGTCTTCCGGGCCGCAGCCCAGCATGTCCAGCATGTATTCGAACCCCTTGAACCGGGGCTTGTAGGCTTGCGCCTGCTCGGCCGTGTAGACGGCATGGAACGGCGCGCCGAGCTTCTCGACATTGGACATGATCTGCGCGTTCATGGCGTTGGACAGGATGACCAGGGGAATTTCCTTGGCGACCTTCGCCAGGCCGGCCGGAACGTCGGCGTGCGGCCCCCAGGTCGGCACGCGCTCATAGATCATCCTGGCGTCGTCGGGGCTGAAGGCGACACCATTGCGCTTGCAGGTGCGCTCGAGCGCGTTGTGGATGACATCGGCATACGGCTTCCAGTCGCCCATGATCTCGTCGAGCCGATAGGCCGAGAAATTCTTGATGAACTCCTGCATGCGGGGCTCGTCGAGCCGGCTGCCATAGAGGTCGCGCGCCGCTTCCGCCATCTGGAAAAAGGTCAACGTGCCGTAGCAGTCGAAGGTGATGTATTTGGGCCTGAAGGAAGCCATGTCCGTCGATCTCCGGTGGAAGCACATCCGTGCAGGGATGTATTCCATCATAGGACGGCAGGTGGCGACCCACCTGACCGAAATCGCCCTCACGAAAGCAGAAAGTTCCGTATCCGCCATCCGGTTTGGCACGCTGTAGCATCTGGCGTGCCGATTGCGGCGCCGCGCGCGGCGTGAGGCGCCTCCGCTGCGGACAGCGCCAGCACAAGATGCGGCACACCCCTCGCGCTACGGCGAAAGATACTGTCGAAGCCAAAGCCTTCAGATGATCTGCGGCGCGCCGATGGTCGAAACTTGTCGTCAGACGGAAGGATGCCTCATGCAGCAGGGCGACATCGAACTCCAGGCCTTCGGGCCGGACCATATTGAGGGAGCGGTGGCGCTTTCTCGCCAGGAGAATTGGCCGCATCGTGCGCAGGACTGGCAGATGGCGCTGCAGCTCTCGAACGGTGCGGTCGCGCTCGACGACCAGGGCCGCGTGACCGGAACCATTCTGGTAACGCCCTACGGCGCGGATTGCGCCATGATCAACATGGTGATCGTCGACAGGAATGTGCGGGGCAAGGGGCTCGGGCGCCGGCTGATGGAACAGGCCTTCGCCCTTGCCGAGGACCGCCCGCTGCGGCTCGTCGCGACAGCGGACGGCATGCCTCTCTATGAAAAACTCGGCTTCGTGCCGTCCGGTACGATCCGGCAACATCAGGGCACCGTTGCCAGGCTTGGTGCACCCGACGGCGTGGAAGCCACAGGCACCGCCGATCTCCCGGAAATCAAGGCGCTGGACCGCGACGCCTACGGCGCCGACCGTGAAGCTCTGATCGATGCGCTGGCAGAGCGTGGCCAATTCGCGGTCATCCGCCGCAACGGCGACATCGAGGCCTATGCCGCGATCCGCCCGTTCGGGCGCGGCGAGGTGATCGGCCCGGTCATCGCGGGAAGCGCTGACGAGGCGAAGGCCCTGATCCGCTTCTTCGCCGCCCCGCGCGCCGGCGTCTTCCTGCGCGTGGATACCGACAGCACGACCGGCATTGCCGGCTGGCTCGAAGAAATCGGCCTCACCCATGTCGGCGGCGGCGTGGCCATGGACCGTCCACCCAAGACGGGCGCGGAACAGGCCAGGCCAAGAGTTTACGCCCTCGCCAACCAGGCGCTAGGCTAGTCGGAGAACAACAATGCTCGCCAATTCCCTGATCGAACTCGATCGCGCTCATCTCATCCACCCGGTCTCTTCATACCGTGGTCATGAGGCGCACGGCGTGCGCGTGTTGAAATCGGCGAAGGGGGCGGCCGTGACCGATGCATCCGGCCGGCAACTCGTCGACGGCTTCGCAGGGCTGTGGTGCGTCAACGCCGGCTACGGCCACGACAGCATCGTCGAGGCCGCAGCCCGGCAGATGCGCGAGCTTCCTTACGCCACCGCCTATTTCGACCTCGGCTCGGAGCCGGCCATCCGGCTCGCTTCGGAGCTGGCCGAGCGCGCGCCGGGCGACCTCAATCATGTCTTCTTCACGCTTGGCGGCTCGGACGCGATCGACAGCACGATCCGTTTCGTCCGCTACTACTGGAATGCCAGGGGCGAGCCAAAACGCGACCAGTTCATTTCCATCGAGCAGGGTTATCACGGGTCGTCGGTGGTTGGCGCGGGCCTGACCGCACTCCCCGCCTTTCACGCCGGTTTTGGCATTCCGTTCGAATGGCAGCACAAGATCCCTTCCCCCTACCCCTATCGCAACCCGGTGGGAGAGGACGGCAACGCGATCATCGCCGCATCGCTCGGCGCGCTGAAGTCCAAGATCGAGGAGATCGGGCCGGAGCGGGTCGCGGCCTTCTATGCCGAGCCGATCCAGGGCTCGGGCGGCGTCATTGTTCCGCCGAAAGGCTGGATCAAGGCGATGCGCGAGTTCTGCCGGGAGTACGGTATCCTGTTCATCGCCGACGAGGTGATTACCGGCTTCGGCCGCACGGGCCCCTTGTTCGCCTGCACCGATGAGGACATCGTTCCCGATTTCATAACGACTGCGAAGGGGCTGACCTCGGGCTATGTTCCAATGGGCGCCGTGTTCATGGCCGATCACGTCTATGACGTCATCGCCGATGGCGCGGGCACGTCGACAGTCGGCCACGGCTACACTTATTCCGCCCATCCCGTCAGCGCCGCAGTCGCGCTCGAGGTGTTGAAGCTCTACGAAAACGGCCTTCTGGAGAACGGCATCAAGGCCGGCGCTCGCCTGATGGCGGGACTGGCTGGCTTGAGCGACCACCCTCTCGTCGGCGATGTGCGCGGCCGCGGCATGCTTGCCGCGATCGAACTGGTGGTCGACAAACAGAAGAAGACACCGCTTCCGGCGTCGGCCATGCCGGCGCGGCGCGTCTTCGACAGGGCGTGGGACAATGGCCTGATCATCCGTGCCTTTGCGCATGGGGTTATCGGCTATGCCCCGCCGCTCTGCTGCACCGACGCAGACATCGACGCGATCATCGAGCGCACGCGCCGGACGCTCGACCAGACGCTGGACGATCCCGATGTCCGCCAGGCCATGGCATGACGGCGGCGAAATATGTCGTGTCTCGAAATATCGCCGGGACAGACGATTTCGCAATTTTGTGCCGCGCCCTCACGCCTTTTCGGCGAATCTAGCGCGGGGGAAGTGCCAGACTGCTCATAAGACAAGGCCAGAAGGCCCGGATTTCCGGGCCTTCGGAAAAGGCCGACGCCCCGGACAGCACGGAATTTTGTTCTGTTCAACACATGCAATTCGGCCGCGCGCAGAGGAGAGCCAGTCTTGGCCAGGGGCTTTAGCGAATTCAAATACATGACCTTCGATGTCGTCGGCACGCTGATCGATTTCGAAGGCGGGATCACGACCTGCCTGGCCGGGATTGCCGCCGAGGCCGGCGTTGCCATCGACAGCGAGGAAGCGCTGAGCCTTTACCGGCAGGCCCGCTACATGCCCGATGCAGCCTTGTTCCCCGACGATCTCGCACGCGTCTACAGGGTCATTGCATCGCGGCTCGGCCTGCCGGCCGAGGAGAAATACGGCGCCCGCCTGCGGGACTCCGCCAGCGCTTGGCAAGGTTTCCCTGACAGCGCGGCGGCATTGGCCGAGCTTGCGAAATCCCACAGACTGATCGCCATGACCAATGCCCGGCGATGGGCGCTCGATCATTTCGAGAAGCAGCTCGGTTCGCCCTTCTTCGCTACCTTCACCGCTGACGACACCGGCACCGAGAAACCGGAGCCGGCCTTCTTCCAGAAGGTCTTCGATTTCGTGGCCTCCCGGGGCGACAGCAAGGATGACATCTTGCACGTCGCGCAAAGCCAGTACCACGACATTGGCATATCCCGAGCGCTTGGCATGACCAACTGCTGGATCGAGCGCCGGCACGCCCAGAAGGGCTATGGCGGCACGATCGAGCCCGTGCGCTTCACCGCGCCGGACTACCACTTCACGTCAATGGCGGCCTTTGCCGCGGCCGTGCGGGAAAGCCTGAAGGAACGAACCTGAGCCCAAGCCCGGAAAGCCGCAGCAAGACGAGCAACCCGGAAAAACAAACAGAAAGGGGAATGACATGACCGACAAGATCACCAACTGGACCGGAGCGGACGATGCGATGGTCGAAAACGCCATTCGGCGGGGCGCCAGCCGCCGCGAACTCCTCAAGATGCTGTTGGCCGGCGGCGCCGCGGTCGCCGCGGGCAGCGTGGTGCTCGGCCGCGCCACCAATGCAGTCGCTGCCACGCCGGTTTCCGGCGGAAGTTTCAAGGCCGCCGGCTGGTCGTCCTCGACCGCCGACACGCTCGATCCGGCAAAGGCGTCGCTGTCGACCGACTATGTCCGCTGCTGCTCGCTCTACAACCGCCTGACTTTCCTCGACAAGGATGGCGTCACGCAAATGGAGCTGGCTGAAAGCTTCGACAGCAAGGAGGCCAAGACCTGGACGGTGAAGCTGCGCAAGGGCGTCACCTTCCACGACGGCAAGGCCCTCACCGCCGACGACGTCGTCTTCTCGCTGAAGCGCCATCTCGATCCGGCGGTCGGTTCCAAAGTCGCCAAGATCGCAGCCCAGATGACTGGCTTCAAGGCAGTCGACAAGTCGACCGTGGAAATCACGCTCGCCGATCCGAATGCCGACCTTCCGACCATCCTGGCGCTGCATCATTTCATGATCGTGGCCGACGGCACGACCGACTTTTCCAAGGGCAACGGCACCGGCGCCTTCGTGCTGCAAACGTTCGAACCGGGCGTGCGTTCGGTGGTCACCAAGAACAAGAACTACTGGAAGTCGGGCAAGCCCTATCTCGACTCTTTCGAATTCATCGCCATCAGCGACGACAGCGCCCGCGTCAACGCCCTGCTTTCCGGCGACATCAATTTCGCCGCCTCGATCAATCCGCGCGCGATGAAGCTCATCGGCGGCCAGCAGGGCTTCGAATTGTCGAAGACGACCTCGGGCAACTACACGGATCTCAACATCCGGCTCGACATGGATCCGGGCAGCAAGGCCGATTTCGTCGCCGGCATGAAAAATCTCGTCAACCGAGAGCAGATCGTCAAATCGGCGTTGCGCGGCCTCGGTGAAATCGGCAACGACCAGCCCGTCTCGCCGGCGAACATCTTCCACAATACCGACCTCAAGCCGAAAGCCTTCGACCCGGACAAGGCCAAGTTCCACTTCCAGAAGTCGGGCTTGCTCGGCCAGTCCATCCCCGTGATCGCCTCCGATGCCGCGACCTCTTCGATCGACATGGCGACGATCGTCCAGGCTGCCGGTGCCGAGATCGGCATGAAGCTCGATGTCCAGCGCGTCCCGTCCGACGGCTACTGGGACAATTACTGGCTCAAGGCGCCGGTCCATTTCGGCAACATCAATCCGCGGCCGACGCCGGACATCTTGTTCTCGCTCCTCTACGCTTCGAACGCGCCGTGGAACGAAAGCCAGTACAAGTCCGAGAAATTCGACAAGCTGCTCGTCGAGGCGCGCGGCTCGCTCGACCAGGCCAAGCGCAAGGAAATCTACGGCCAGATGCAGACTATGGTCTCCGAGGAGGCCGGCACCATCATCCCGGCCTACATTTCCAACGTGGATGCCCTCTCCAGCAAGGTGAAGGGTTTGGAGGCGAACCCGCTCGGTGGCATGATGGGCTACGCAATGGCGGAATACCTCTGGCTCGAAGCCTGAGACGCGGCTGCCGGGGGCCGGACAACCGGTCCCTGGCACCTATTGCGCAACATGGCTTGGCCGAACGCAACCGCAGGAGCGCTTCCATGACGTCTGGGGTTCTCAACCTCGTGCTGAAGCGGCTGGCGATCGCGGTCGTCACGCTTTTGATCGTGCTGTTCGCCGTTTTTTTCGCCACCAGCATGCTGCCCGGCGACACCGCGTCGATCCTGCTCGGCCAGGCGGCGACTCCGGAAGCCGTCGCTGGTCTGCGCGAGGCCATGCATCTCAACGATCCGGCAATCCTGCGCTTCCTGCGCTGGCTTATCGGCCTGCTCCACGGCGATCTCGGCACGTCCTATGCCAACGAGATGCCGGTCGCGGCGCTGATCGGCGGGCGCTTCGTCAACACCATGGAGCTCGCCGGCATCACCACGCTGCTCTCTGTGCCGCTGGCGCTGACGCTGGGCATCACCTCCGCCATGTTGCGCGGTTCCCTCTACGACCGCACCGTCACCATTCTTTCGATCGGCGTCATCTCCGTGCCGGAATTCATGGTCGCGACCCTCGCGGTCCTGCTTTTCGCCGTTTACCTCAAATGGCTGCCGGCGCTGTCCTCGGTCAACGAGGCGCATTCGCTGACCGACCTCGTACGCATCTATGCAATGCCGGTGATCACGCTGACCTTCGTCATCTCCGCCCAGATGATCCGCATGACCCGCGCCGCGGTGATCGAAACGCTCTCCACGCCTTATGTCGAGATGGCGCTTCTCAAAGGCGCCTCACGCAGCCGCATGATGCTCAAACATGCGCTTCCCAATGCGCTCGGGCCGATCGTCAACGCGGTTGCGTTGTCGCTGTCCTATCTGGTTGGCGGCGTCATCATCGTGGAGACGATCTTCAACTATCCCGGCATCGCCAAGCTGATGGTCGATGCGGTCGCGACCCGCGACCTGCCGCTGATCCAGAGCTGCGCGATGATCTTCTGCCTCGGCTACCTTCTCCTCATCACGGTCGCCGACATCATCGCCATCATGTCCAACCCGAGGCTCAGGTGACGATGGCGCGCGTGGCAGCTTCCCGACGGTCCTTCCTGGGCCACAGCTACAATCTCGTGGGCGTCGTGGCCTCGCTGGTCATCGTGGCGTGGACGCTGATCGCCATCTTCGCGCCCACCATTATTCCCCATTCGATCGGCGACATCGTCGACGACGATTATTTCGGCCCGATGCGTCAGGGGCTATGGCTCGGCTCCGACTATCTGGGCCGCGATATGCTCTCACGAGTGCTGATGGGCGCGCGTTACACCGTCGGCATATCGCTCGCCGCCGTTGTTATCGCCTGCTTCTCGGGCGTGGTGCTGGGGATGGTCGCGGCCGTCACCGGTGGCTGGTTCGACACCTGCCTCAGCCGCTTCCTCGACGCCATGAACTCGATACCCAGCAAGCTGTTCGGCCTTGTGGTCGTCGCCGCGGTCGGCTCGTCGATCCCGGCGCTGATCCTGACGCTCGCCGTCATCTATATACCCGGCGCCTATCGCTTCGCGCGGGCGCTCGCCGTCAACATCAACAGCATGGACTTCATGACCGTCGCCCGCGTCCGCGGCGAAAGCACCGCGTACCTCATCGGATCCGAGATCCTGCCCAACATCATACGCCCGGTGCTGGCCGACTTCGGCCTGCGCTTCGTCTTCATCGTGCTCTTGCTCTCCGGCCTGTCCTTCCTCGGCCTCGGCCTGCAGCCGCCGCTCGCCGACTGGGGCGCGCTGGTGCGCGAGAACATCGGCGGCCTGCCCTTCGCGGCACCGGCGGTCATTGTTCCCTCGCTGGCGATCGCCAGCCTCACCATCAGCGTCAACCTGCTGATCGACAACCTGCCGCAGAAGATCAGGGACAGGGACGCATGAGCAATCTCGTCGAGGTCAGGAACCTGAGGATCGAGGCGACGACGGACTCGGGTCGTGTTGTCGAAATCATCAAGGACGTCAGCCTCGACATCGCCGATGGCGAGATCGTCGCCCTGATCGGCGAGAGCGGTTCCGGCAAGACGACGATCGCGCTCTCGCTGATGGGATATGCGCGGCCTGGCTGCCGGATCACCGGCGGCGAGATCAATGTCAACGGCAAGAACATGGCCGCACTTTCCGAAAAGCAGCGCGCCAAGTTGCGCGGCACCGACATTGCCTATGTTCCGCAAAGTGCCGCGGCCTCCTTCAACCCCTCGTCCACCATCATGGAGCAGGTGATCGAGGTTACGCGCATCCACGGGCTGATGCCGCCCGAGCAGGCGCGAAAGCGAGCGGTCGAGCTGTTCCGGGCCTTGTCGCTGCCGGATCCGGAAGGGATCGGCGCGCGCTACCCGCACCAGGTTTCGGGCGGGCAATTGCAGCGGCTGTCGGCGGCCATGGCGCTCATCGGCGATCCCAAGCTGATGATCTTCGACGAGCCGACGACGGCACTCGACGTGACGACGCAGATCGACGTGCTGAAGGCATTCAAGTCGGTCATGCGGGCGGGCGGGATAGCGGGGGTCTACGTCTCCCACGACCTCGCCGTCGTCGCCCAGATCGCCGACCACATCGTTGTGCTGAAGAGCGGCGAAGTGCAGGAGACCGGCACCACGGCTCAGATACTTTCGGCTGCCCAGCACCCCTATACGCGCGAACTGCTGGCTGCCTTCGAGCCGAAACCGCGGCAAGCACATGCGGACGCGGATGCCGGGACGAAAGAGCTGCTGCGTATCGACAATGTGACTGCCGGCTATGGTGCGGTGCGGGCTGACGGACTGCCGCTGATCCGCGCTGTCAATTCCGTCAGCCTGGTCGTCGAGAAGGGGCGTAATCTCGGCGTCATCGGCGAATCCGGCTGCGGAAAATCGACGCTCGCACGCGTCATCGCCGGCATCCATCCGGCAGCGGCCGGCGACATCATCTTCGACGGCAAGCAACTGGAGCGTACCGCAGGGAAACGCAGTCAGGACGAGCTGCGTGAGATGCAGATCGTGTTCCAGTATGCTGATACCGCGCTCAATCCGGCCAAGCCTGTGGAGGACATCATCTCCCGGCCGTTGGCCTTCTATCACGGGCTCGACAGACAGGCGCGCTCGAAGCGCGTCGATGAACTGCTCGACGTGGTTCGCCTGCCTAGGACGCTACGCTACCGTCGCCCGTCGGAGCTCTCGGGCGGCCAGAAGCAGCGGGTGAACTTCGCGCGCGCTCTGGCGGCCGACCCCAAGCTGATCATCTGCGACGAAATCACTTCGGCGCTCGACACGGTGGTGGCGGCCGCCGTGATCGAACTGCTCAAGGAGTTGCAGCGCGAGTTGGGCCTTTCCTACATTTTCATCAGCCACGACCTCTCCGTCGTCGAAGCGATCTGCGACGAAATCATGGTCATGTACAATGGCGAGCGGATGGAGCAGATCACGCCCGACAGACTGCAGGCGCCCACCCACCCCTACTCCAAGCTTCTGTTCTCCTCCGTGCCGAAGCTTGACCCGACCTGGCTCGATGGCCTCGTCCGCGACCCCGAACTGGTCAGCCAGTACGGCCATCGCTAGAGCGGCTCAGCATTTTACGGAAACGGTGAGTCGCTCTGACTACATCGGGAACAGGCTGGGCAACGGCATGTGCGCCTTGACGATGGGAGATTTCAGCACCACGAAGCTGAAATACTTGTCGATGCCGATATCCATGTCGCTCAGCCGCTCCATGATCTCCTGGTACTCGCCGATGCCGGCGGCCACGAATTTCATCAAATAGTCGTAACGGGCGGAAACGCGGTGGCATTCGACCGCCGCATCAACTTTATCGATGGCGGCAAGGAAACGCGCGAAGTCGATCTGGCGATGGTTCTTGAGCGTGATTTCCGTGAAGACGGTGAGCGTCCGCCCCAGCTTTGCGATGTCGATCTGCGCCGAATAGCGCACGATATAGCCTTCGGCATGCAGCTTCTTTACCCGCATCAGACAGGGGCTGGGGGAGAGATTGACCCGTTCCGCCAATTCCACATTTGTGATGCGGCCGTTCTTCTGCAGCTCGTAGAGGATCTTGATATCAATCCGATCGAGTTTCATGATCCCGTCTACAATTGCGAGCAGAGCCGGTAGGCCTCATAGATCGACGAGTAGATGTCCCTGCTGGCAACCGCGTCTCCAATGCGGTGCAAGACGAATGATCCGGCAGCTTGGGGACCATTGTCTCCCTTAGTTTCCGTTCCCGTCATCAGTGCTATGTCGGTGACGCCGTTGTTGGCTGAGCGCGCACGCAAATCCTGGTAGGTGTCCTCCATGGGCACCGTACCGCGCTCGACAATGAGTTGGGCTGCCGTCATTTCCGTTTCCGCACCGGTGAGCTCATGCCGGAACGTGGCGGCGATGCCGTTGCCTTGGCGCGCTGCCTTGACCAGGCGCACATCGCTGACGACCCGGATGCCGCGTTCCGAGGCGCGTTTGCGGAAACTCACCCGGTCCGGATAGGGCGTTTCGATCGCCATCGTGTCGTCCGCTATGGCCAGGCTGACCACCCGCCCATGTTGGGCAAGATGCAGGGCGCAGGAAACTGCGGCCTGGCGTCCGGTCTCATCGTAGATGAGCACATCGTCCTTCGCCGGCACGACCCCGGTCAGGACGTCCCAGACGCTGTCGCAATGTTCGGCGCCCTCCAGCCTTTCCATATCGGGAACGCCGCCGGTGGCGACGATGACCGCGTCGGGTTTCGCGGCAAGGACGATTTCTGCGTCCGCATAGGTGTTGAGACGGACTTCCACGCCCAGGCGAGCGAGTTCGTCGGTACGCCAGTCGACTATGCCGATGAGATCCTTGCGATCGGACGCCGAGGCCGCGACGAGCACCTGCCCACCAAGTCGTGCTCCGGCTTCGAGCAGGCTCACTCTGTGGCCACGCTCGGCGGCGACCCTTGCCGCTTCCATCCCACCCGGACCACCGCCGACCACGACCACCCGTTTCGGCGTCTCGGCCCGCACGATGGTATGGCTGATGATCGTTTCATGGCCGCTGGCCGGGTTGTGAATGCACTGCACCTTCTTGTACAGGCAGTAGGACGCGCCTACACACGGGCGAATGCGTTCTTCTTCGCCGCGCATCACCTTGTTGACGATATGCGGGTCGGCAATATGCGCCCGGGTCATGCCGACCAGATCGACAAGGTTCTCGCGGATGGCATGCCGCGCCGCCGCTATGTCCCGGATGCCTGCGGCGTGGATCACGGGCAGCCTGGTTTCCCGTTTGAACTGTCCAACCAGCGGCAAGAACGGCGCGCTCGGGCTGAACATGCCGGGCATGTTCTGCTCAGCCAGCGACAGGTCGGTGTCCATGCGGCCAAAGATGCAATTGAAGAAGTTGACATGGCCTTCCCGCTCGAACAGCCTGGCGAAGGCAAGGCATTCCTCGAAATCCGACCCGTCGTCGACCGCCTCGTCGATCACGAACCTGATGCCGACAGCGAAATCGTCGCCCACCGCGCGGCGGATCGCCTCGTGAACCATCAGGCCAAAGCGCGCGCGGTTTTCCAGCGAGCCGCCGAAGCCATCCGTGCGCCTGTTGGTTCTGAGCGAGAGGAATTGACCGATCAGATGCCCCCCCGTGACGGTTTCGACGCCATCGAGATCGCCGTCAACGCAGCGCCTGGCGGCACTGGCGTAATCCTTAATGATCCTGTCTATGTCGGCGGCGTCCATCTCCTTCGGAAAATTCCGGTTTCGCGTCTCGCGAACGCGCGATGGCGCCACCGGCGGCAGCCAGTTCCCGGCATAGGCGGTTGCGCGCCGGCCAAGGTGCGAGACCTGGCACATGACGGCAGCGCCGTGACGATGCACTCGCTGCGACAGCGACTGGAGATGAGGCACGATGTCATCGGTCGAAAGGTTCAGCTGACCGCCGCCCCAACTCGAGTCGGGCGACGTCATGGCCGATCCGCCCACCATGGTCATCGCCAGGCCGCCGCGCGCTTTCTCCTCGTGGTAGCGCTGGTAGCGCTCGAGCGGCAGGCCGCCATCGTCCAGCATCGAAGCGTGACTGGTGCTGATCACACGGTTGCGCAGCGTCAGGCCCTTGAGCCGAAACGGCTGAAGCAGAGGATCGCCGGACATGCTGCCTGCTTGAGATGCCGCTATCTTCACGTCCTGCTCCACCCCATTCATGAGGGTTATAGTTCGCCATTTCCAGAACCATAGAAAGCTTGAAAATTGTTTGGGTACCTATACGCTGGGCGTATGGCTGGTTTTGCAAAACTCGTTCCTTCCGCGCGCGGACTGCTTGTCTTCGAAGCTGCCGTCCGGTCGGGTAGCTTCACGGCCGCGGCGCGCGAGTTCAACGTCACGCAACCATCGATCAGCCGTAGCATCGCCCAGCTCGAGGCCGATTTTGGTGTTCCTCTTTTCACGCGGGGTCCAGCGGGGTTGACCCCGACCCCGGACGGACGTGCCCTCTATTCGGCTGTGCGGGAGGGATTTGACGGCATCGCGGAGGTGATCCGGAGAATCAAGCAAAACAGCGCTGCAAAGCCGGTGGTCACCCTTTCCCTTTCGAGTTCTCTGGCAACATATTGGTTCGTTCCCAGGTTAGGGGCGTTCAACACGCGGTTTCCTGACGTCGACCTGAGGTTCGAACTGATCGCGGGCGTTCTACGAGGACCAGCCGAGACTGTCGACCTTGCCACGAGAATCCTGGCTGATGACGACACCCACTATCACCACTGGGCATTCTCGCCGGAAATCATCGTTCCGGTGTGCAGCCCATCCTATTTGTCCGCCCACGGTCGGTTGATCCATGCCGGAACCGGGGAAGGTCATGCCCTGCTTCACCTGACCGACGCCAAGGAGCAGTGGCTGGACGCCTGGGGCAGTGTGGCGGACCGCAAGACCAGCCGGGCAAAGTGGCTCGAATTCTCGGACTACGCGGTCGTGCTTCAAGCCGCGATGAACGGCGAAGGCGTGGCGCTCGGCTGGCTCAGCAACGTTTCAAGGGCGTTGCTTCAGGGAACCCTTGTCCCGGCTTCGGACAGGCAGATCAAGACGGGCCGGATCCATCAGCTGATTGCACCGCGCTCAAGACCGGTACGGCCTGTCGTTTCCGATATCTGCGCCTGGATGATCGCCGAGATGCAAGCCGAATTAAAAGCACTGCACCCGATCTTGCGGCCGGACACCTTGTAGCGGACTGCAGGCGACAAGCGCGGCGCGGCGCGGTCGCCGGTGACTACCTCGGAAACAGGCTGGGCAGCGGCATGTGCGCCTTGACGATGGGTGACTTCAGCACGACGAAGCTGAAATACTTGTCGATGCCGATATCCATGTCGGTCAGCCGTTCCATGATCGTCTGGTACTCGCCGATGCCGGCAGTCACGAATTTCATCAAATAATCGTAGCCGCCCGACACGAGGTGGCATTCGATGACCTGATCGATCTTCTCCACGACGGCGAGAAAGCGGGCGAAGTCCACCTGGCGGTGGTTCCTCAAGGTGATTTCGGTGAATACGGTCAGCATCTGGCCGAGCTTGCCGATATTGATCTGCGCGGAATAGCCTTCGATGTAGCCTTCCGACTGGAGTTTCTTCACCCGCATCAGGCAAGGGCTCGGCGACAGATGCACCAGATCGGCCAGTTCCACATTGGTGATGCGGCCGTTCTTCTGCAATTCGTGCAGAATTTTGATGTCGATCCGATCCAGTTTCATGGCCGTCTCCGAAGAAGCACGCCACAGCACGATCTGCTGTCCTGGCAATAAGCTTTGACACTACCACAGCCCGGTGGCCTGTCCATCCGAGCGGATACGCGCTGAATGGCAGGGACTCCCGATTCCGCTGGAGCTGCCAGAATAAAATTCTGCCTCGGCCTCAACTGCAGCAGCGGCTGCCTGCGCAAAGCGCTAGATTGGAGCGTCGAAGCAGAGAAGACCATGCCCGCGCCGCTGCAGCAAATCGAGACATCTGGCGAACTGCCTCAGTCCGCGGACGCGGTGGTGATCGGCGGTGGCATCGTCGGTGTCTTCGCCGCCTACTATCTGGCAAGGCGCGGCATGCAGGTTGCGCTTGTCGAAAAGGGACGCATCGGCGCCGAGCAATCCAGCAGGAACTGGGGATGGTGCCGCCAGCAGAACCGCGATGCCCGCGAGCTGCCGATGGCGACGCGAAGCCTCGATCTTTGGGAGCGCTTTGCAGAGGAAACCAGCGAGGACACCGGCTTCCGCCGCTGCGGGCTGCTCTATCTCAGCAATGACGAGGCGGAACTGGCCGGCTGGGCGCGCTGGCGTGACTTCGCCAAAACGGCCGGCGTCACCACGCATATGCTTGACAGCGCCGAGGCCAGCGAGCGGGGCCGCGCCACGGGCCGGACCTGGACGGGCGGCGTCTTCTCGCCGACAGATGGCACCGCCGATCCGTCGCGAGCCGCGCCCGCGGTCGCCCGCGCCATCCTCAAGCTCGGGGGCGCCGTGCACCAGAATTGCGCCGCGCGCGGTATTGAGACCGAGGGCGGCCGCCTGAGCGGCGTGGTCACGGAAAACGGAACGATCCGCACCAAGCTGGCGGTTCTTGCCGGCGGCGCCTGGGCTTCCTCCTTCTGCCATCAGTTCGGTTTCCGCTTCCCACAGGCATCGATCCGATCCTCCATCCTGTCCGTCTCCCCCGGCGCGGAGGGCCTGCCGGATGCGCTGCACACGGCAAGAATTTCGGCCACGCGTCGCAGCGATGGTGGCTATACGCTCGCCATAAGCGGACGTGGCCGTCTGGACGTCACGCCCCAGCAACTGCGTTTCTCCTCGCAGTTCCTGCCCATGTTCCTGAAGCGCTGGCGAAGCCTCGGGCCCGGCGGGTTGCAAGGCATGCGTTCGGGCCACGAAGCGCTGCGGCGCTGGCGGCTCGACCGGCCAACGCCGATGGAGCGGATGCGCATCCTCGATCCGGTTCCGGATCAGGCGACCATTCGCCTGACGCATGCCCGCGCGCTCGAGCTGCTGCCGGCACTGCGCCAGACCAAGATCAGTGCGGCGTGGGCCGGCTACATCGACAGCACGCCGGACGGCGTGCCCGCCATCGGTGAGATCCATAGCGTTCCGGGTTTCTTCCTGGCTGCCGGGTTTTCGGGGCACGGCTTCGGCATCGGGCCAGGCGCCGGGCACCTCGTCGCCGATCTGGTGACCGGTTCGGAGCCGATCGTCGATGCGACATCCTACGATCCCCGGCGCTTCGACGCTTCGTCCTGGGGCAAGGTCGCCGATTTCTAGCAGCTGATCCTCATCCATGCGCGGCCTCCGCAATTGCATCAGCCGTTGCGCAGAAAGGCGCCGATAGGCGCTGGCCGGACGGGCGCCTGGCCGCGAAACCGGCCGACAGCGTCAGGCGCGCAGCCGGCCTGCGCCGCGACGAGTTCGACAGCGGCCAAGTGACAATAGCGTCCCTGGCATCGCCCCATACCGGCGCGAGACAGCGATTTCACCTTGTTGGCCTCGCCGCCGCCGAAACCCGCGCGCTCGCGTATGGCTGAGGCATTCACGTTTTCGCAGCGGCAGACGACCGCGTCGTCAGAGAGTGCCCGCACCATGGCGGCCGGCCAGGGAAAGCTGCAAGCCAGACCGCCGGCAAAGCGCTCGAGCCGCGCGAGCTTGCGCAGATCGGTGCTGGCGGCGGGCGCTGGATGTCCGAGATCGGCAAGGCATGCTGCAGCTGCAAGACGCCCAGCGATCTCCGCGCCGTCCGCTCCCAGAAGACGAACCCCATCACCCGCCAGATAGACGCCGTTGCCGGCGCGACCCATCCGGTCGGTCTTTGGCAGCCATTGCCGCCACTGCTCGTCATAGGTGAAGTCGCATCCCACGAGATCGGCCAGATGGGTCTCCGCCCGCAGGTGCCAGCCCATGCCGATCATGTCGCATGAAGTGAGGCGTTGCCTTCCGCCGGCGTCGCGCCAGCGCATCGCTGTGACACCCGTCCCGTCTGCCTCGATCCGCTCGAGCGTAACGCCCGCATGATAGCGGCCGCCGAGCCTCGCCCGCAGAGCCAGGCCGCGCAGCGCGACAACCGGCCGGGCGGCCAGTCCCCAAAACCCCCGCATCTGCCGTCGCCAGGAGGAGGTATCCAGAACCGCCGCCACGTCCGCCCCAGCCTTTTCAAGTTGGGCGCCGACCAGCGTCAGCAGTGGCCCCGATCCAATCAACACGATCCGCCGCCCCAGCGCCACGCCTTGCGCCTTGAGCGCGATCTGCGCCGCGCCAAGGCTGTAGACGCCGGCGCTCTGCCAGCCGGGGACCGGCGCGACACGGTCGGACGCGCCGGTGGCAAGGATCAGGCGGTCATAGAAGATCACCTGAACGCCGCTCTCCCCCAGCACGTGCAGCCGGCCTCCATGCGTGGCGATGAGCGAGCTGCCCGCGCAATGGGTGAGCCGCCCCTCTTCGGCCAACCGGTCGAAGAGCACATGCAGCGCGCGCGCCTTCGCAGCCTCGGACCCGTAGAGCTGCTCGGGCGTGCGGGTGAACCCGTCAGGCGGACGGCGATAGATTTGCCCGCCAGCGCGCTGGCCTTCGTCGATCACCAGCGGGTTGAACCCGGCTTCGACCACGACTGCGGCGGCCCTTATCCCGGCAGGACCGGCGCCCACGATCACGATCCGTGGCGATGACTCGTTCACAGCCAGCTCTCCGGCTCCGTTGTGCGCAACCGCATGCCTTCGGTGACAAGTGTCGAGCACGCCCGCACGCGCGGCCCCTCGTCCTGCCATACCCAGCAATCCTGGCAGGCCCCCATCAGGCAGAACCCGGCCCGCGGCTCGGGTCCGAACTCGGACTTTCGCAAGGCGTGCCCTGATGCCAGCATCGCGGTCAGCACGTTGTCGCCCGCCAGTGCACTACGTATCTGGCCGTCGAGGAAGAAATGCAGCTGCCCCCGGTCGCGCTCGGCCAGCCGGACGATGCGGCCGGCGGTGATCATTCCGCGGCCTCTTGCACGGGGCGAGGACGGGGCAGTTCGGGGAACCGTTCACAGACCGCATCGAACGCCGCCTGGACGCCTTCCGACCCCGAGCTCCCCTTCATGCGACGGAATATCTCGGTCTTGGCGAAGAACCGCCAATGGATCGGCAAGTCCCTCAATATGGCGGTGAGCCTGTCGTAAGCAACTGGCGTCCACTGCGCTTCGTAGCTTTCCCGCTCCGGACCGAAATGAAAATGGCCGGCGGACGGCTTATGCCCCGCGCGCAGCCTCGCGGTCGCCTGTTCGTCGACCTCGCCATCGCGAATGACGACGCCGTAATCGCGCTCGGCAACAATCGGTGACACATAGCCGCGCCGCACATCCTGCGCGACCCGCCAGAGCTCGCGTTGATGCGGATCGCCGCGCCCGCCACCTCCGGCTGAGCGGATATCGAGCACGTCGCCAGGCTGCAGCACCGCCGTGTCGATGTTGCCCAGCCGCCGCTCGTGCGCGGTCCCCGGATTGACAACCATGTCCGACAAGCCCGCCGCCTTGCCGCCCAGCACGCCCCAGGGACGAAAGAAGCTGCGGTCGCGGTTGCGCGCCGTGATCCTGGAATCGGGGGCAAAGACGCGGAAGGCCATCTCGGTCGCCAGCCCACCGCGCCAGCGACCCGCCCCGCCGCTGTCCCTGGCGAGTCCGTATTTCACGAATTCGACCGGGATCTCGGTCTCGGTGATCTCGATCGGCGTGTTCTTGAGATAGGCGGCATCGGCGCCCGATCCGTTGGTCCCGTCGCGATGCGGCATCGCGCCGCCGCCGCCCACCACGGGGTTCACCGCCGCGATGACGGTGCGGCTGGTGCGCTCGTCCGTGGTCATGACGTTGACGATGCAATTGTTGCCGGCAGGAGCCGCGGGCAGGCATTCCGGCACTGCTAGCGAAAAGGCGCCGAAGATGACCGACCGCAACCGGGCGCAGGTGAGCGAGCGCATGCCCACGGCAGCGGGGAATATCGGATTCAGAACCGAACCCTTGGGGGCGATGCAGGTAAACGGCCGGGTGAGGCCCGTGTTGAGCAGGATCTTCGGATTGAGCGTGTAGAGCACGTAATAGACGCCCACCAGCAGCATGGTGTGTCGCGGGTCGCCGCCCGAGGGCACGTTGAGCGAAGAGCCGAGCTGCGGATCGGAGCCGGTGAAATCGAGCACCGCCTCGTCGCCGTTGATCGTCAGCGTCAACTTCAGCCGGCAGGGATTGGCCTCCACCGAATCCTCGTCGGCATAGTCCGCGAATTCCCATCTGCCGTCGGGCATGGAGCGCAGCACGTCGCGCGCCTGCACTTCCGCCTGGTCGAGAAGAGCTGAAACGCCTTCGATGAAGCCGGCCTTGCCGAACTTCCTCACCATTGCCTGGATCTTGCGCTCGCCGGTGTTGAGCGCGCCGACCAGCGCCTTGATGTCGCCGATGTTGAGGTCGGGCTTGCGCACATTGGTGCTCATGATCCGCAGGATCATCTCGTCGAAGACGCCCTCGTTCACCAGCTTCATGGGCGGAAAGCGGATGCCTTCCTGATGGATTTCGGTCAGCGCCCGGCTGAGAGAAGCCGGCACGGCTCCGCCCATGTCGGTGTTGTGGATGTGGCCTCCGGTCCAGGCGACGATCTCGCCATCGACGAAGACCGGCTTCCACAGATGCGTGTCCGGCGCGTGGGTGGCGACATAGCCGGAATAGGGATCGTTGGTGAAGGCAACATCCCCCGGCCGGTAGTCGTCCACCATTGCAATGGCGCGGCGATACGAAAGCCCAGGGTACCAGGTGGCGCCGAGTTCCATCGGGACGGCGAAGGTTGCCCCCGAACGGTCCATCAGCATCACGGTGAAGTCCTGCGTTTCCTTGACGAAGGCGGAGTGCGCGGTGCGGTGCAGCGTGTGGGCCATGTTCTCGGCGGCCGCGCGGGCATGGTTCGCCAGAACCTGAAGGTTTGTGCGGTCAAACAAAGGCATCACTCCGGGAAGGTGAGCAGAAGGTTGAGATGGCGGTCGACGCTTGCCTGCGCGCCCGCGGGAATAGCGAAGGTTGTGTCTTCCTGAACGACCACGGCAGGCCCTTGGAACGTGCTGCCCGGGGCGAGGCTCTGCCGGTAGTGGAGATCGATGGTCTCGACACTCACGCCCGTATAGACCGGGAGGCGACGCGCCGGAATGGCCGTGGCGGCGATCACGTCGATCTCCGGGAAGGAGAGTTTCGGCCCCGCGCCTACGGCGGAGAGCCGGACATTCACAAGTTCGATCTCGCCATCCGGATCGTGAAAATCGTAGAGCCGTTGATGGGTGCGGTGGAAGGCGTCCGCGATGGCAGCGGCGTTAGCGTCCGCCAGCCATTCCGGCGACAACACAACCTCGATTTCATAGCTCTGCCCGATGTAGCGCATGTCGCAGGACAGAGTGAGTTGCGCGGCCGCGTTGTGCCCCTGCGCCACCAGCCAATCGCGGCCCTCTTGCGCCAGGGTCTCGAACGCCTCGCGGATTGTGGGGAGCGATGTGCCCGATAACTGGCTGAAGATGGTGCGAATGAAATCTCCGCGCAGATCAGCCACCAGCCCGCCAAGCGCCGACACCACGCCGGGGCGGCGGGGCGCCATGACGCGCTTCATGCCGAGTTCGCGGGCAAGGAAGGCGCCAAGCATGGGGCCGCCGCCGCCGAAGGGCATCAGCGTGAAATCGCGCAAATCGACGCCGGCGCGCGAGGCGAGTTTCTCGACCTCGACGAACATTTCCGACACCGCGATGTCGAGGATCGCCTGCGCGGTCTGCTCGACTGGGCGGCCGAGCCCGGCGGCAAGCTCGCCGACCGCGCGCTGCGCCAGTCCGGTATCGATGCTGAGCTGGCCATAGGCCATCTCGCTGTGGCCGAGCCATCCGCACACCACCATGGCGTCCGTCACCGTCGCGCGCTCGCCGCCACGGCCGTAGCATGCTGGTCCTGGCGTCGAGCCGGCCGACTCCGGCCCCACCCGCAGCACACCTTGCGCATCGACACTTGCGATCGAACCGCCGCCGACGCCGATCGAGCTCACCGAGACGGAGGGGATATGGAGCGGAAATTCGCCGATCAGTTCGCCGGTGCCGAACTGCGGCTCACCGTCGATGATGAGCGCGAAGTCGGCCGAGGTGCCGCCGATGTCGAGGGTAAGGATCCTGTCTTCGCCTGCCTGACGCGCCAACCACGAGGCGCCGATGACGCCGGAAGCCGTTCCCGAAAGCAGCATGTTGACGCAGGCGTGCTTGCCTTCGGCAGCGTTCATCAGCCCGCCGTTCGATTTCGTCAGCATGGGGCGGGCCGGCACGCCTCGGTCCTTCAGCCGCTCTTCCAGCGCCGTCAGATAGCCACAGACACGCGGATGGACATAGCCGTTGAGAATGGCGGTGGAGCTGCGCTCGTATTCGCGAATGACCGGCCACACCTCGGCCGAGCAAAAGACGAAGAGCTCGGGCGCAAGATGCGCTATCGCCGCCTTCACGGAGGCTTCCTGCGCGGCGTTGCGCCAGGAATGGAGGAAGGACACGATGATCCCTTGCGCCCCGTTCGCCTTCGCCATTGCCAGCGCCCTCTCCACAGCCGCCATGTCCGGCGCCCGGGATTCACTGCCATCGGCACGCATGCGGACCGGAATGCCGAACACCATGTCGCGCGAGATCAACGGGTCCGGCCGCGAGCAGAACAGCGAATACATGTCCGGCATGCGAAGCCTTGCGAGTTCGATAACGTCCTCGAAGCCGGCATTGGTGAACAGGGCCAGCGGCGCGCCCTTGCGCTGGATGATCGTGTTGATGCCGACGGTCGTGCCATGCACGAAGCGCGTCATATGGGCAGGGTCAAAACCTTCGCGCTCGGCCAGCAAGGTGAGACCGGTCATCAGTTCGGCGCCAGGATCTTCCGGCGTCGTCAGCACCTTTAGCGATGCGAGGCGTCCGGAATTTGCTTCGAGCGCACAGAAATCGATGAATGTTCCGCCGATATCGACGCCAACCTTCCAGTCGGCTCTGTTCGGCACCTCATCTGCCATGATGACACCATCCATGATGCGTCCCTTCCTGTCTGCCAGGCAAAACTGGCACGACCGGATGGTGCGGGTCCAAGACGTATGACAGGCAAGGATATAAGTCTTGCTTATGGCTTCGCGAGATGCTCATCCAGGACGACAGCACAGGCCGCGCGGATCTCCTCGCGCATCATCTCATCGGCGCGTGAAAGGGCCCGTGTCCGCGAGGTGAGAAGCGCGATTGGAAATTCCGGCCCTGCCTTCAGCGGCCTGACCGCAAGCCCGGCAAACTGATGCCAAGGCAGCAGCGCGTCGACCAGGGCGATGCCCATACCGGCCTGGACAAAACCAAACGCGGAGATGGATACGTCGATCTCGAGCGACAGCGAAAGCGTCACACCTTGCGCGCGGGCAGCTTGGGCCAGTTCGTCGGCGGGGCGGGTGTTGCCGCGATACGATATCAACTCCTCCCCGACGAGGTCGGCGAGCATCAGCTCGGCTTTCTTTTGCAGCACGTGCCCGGCGGGTAGCAGGCATGCGAAGCCGACGCTGCCGATCATCTCCGCCTCGATATCCGGCGGGAGCCGGTCGTCCATGGCCACGCCGAGGCTGGCGTCGCCGGCTCGCAGCATGTCGACGATGGCAGCGATCGGCGCGCTATGAGCACGCAACATGATGTTGGGATGCTGGGCCCGGAATCTGGTGAACGCACGCGGCAAGATAGCCATGGCCGGCGGTGGTGAGGCGGCGACCCGCACCAGCCCTGCCCGACCCAGGCGTAGATCGGTGGTCTTGCGGCGCAAGCCTTCAAGCCCGGCCGACAACCTCTCGGCATCAGGAAAGATCTCGAGCGCCTCCGGGGTCGGTCGCAACCGGCCCTTCACCCGCTCGAACAGGGTGAAGCCGAGGTCATCCTCGGCGTGGAGCAGGATCTGGCTCAAAGCAGGCTGGGAGATGTTCAGCATCCGCGCCGCGGCGGTCACGGTGCCCGCGCGCATGATGGCGATGAACACTTCGAGCTGCCGGGCCCGCATTGCCACTCCATAGGGTAAGCTTATGGCTTCTGTCCAAACGCATCTTTGACGCAATGCCGCCGCCCGGACAAGATCGGCAAGAAATTCGGTTGCTTTTAGCAGGAGGCCGCTATGGATGTGATCGTGCTGGGCGGCGGGCTTATGGGGACGGCTTCGGCCTATTTCCTGGCCCGGCGCGGCGCGCGCGTGACGTTGATCGAGCGCAACCGGATCGGCACTGGAGCAACGGTTGCTTCCTTCGGCAACATCCGGCGTACGGGGCGTCATCTGTCCCAGCTTCCGCTGGCCCATCGCTCGCTCAGGCTGTGGGGCGAGGCCGAAAAAATGCTTGGCCGCGACGTGGAATTCCGCGCAACCGGCCATATCCGGCTGATCTTCGATGAAGATAGCCTCGCCGACATGCGGGCCTACGCCAAGGCGGCGCTGCCCTGGGGGCTTGAGCTGGAAGAGCTCAGCCCGTGCGAGATTCGCGCCCGTTTTCCCGCTCTCGGTCCTGATGCTGTTGCGGCGTCGTTCTCGCCGCAGGATGGCAGCGGCAATCCGCGGCTGATCGCACCGGCCTTTGCCGAGGCGGCCCGCAAGCTCGGCGCGGAAATCATTGAGGGAGCTGAGGTCGAGAAGATCACCCACGCGAGCTCCAGCTTCCTTGTCGTAAGTTCAAAAGGTGCATTCGCCGCCGACTGTCTGCTCAACACCGCCGGCGCCTGGGGCGCGCGCATCGCCGCGCAGTTCGGCGAAGCGGTCCCGCTCGACGCCCGCGGCCCGCAGATGGGTGTGACCGAGCCGCTGCCGCATCGGATCCTGCCGGTGGTCGGCATCTGGACGCGCAACAAGGACCATGGCGCCTATCTGCGTCAGGTCGAGCGAGGCAACATCGTCTTCGGCGGAGCGGCCGAAAGGGTAGCGGTGGACCTCGATCCAGGCCACGCGGCCGCCGACCCCATGCGCCTGCCGACGCAGCTGCGCGCCGTCGCGCGGCTGCTGCCGGCGATCGCGCAGGCTACGGCCATCCGTACCTGGTCCGGTTGCGAGGGCTATGTCAGGGACATGCTGCCGGTCATGGGACGCTCGGCGACGACGCCAGGCCTGTTCCACGCTTTCGGCTTCAGCGGACACGGCTTCCAGCTCGGTCCGGGCGTGGGCGACGCCATGGCCGAACTCATCACGACCGACCGTTGCGAAACGCCGCTCGATGATTTCAGGATCGATCGCTTCAGCCGCGCTGCTGCCTGAAGAAGCAACTGACGACATCCACGCAACGATGGCTCCTTTGGCCGCGAAAGGCGGGGGATCACTCTCGCATGCGCCTTCGGTCTCAAGCGAGCGGGCCGATCTAGGCACGAAGATTTCTCTATGATCTTGGCCACCAGCGGCCAGTCCTCGCACCGGAGGGCGTGCACGACCGAAGTCAGAACCCGCCTAATTGCACTTCGTTGCCGCCGATTACCGCATCCATTGCAGATAGATCTTTCGACGCCTGGAATGTTGAGCCACCTGTGACGGGGTGCCATCAACGAGACGGAGAAAATTGACAAACGGGCCCAAAACCATTTCACCCGAAAGGCAGAGACTTACTCGACAACACTCAATTCAAGCTCAAAGAATTAAGCGTAAGCCTCAGATTTATAATAAGTTGGTGGGCCCGGAGGGACTCGAACCCCCAACCAAGCGGTTATGAGCCGCCGGCTCTAACCATTGAGCTACGGGCCCCACGCCGGCTGGATTAATGTTTTTCCCGTCGCGGCACAAGGCTTTCCCGACGGGCTTCCGCAGATCGCCCAAATCAACCCATAATCGCGATCTACGCGACCTTTGCGACTTGATCGCGGACCAAGGAGATTTTCATGACCAGACATCTTTTGCCTCTCGCGCTCGCCGCTGCAATCGCTTTTCCGGCGATGGCTGGAGCCACCGATTTGACGCCGCCGCCCCGCATCATCGTGTCAGGCGAAGGCGAAGCAACCGTAGCCCCCGATCTGGCGGTCCTGACGCTGAGCGTCATGCGCGAGGCCAAGACCGCGCGCGCCGCGCTCGACGCCAACAATGACGCCATGGCCGCCGTAATCGCGGCGATGAAGTCGGCCGGCATCAACGACCGCGACCTGCAGACCGCGGGCATCCAGATCAACCCGCGCTACAACTACACCAACAAGCCGGATGGCAGTCAGGAAGCCGAACTCGTCGCCTATCAGGTGACCAACACGCTTTCGGTGCGGGTGCGCGATGTCGACAAGACCGGCGAGATCCTCGACAAGGCGGTGTCGCTCGGCGTCAACCAGGGCGGCGGCATCGCCTTTACCAATGACAACCCGGCGGCAACGGTCACCGAAGCGCGCAGGAAGGCGGTCGCCAACGCCATGGCCAAGGCCAAGACGCTGGCCGCGGCCGCCGGGGTCAGCCTTGGCCGGGTGATCGAGATCACCGACCAGAACATCGCGCCGGCGCCGATGCCGATCAACGCCAAGGCCTTCGACGCCGCGGCGGGTGCCGCGGCTCCCGTGCAGGCCGGCGAGAATTCCTACAATGTGCAGGTCACCGTCACCTTCGAGCTGAAGTAGCGGCCTTGACGATCCGTGACTGAGGATCCGACCAGCCAACAGCGTGCATGAAAAACCCCGCGGGATCGCTCCCGCGGGGTTTTTTCGAGCCACACCCTTAAATGGCAAGGGGCTCGGCTAGTCCGGACCGACCTTCGCAGAAGGTCGTGTCTCCCGGCTGATCCTCGCAGAGGATCATGCTGCCCGGCTGATCTTCGCAAAAGATCATGCTGCCTGGCTGATCTTCGTAGATCATGCCTCTAAGCTCCCGGGCTGATCTTTTCCGAACCGCAGGTTCGGGAAGATCATGCCCCTGCAATCAAGCCGAACCCGGCCTCAGCGATAGATAACCGGGCAGCCGCGCTCATTGGCGAATACGACCACGACACGGTCGCCGTCCTGGCGGCCCATCACCTTCACCGTACGACGGCTTACGTCGACGATGCGGGCACGGTAGAGGCCCATGCGTTCGGCCTTGTCGAGGGCGCGGTCCGGCGAACAGCCACGACGCCAGCCGCCGCGGCGTTCATCACGCCAGTCGCTACGGCGTTCATCACGGCGATGGCGATAGCCATCGTCGCCGGTATAGACGCCAAAACGCGGGTCGTTGTTGTTGCCGAAGCCGAGGTAGAGGCTGTCGGCCTGAGCGGGGATGGCCGTCAGCGCGCCGAGACCGACCAGAGCCGAAAGGGCTGCCGTCCTGATGGTGTTGAACATCGTTTTTTCTCCTTTTTTGCGGGCTTTCACCCGTCCTCGTGAACCGATGGTGGGAGAATGCACTTGCCTGTCTGAACTCTTTACGAACCTGATGTTCATCTCCGGTTCATGTGGCGGGAAAAAGGAAATTGCCCGCCATTCATCCCGTCACGCACCCCGGTGAACGCCAGGAACGCCGCCGGTTTCCGATCCGGCCGATTGGCTGAGGAGCAGGCGTCACCGGCGCGATCCCTGCGGTTGGCCGTTCCCAGCGCGAGCCCCTGGCTCGTCGTCGCGCCGCGGGCCCTACGGCTCCTCGTCGAGCATGTAATCAAAATAGTCTTCCGGCTCGGCAAGATCGGTTTCGCTCGCCTTGACCCGGCCGCGCATCGAGATGCCGGCTTCATGCACGGTCTCGGCGCTGCCCGACACCAGCCGGTGCCACCAGTAGAGGTCGCGGCCCTCGGCCACCAACCGGTAGGCGCAGGTGCTGGGCAGCCAGCTGATGGTGCGCACATTTTGCGGCGTCAGCCCGACGCAATCGGGAACGCGCGCCAGCCGGTTGGCGTAGTCCGAACAGCGGCAGGTCTGCGCGTCGAACAGCCGGCAGCCGACGCTGGTCCAGTAGATTTCGCCGGTGTCCTCGTCCTCGAGCTTCGACAGGCAGCATTTGCCGCAGCCGTCGCAGAGCGATTCCCACTCGCTCTGGCTCATCGCCTCCAGCGTCTTGGTTTTCCAGAATGGCGTTTCCATTGCCGGCATGTGGCCCCAGCCGCCGGCAACGTCAAGCGTGGCAACGGGCGGAATGCGGCGTTCGCCAGTCGAAAGACACGAAGTTGCCTTCAAAAGGCCGGCCAATAGCCCTGCACGGTCTCTATTCACGCCAAACCGGAACCAATTGATGCAAGATCGGTTTCGGCAAGGATGGGACCCCACAAGGAGAGTTTTCGATGAAACGCCAACCACGGATTCTGGCCGGCACCGCACTTGGCCTGCTGATGGCATCCACGCCTTTGGGCGCGTTCCCGCTTCCGGAAAGTGCCGCGTTCGGCCCTACCCAGCGCACGTCAGTCCCATTTAATTTGGCGCAAGCAGCATGCGCCGAGGGCGAATCGGCCGAAGCCTGCGCGCAGAAGCAGCAGGCGGAACCGGAACAAAAGCCCGAGCGCAAGAAGGCCGAGCGCAAGAAGGCCGAGCCTGAACAGCAGGCGGCGCCGGCCCAGAGCGAGCAGCCCGCCGAGGAGCAGCAGCCACGCAGGAAGAAGCGTGATCAGCAGCAACAGACCGAGCAGGCGCCGGCCGAACAGGCCGCACCCGCCGAGGAACAACTGCCGCGCAGGAAGAAGCGCGATCAGCAGCAGCAAACCGAGCAGGCGCCGGCCGAACAGGCCGCACCGGCCGAGGAACAGCAGCCGCGCAGGAAGAAGCGCGATCAGCAGCAGCAAACCGAGCAGGCACCGGCCGAGCAGGCCGCGCCCGCCGAGGAACAGCAGCCGCGCAGGAAGAAGCGCAATCAGCAGCAGCAGACCGAGCAGGCACCGGCCGAGCAGGCCGCACCCGCCGAGGAACAGCAGCCGCGCAGGAAGAAGCGCGATCAGCGGCAGCAGACCGAGCAGGCGCCGGCCGAACAGCCTGCCGAGCAGGCGGCCCCGGCAAACGACAACAACCCACAGCCCCTGCGCAAGAAGCACAAGCAGGACCAGCAGATTGAAGCCGCGCCCGCAGAACAGGCGCCGGCCAGGAAGCAAGCGCCCGCCGGCGAGCCGGTTCCGCAGGCCGAACCGCTTCAACCCGAGCAGCAGGCGGCGCCCGCCGAGGGCGAACAGCCTAGGGAAAAGAAGAAGCGCGGCAAGAAGCCTGTCGGCGAGCAGCCGGTGACGGGAGAGCAGCCGGCCACCGGAGAACAACCATCGACGGCCGAACAACCCGCCAATGGCCGGCAACCCGTGACCGGCGAACAGCCGGCCCAGGGCGAAAGTGCGGCCCAGGGTGAAGCCCCGGCCGACAAGAATGCAGCCCCCATCCTCGACAGCCAGAAGGATGTCCTGCGCAAGCGCAAGGGCAAGAACGGCCCGCACGGAGGCGAGAATGCGAATGGCGAGCAGGCCACCCAGCCCGCCCAGCCGACTGGCGAGCAGGCGCAGGCTCCAAAGCCTGCCCCGGTCGACCAGGGACCACCACCCACCGACGACAAGTCGGCCCAGCAGGCAATCCAGCCTGAAAAGATCGCCCCTGTGACGGAGGAAAAGGGCAAACGCGTCGAGCGTGCACCCGACGAGAACATCCGCGACCGCCGGCGTCCGAAAGGCGTCGACGTCGTCAGGGAGTTCGGTGACCGCGTCATCCTCCAGTTCAACAACCAGACGATCGTGGAAAGCAATGACGCTCCGCGCATGCACCGCGGCGCCAGGAACGTGTACTATGAGGATCTGTCGGGCGATCGCACCCGGGAAATTGTCGAGCGTGACAACGGTGTCCGGATCGTCACCATCCGCAACCGCTATGGCGACGTCATCCAGCGTTCGCGGATCGCGCCGGATGGACGCGAGTATGTGCTGAGCTATGTCGACGAGCGGCACTATGAGGATGACGGCGACTGGCGCGATCCGGGCGACGACCTGCCTCCGATGCGGCTCACCATTTCGCGCGAGGAATACATCCTGGACTCCGAGGATGTAGAGGATCCGGACGACTATTACACCTTCCTCGAACAGCCGCCGGTGGAACGGGTCCAGCGCCTCTACTCGATCGACGAGGTCAAGCGTTCGGCCCGCGTGCGCGACATCGCACGCCGCGTCGATCTCGACACACTCAACTTCGAATTCGGGTCGGCCTCTATCTCCGATACCGAAGTGCAAAAGCTTGAGGGCGTCGCCAACGCCATGGAAAAGCTGTTGAAGAAGAACCCGGCCGAGACCTTTCTGATCGAGGGCCACACCGACGCCGTCGGCACGCCGGAGGCAAACCTGGCTCTGTCCGATCGCCGCGCGGAAGCGGTGGCGGAGGCGCTGACCAACGCGTTCGGCATCCCGCCGGAAAACCTGACGACACAGGGCTATGGCGAGGAGTATCTGAAGGTCAACACGGCGGGGCCCAACCGCGAGAACCGACGCGTTGCGATCCGCCGGATCACCCCACTGGTGGCGCCTGTGGCCAGCAACAATTAGGTCA
The DNA here is from genome assembly GCF_040317555.1 of Mesorhizobium sp. M1406. NCBI lineage: Bacteria > Pseudomonadati > Pseudomonadota > Alphaproteobacteria > Hyphomicrobiales > Phyllobacteriaceae > Mesorhizobium > Mesorhizobium sp. M1406. Next base: position 10,156 of record NZ_JAMYKW010000009.1, on the reverse strand, counting down.
TGATTTCAAAACCATGACCTGGTTTGTGGAATCGGTACGAGAAGCCATCCCCGGCCCTGCCGGGGATGGCTCGACGTGCCGGGATTCAACAAGAATTGTACTGGTACGCCGCCGGGCTCATTGAATCGAAGACGTACCTACCCCAGATTCAGAAGTGGGCGTTCCCTGCCCCGTCCCGACTCCAGCGGGACGCATTGAGCCCCGTCGGACCCTCTCCGGCGGGGCTTTTGTCTTGCCGACTGCAAACCGGAGCGACCCGACCGAAATACGGCTCTGCTGGCCGTATCACGCGGAGCTTGCTGAGTTCCAAGCCACGCCATCGCAGATCAGCTGATAGCTCCGCGCTTCCGAGTTCTCCGGCCTAGTAGATCCCTCTTATCTCCGTGCTCGAATTAGCGAACACCTCGTCCGGCACAAAAAAGTCGCCGGCCAGAGGCCCGGTCGCATCAGGTGAATAGACCGAGAAATCGCTGACGCCCTCGGCGCGCAGCACCTCTTCGTCGATGTAGAAATTGCCCGTGGTCTCGCGCGCCGGCCGCATGAAAATGGCATGCGCGGCATCGGCCATGATGTCGGGCAAACGGCTCATCGCCGCCACCGTCGCGCCGCCGAGCAGATTGCGCACCGCCGCCGTGTCGATGGTCGAGATCGGCCACAGTGAATTTATCGCAATGCCGTCCCTGGCGAATTCGGCGCTCATCCCCAGCGTGCACATCGACATGCCGAACTTGGCCATCGTGTAGGCGACGTGGTTCTTGAACCATTTGGCCTTCATGTCGAGCGGCGGTGCCAGATTCAGGATATGAGGATTGCTGGCTAACTTCAGGTGTGGAATGCACATTTTGGACACCAGGAAGGTGCCCCGCGTGTTGATCTGGTGCATCAGGTCGTAGCGTTTCATGTCGGTCTCCAGCGTGCCGGTGAGCTGGATGGCGCTGGCATTGTTGACACAGATATCGATACCGCCGAACTTTTCCACGGTTCTGGCGACCGCCTCGGCCACCTGCGCCTCTTCACGGATATCGCACAGCACAGGCAGCGCCTTGCCTCCGGCCTGCTCGATCTCTTCGGCCGCCGTATGGATCGTGCCCGGCAGCTTGGGATGCGGCTCAGCGGTCTTGGCCGCGATCGTCACATTGGCGCCGTCGCGTGCCGCACGCAGCGCGATCGCCAGCCCGATGCCGCGCGACCCGCCGGAGATGAACAGCGTCTTTCCCTTGAGCGACATCTTTCCTCCGCCTGCATTTGTGGTTCGCTGCGCGATCCTTGCCCGTGGCGATCCCGGACACAAGGGGCTGTAACGGCAAGCGATGATGACGCAGCGGAGCCCTCTCAGAACGTCGGATCCTCGCCCCCGCAAGGCGGGACGAGGAATTCGAGCCTTCCTAAACCAGCACCAGCCCCTGCCGCATCGCGATGGCAATGGCGTCGGTGCGGTTGGCCGCACCCAGCTTGATCAGGATCGCTGCGACATGGAACTTCGCCGTGTGCACGGAAATGTTCAGCCGCCGTGCGATAACCTTGTTGGGTGCTCCCTCGGCCAGCAGCGCCAGGACTTCCGCCTCGCGCGGCGACAGTGTTGGGCGGATCGCATGCTCGTCGGAGGCTTCGTCCTCGAACGGCTCGCCGTCGCCGGCATGGAAGTCCTCAAGGCGCCCGCTTCTACCGCCGCCCGATACGCGATAGCCCGCCGCGGCCAGCCGTGCCGCCGCAGCGATCAACAAATCATCCGCGTCCGCAGGCATGACGGCCAATACCTCGCCAGCGGGTCGCCCGCCATTGGCGCGTCCCGACAGCAGCACCCGAGGCGTGGACGCCGGCACGGCGTCGCCGCTCCTGTCGTCGACGATGGCGACATCGGGTTTGCCATCACCGGCCACGACCGGCAGCAGGTCATCGCTCGCGGCAAGCGCGGCCGCCAGGCGCTCGGCGCGCGACGCGTCGCCAAGCGCAATCAGCACCACCAGCCGCCGCGAGACGGCACCGTCAGTCATGATCCGGTCGCTGGTGAGCGTATCCATCACTCCTCTCAGGAGAGCGGCTTTTCGCCGATCGTCAGCGCGACATCGCGCTGTTCGCCGCCGCGCACGACGCCAAGCGTCACCGAAGCGCCGGCACTGTCGGGTCCGAGCCTGCGGATCAGGTCGCGCGGACCATGCACGGCTTCGCCGTTCCACGCCACGATGATATCGCCGAGAGAGAGACCGGCGGCCTTGGCCGGGCCATCCTCGTCGAGGCTCATCACCATCGCGCCATGCGCGTCACGGTCGCGCACCGGATGCAGGCCGGCGCCGAGATAGCCGCGCGCGACATGACCCTTTTCGCGCAGGGTCGCGACCGCCCGCTCGATCGTCTCGTAAGGCATCACCAGCGCCCGGTGTCGCGGCCCGAACAAGAGCATGCCGATCAGAGCGCCCTTGGCGTCGAGCACCGGGCCGCCCTCGAAACGGCCGCCGGCGCCGACGGCAAGATTGATGCGCCGGTCGATGGTGCCTCCGCGCATCGAGCGCCAGGCCGGACCGACCTCGCCGACCGAGCCCGACACGGCCAGAACGGAACCGTCGCTATTGCCGATGGCGATGGCGACGTTGCCCGGCCGCACCGCATCGGCCTTGGCCAACGACGCGGCGCTGACGGCGGTAACCGGCTTCAGCAGGGCGACTCCGGTCGAAGGATCACGGCCGACGAGTTCGGTCTTCACCGTCTCGCCGGAGGCCAGCGTCAGTTCGATCTCCTCGCCGGCCTCGACAGCCTCTTCGGCGGTGACGAAATAGCCGTCACGCCAGTGGAAGGCGCTTGCCGTGCGGTGGTGATGCGTGGCGAAACTCGCCGTAGCCGGCGCCGCCTTGGCGGCGAGATCGGCGATGGCTTCCGAAAACGCACTCAGATTGAAATCGCTCATATTGGTCTCCTGGGTTCATTCATGCCCCAGATATCGCTCGATAGCGCGCCTAGAGGTACTCGCCTGACGGCTAGTTGCCGGTTGACTGGCCATCTGGTCAGGTCGCGGCCGGTCGGACTGCTCCGCACATATAGTCATCCTTGCGCCCGACAACACGGAACCCCGCCGATGGCCTTCCTCGCCCCGAAATTCCAAACTGACGATAGATTAGCCGACGACACGCTGCTCGACGCCTATTCGACGACCGTTGCCGACGCGGTCGACCGCATTGGCCCTGCCGTCTGCCGCATCGAGCGCGTCAGCGGTCAGGGCGGCCATGGCTCGGGCTTCGTCATCGCGCAGGACGGGCTGGTCGTCACCAATTTTCACGTCGTGGGTGATGCAAGAACGGTGCGCGTCTCGATGCCGGACGGCGCCTCGCGAGAAGGCCACGTGCTCGGCCGCGACCCGGACACCGACATCGCGCTGGTGCGCGCCGACGGCAGCTTTGCCGATGTCGCGCCGCTGGGCGATTCCAAGCGGCTGCGGCGCGGCCAGATCGCCATTGCCATCGGCAACCCTCTGGGCTTCGAATGGACCGTCACCTCCGGCGTTGTGTCGGCGCTGGGGCGCTCGATGCGCGCCTCCACCGGCCGGCTGATCGACGATGTCATCCAGACCGATGCGGCGCTCAACCCGGGCAATTCCGGCGGTCCGCTGGTTTCGTTGGCCGGCGAGGTCATCGGCGTCAACACCGCCATGATCCATGGCGCGCAAGGCATCGCCTTCGCGGTCGCTTCCAACACCGCCAATTTCGTCATTTCGGAGATCATCCGCTTCGGCCGCGTGCGCCGCGCCTTCATTGGTGTCTCGGCCGACACTGTCAATTTGCCGCGCCGCGCCGCCCTTTTGTCGCAAGTCTCGACCAGTACGGCGGTGCGGCTGCGCGGCGTCGAAAAGGACGGTCCGGCAGCCAAGGCGGGCTTCAAGGAAGGCGACATCATCGCCGCCATCGATGGCCGCCCGGTCACCGGCGTCGACGACCTCGTGCGTATGCTCGACGCCGAGCGCATCGGCCGCGAGACGCTGTGCACCGTCGTGCGCCGCACCGGCGTCAGCCAGGTGACGGTGACGCCGGTGGCGAGGGCGAGTTGAGCCGACGTTCAGGCTCCCGCCGCACCGTCCGCATATTGCGCCAGAAACTCCCCACTCGGCGGGATCGGCTTTATGACGTCGATCAGCACGCCATTGGGATCCTTGGTGATGAAGTGGCGCTGGCCGAAGGGTTCGTCGCGCAGAGAGCGCAGGATCGGCAGGCCGGCGGCAAGGATCCGCTCATAGACCGCGTCCGGGTCGCGGACCTCGAAATTGATCAACAGGCCCGATGTGCGGCCCCGCCCCTCCTCAGGGATCGTCTCGTGATCGCCCTGGACAATGCCGAGGTTGACACGTTTGGTGTCCACCGATTGCAGGTGCACGTACCAGTCGCTCTCGAACAGCGGCCGGAAGCCGAAATGCCTGACATAGAAAGCCGCCGTACCGGCAACGTCGCCGGTCATCAGCACCGGATAATAGCTCCTGGTCTTCATCTTTTCTTCTCCAGTCAACTAACATACAGTCTGCATGTAGGTGAATTAACATACAGGCTGCATGTATGCAACAGGACTCCGCGCGCCGCTCCAACCGCGACCGCACCGAGGCGACGCGCGCCGATCTGATCGCCGCGGCGCGAAAGCTGTTCACGGAAAAATCCTATGCCGAGACCGGCACGCCCGAGATTGTCGCCGCCGCCGGCGTCACGCGCGGTGCGCTCTATCACCATTTCGCCGACAAGCAGGCGCTCTTTGCCGCCGTGGTCGAGCAGGAGGCGGCGGCGGTGGCCGACGAGATCGAGCGTGCCTCGCCACCCTCGCTCGATGCCCGCGACGCGCTGATTGCCGGTTCGGATGCCTATCTCGCCGCCATGCGCGCACCCGGCCGCACGCGGCTGCTGCTGCTCGATGGTCCCGCCGTACTTGGCCGCGCCGCCATGGATGCGATCGACAACCGCCACGGCAACCGCTCGCTGCGCGAGGGGCTGGTCGCGGCAATGCGGGCGCAGACGATGACGAGATTGCCGGCGGAGACGCTGACCGCGCTGCTCGGCGCAGCCTTCGACCGCGCCGCCCTGGCCATCGAGGGCGGCGCCTCGGCCGAGGATTACCGGGCCGTTCTCATGGCGCTGATCGAGGGACTGTCTCCGGCTCTTCCTCGGGCACCTCGCCAGGCTCGAACTCGTTGAAGCAGCCGAGCTGGCGCTTGAATTGGTCGATCAGCCAGGCCGCCGCCGGCTTCGGGCTGCGATCCTTGCGATGCATGGCAAACAGGGGCGAACTGACCTCCCTGAAGGACTCGAGGTCGAGTTCCACCAGCCGGCCGCTCGCCAGATCGTCGGCGATCAGCCAGCGCGGCAGCCCGCCCCAGCCCAACCCCTCGCGCATCAGCGTATGCTTCGTACGCACGTCCGTCAGCCGCCAGGTGCGGTAGGCGTAGACGCCAAAGTCGCGCCCCTTGGTGCGCTCCGACTGGTCGGTGACGACAAGCTGGGTGTGTTCGCGGGCATCCTCGATCGCCACTGGTTTTGGCAGCAACGCCAGCGGGTGGGTGGGCGCGGCAGCGAGCACGATCGACATGAAGCCGATACGCACAAGATGCACGTCGACCTCGCCCAGCAGGCCGCCAATGCCAAGGTCGGCCTGCCCGCTGACGACATGATCGGGGATCAGCCCAAGCGTGCCGATGTGCAGGCGTAACATCACGGTCGGAAACTGTGCCTCGAACGCCTTCAGCACCCGAACCAGCACCGGTGACGGCAGCGTCGCATCGACCGACAGCGCAACTTCGGCCTCAAGCCCCTGATGATGGCTGTCGACGCGCGAGCGCATGCGCTGCAGCACGCCGATCATACGACGCGCATCTTCCAGCATCGCCCGGCCGATCTCGGTCAGCTGCGGCTCGCGCGTGCCCTCGCGCTCGAACAGTTTCAGCCCGAGCTGCGCCTCGAGATTGGCGATCCCGTAGCTGATCACGGACTGCGCCCGGTTGAGCTTGCGCCCGGCAGCCGAGAAACTGCCGGTTTCGGCGACCGTCACCAGGATCTGAAGTTGGTCGAGCGTCGGATTGGGTTGCATCGCTGTATCTATTTTATTGATGGATCGTATAGGAATTATACTGGTTTATCCAATGGATCGATAGCCCCATATGTGGTGGGACAAATCATTCCAATCACTGGAGAGCCCAAAATGTCCATTCTTCTTGTCACCTCAAGCCCGCGTGGCGCCGCTTCGCACTCGACCCGTATCGCCACCGAATTCGCCGAGAAGCTGCTCGCCGCCGATCCGTCCAACACGCTCGTGGTGCGTGATCTGGTCGCCAACCCGCTGCCGCACATCGATGCCGACTATGCGACCGGCATCTATACGCCGGTCGAGGCCCGCACCCCGCGCCAGGCGGAAGTCGTCGGTGTCTCCGATGTCGTGCTCGACGAACTGTTCGCCGCCGACACGGTGATCCTCGCCACCGGCTTCATCAATTTCAACATCTCCTCGACGCTGAAGTCGTGGGTCGATCACATCGCCCGCTCCGGCAAGAGCTTTGCCTATGGCGAAAACGGCCCCAAGGGCCTCGTCACCGGCAAGAAGGTCTATATCGTGCTCGCTTCCGGCGGCATCTATTCGGAAGGCGCCGCGGTGCAGTTCGATCACGCCATTCCCTACCTGCGCGGCGTGCTCGGCTTCCTCGGCATGACCGATGTCGACGTCATCCGTATCGAAGGCGTCGGCATGGGCCCCGACGCGGTGACCGCAGCGCTCGCCAAGGCGACCGCCAAGGTCGACGCCGTGGTGGCAGCCAGCCGCGATGTCGCGGCTGCCGCGTAAAAGCAAGGACTTCAAATTAAAAGGCAGACGCCTCGGCGCCTGCCCTTTTTCGTTTTAGCCAGTCAGATGCCGCAACAGCCCCGCCGAAGAGATCCCGATCAACACAGTTGGCAGCATGGACAGCCGCGTTGCGGCGGCGAGAGTGATCCCCAGCGCCAGAAGGTCGGCCGGATTCCTCGACACGAAGGCCGGCGCGATCACCGAGATCAGCACGCAACCAGGTGCCGCCTCCATCACCGCCGTGGCGCGGGCACCGAGCGTGCGATTACGCAGCACGACATAGCCGCCGATCCGGGTCAGGTAGGTAACGCAGGCCATCAGCACGATGGTAAGAAGGGTCGTTGCGTCGATCATGCATCACCTGCCATCAGCCAGGCCGCGACCAGCCCTGACACCGCGCCGGCGGCGACATACCAGGCGCCCGGGACGAAGAGATAGAACAGCGCCGCGACGACGAGGCTGATCAGCCAGGGCCGCGCCGCCGCCATGTCCGTCCACATGCCGCGCATCAGCACCAGGAAGACGGCCGGGAACGCCATGTCGAAACCGTAGGTCTCGACATGGCCCAGCATCGGGCCGAGCAAGGCACCCAGCGTGGTGAAAGCCACCCAGGTGAGATAAATCGCGAGTGCGGCGCCCATATAATAGTGCGGGCTGAAGGCCGGCGTGATGCCTGCCGCTCCTCGCTGCCTGGCGTCGGCCAAGCCCAGCGCCCAGCTTTCGTCACACATGAAGAACAGCGCCGGAAAGACCTTGCGCTTCGGCAGATCGCGCAGGAACGGCGCCAGTGCCGCTCCCATCAGCAGATGACGGCTGTTGACCAGGAAGGTGATGGCGACGATGAGCACGATATGCGGCGGCGACGTCCACAACTGGATCGCCGCGAATTCCGAGCCGCCGGCAAAGTTCAGCCCTGTCATGGCAGACAGTTCGACCGTGCTTAAGCCTTTCTGCGTGGCCTGCGCGCCAAGCACCAGCGCATAGGGGATTGTGCCGAACAGCACAGGCGCGCAGGACGTCACGCCACGGCGGAACTCGGACCCCGAGCCATCGCCCGCCGCCTCGACTGCCTGTGAAATGCTCATGGTTCTCCATCGGCTGACCTCACGGCCGCCGCTTCCCTGCATTTGAAATCAACTGATGTCGGGGGCAAACATACCGATATCGGTCCGCAATTTGGTTGCAAAGATTGTTGTATTTCACCGAATTTCGCATTGAGTGTCACAAATTGCCGAATAGATGGAATCCAAAACCATGAAGCTGGACGAGATCGACAAGCGGATCCTGCGAGCGCTGCAACGCGACGGCCGCGTGGCCAACACCGATCTGGCCAATGAAGTCGGGCTGTCGCCCTCGCCTTGCCTGCGGCGCGTGAAGCTGCTGGAGGAAGCCGGTATCATCGACCGCTATGTCGCCGTGCTCAACCCGGCCAGCATCGGCAAGGGCCTGACCTTCTTCACCCGCATCTGGCTGAAGGCACAGGACGAGGACACGATCGAGCATTTCGCCACCGAAGTGGCAAAGCTGCCGCAGGTGATGGAGTGCTACCTGATGCTCGGCGACTGCGATGCCATGGTGCGCGTGGTGGCGGCCGGCATCGACGACTACCGCCGCTTCCAGTCGGAGCATCTGAGTCGCATCAAGGGCGTGCAGAACGTCAAGACGGACGTTCCCAGCCAGACGATCAAATACACGTCGGAACTGCCGATCTGACGCATGTCGCCCAAAAGTGCGAAGCGGTTCTGGGATAACGACATGCGTCCAAAAAAGACCATGCCAACGAAAAACCCCGTCATTTCAGACTGGATAAAAAATGCAACCGGATTGTAGGATCGGCCTCGGTGCCAGCGTCCTTCGGAGGCAAGCAGCGCGCAGCGCTGCCCTCTGGCATGGGAGATTTGAATGAGCCTTTCCTATCGTTGGGTCATCGTCGCCGCTGGCGCGCTGATGTCCTGTGTCGCCATCGGAACGATGTTTTCGCTGGCGATCTTCCTTGAGCCGATGGCGATCGACACCAACTGGTCGCGCGCCGGCATTTCGAGCGCCATGACCCTTAACTTCCTGGTGATGGGCCTTGGCGGCTTCGCCTGGGGCGCCATTTCGGACCGTTTTGGAGCCCGCATCGTCGTCACGATCGGCGCGGTGCTGCTCGGGTCGGCGCTGGTGCTGGCCAGCCGCGCCGGTTCGCTGCTCAGCTTCCAGATCACCTATGGCGTGCTGGTCGGCCTCGCCGCCAGCGCCTTCTTCGCGCCGATGATCGCGCTGACATCAGGCTGGTTCGACACCAACCGCGGCCTTGCGGTCTCGCTGGTCTCGGCCGGCATGGGCGTGGCGCCGATGACGATCTCACCCTTCGCCCGCTGGCTGATCTCAGCCTACGACTGGCGCACCGCCATGTTCGACATCGGCATCACCGCCTGGGTGCTGCTGTTGCCGGCCGTGCTGCTGGTGCGTCAGCCGCCAAAGCCAGCAACGGCGGCTGCGAGTCCAGCGCCGGCTACCGAGGGTGCCGGCCTGACGGTCGGCCAGGCGCTGCGCTCGCCGCAATTCATCGTACTGGGCCTCACCTTCTTTGCCTGCTGCGCGGCGCATTCCGGGCCGATCTTCCATATGGTCAGCTATGCCATGCTGTGCGGCGTCGCGCCCATGGCGGCCGTCTCGATCTACAGCGTCGAGGGCCTTGCCGGCCTCGGCGGCCGACTTTTCTACGGCGTGCTGGCCGACAGGCTTGGCGTCAAGCCGGTGCTGATCGCGGGCCTGGCGATCCAGGCGATCGTCATTGCCGCCTATCTCTCGATCAGCCGGCTCGATCAGTTCTACATGCTGGCCGTCATCTTCGGCGCCACCTATGGCGGCGTCATGCCGCTCTATGCGGTGCTGGCGCGCGAATATTTCGGCCAGCGCATCCTCGGCACCGTATTCGGCGCCGCCACCATGCTGTCCAGCCTCGGCATGGCGCTCGGACCGCTCGCCGGCGGCATGGTGTTCGATGCCTACGCCAACTATTCCTGGCTGTTCATCGGCTCGGCCCTCATCGGGCTCGGCGCGGTCGGCATCGCCATCGCCTTCCCGCCGCTGCCACGCCGGGAGTTGCAGGCGGCTTAGCCCTCGGCCGGATCGGGTTCCGAAACCGCGCGGGCCTGGCATGCCATGAGCCTGGCCCGTTCGGCGGACGACGGGTTCCGTTCGGGACCTTGCCGCAGTGCGGTGGTCCACGGCTAGCCCGAATATCTCACAGAGTTGAGGTGCATCGGGGCTCCGAATCAGGGAAAATGCTTCTGCGACAAAGACTTACCCTAGGCAGAGGTGTTCCCCGATGCAAACAGAGTGTAGCGCAGAACGGTTTGATTTTGGAGCT